>JBAUHR010000522.1:0-3085 GCA_049680385.1 Rubripirellula sp. | reverse complement strand
TGGGGGTGTTCGATGCGTTCGTCAATGTGTGCGCTCCAGTACGTAGTCCGCCAGCCATGTTAACCGCCATCAGGCAGCCCCAAAAACTGACGCTCGGCATTTTGCCGTCTCAACCAACTATTGTGCTTTCTTGCGAGCCCCGTCCAATCCGATTAGACCCGGATAGGTCAATTTCCCGCGATCAGCGTCTTTTCCGACCCGTTTTCCCAGGTCAGCTTCATCTGCAGTGTGATCCAAAAGATCGTCAACGACCTGAAAAGCCAGCCCCAGATCGGCTGCGTACTGGGCCAAAGTCTGGCGCGAGCTCTCATCCGATCCTGATAAGACCGCGCCCAAATCAAGCGAGGCTGCAAAAAGTGCCCCAGTCTTACGACGATGAATCGACTCTAAATGTTCCAATGTTCGGTCCGAGCTGCCCTTTTCCGCGGCCAAATCGTCGGCTTGTCCGCCAACCAAAGCGTTTGCGGACGCTGCTTCGGCCAGAACTCGCATCGCGGCGGCCGCTGTTACAGGATCCGAAACTCGCGTCGCCAAATGCCGAAACGCTTGCGCTTGCAGTGCATCGCCAGCCAAAATCGCCGTCGCTTCATCAAATTTGATATGGACGGTCGGCCGGCCGCGACGAAGATCGTCGTCGTCCATCGCCGGTAAATCGTCGTGGACCAGTGAATAGGCATGAATCATTTCAACCGCGACCGCACCGGGCATCAGTTGGTCGCGAAGCTGCGTGTCCAGCGTTTTCCGGCAAGCTTCGCCCGCCATCAGAACGAGAGCTGGGCGTAATCGCTTGCCCGGCGCCAGCAGCGCGTAACGCATCGCATCGGCCAATTCCGCCGGGCAACCATCACCAAAATCGCACGCGGATTGCATCGCCGATTCAATCCAGGGCTTCAGGTCATCGATTCCCGATGGCGGTCGAATGGATGAAGGCGTGACCAATTTATCGGCGACAATCGGGAATGAGAGAGAGGGGCGATGGTGCTAGACGCGAAGAACCGTGACCGGACCCGCTCGATTTCGTCGGGATTCGGTCGAATCGGGGGGGTAGGCGAATTTGGCGGCGACTGAAACTTGGCGACGACTGAAACTTGGCGACGACTGAAACTTAGCGGCGACTGGGAGTTGCGGAATGCCGAAGGTAAGCCCGTCGACTGATTCTAGAAAAGACCTGGAGCTTCGTCCACGCTTTCCGACTCCTGGCCTCCGTTAAGGGCGTCATCGCTACCTTCGTCGGAACTTGAAGTCTGCTTGGCTGAACGACGGGATGAAGGTGCGGGTTTTGTCGAGCCCGATTTGGAGCGGCCGGCCCCACCACGAACCTCCAATTCGCCAAGTTCCTCGGTGATTGGGTTACCGTCGGCGTCGAATCCCGCCAAAACGCTGACACGTTGTTCGGCCGCAGCAAGCAGCCGGTGGCATTGTTTCAGACGTTTGATGCCTTTCTCGTACTCGCCAAGCGATTCTGTCAGCCCGAGTTCGCCACTTTCCAGCCTTGCAACGATCGTTTCGACCTCTGCCAAGGCCGCTTCGAAGTTGATTGACTCGTCTGCTTTCGAAGCAGAGGAGGAATTTGCGGAAGATGCGGGTTTCTTTTTCGCCATGACAACCAATTGCGATGAGTTCTTTTTTGACTTGCCCGTGAAGCCGACGTAGGAATTCAATGAGATGCTACCTCAATTGCGACACCGGTCGTCCACTGGGGTACGGATCTTAACGATTATCAGTTCGGGTTGTCTCCCACCAGTAAGCATCATGGCCAGGAAGTCGCGAAAAGGAAATCGATCAAGCACCACGCTCCAAAAAGGGGCGGCGGTTCCTGCATGCACTCCGGCAATCGCATCTGAATCAGCATCCGAAACGGTTTCTGTCGAACAGACTACTGAGGTCGTGGCGCCAGGCGTCGCCACTCCATTGCCCGAGATTGATCCCAATACACAGTTGCTCGAGCAAATCACGGCCCAGATTGCTGAACTGCATCGCATTGTCGCTTGTGAAAAAAGTGCGGCGACTCCTCAGACGCAGTCGGACGATCTTGGCAGTGACCCGTCAACGTCGTCTGACCAGATCGAGATGATGCGGTTGGAAGTCGACGAGTTGGCGATTCATTTGCGAACGGTCGAGAACGAGAATGACGAACTTCGCCAACAGAATAGCGATTTGGCAGCCCAGCTTGCCGCGTCAAACGTTCGCAGCACTTTGTCGAATCCACAGTCCAGTACAAGCGATGCGTTGACGTGGGATGAGCGAAAAGCGTTGATCTTGCAGCAGATGGAAGCAGAAACGTTTGATGCACAAGTGTTTGTGGACGAGTTGCAAAGCGAACGAGAATCAGAAGCCGAGAGTCCAGCCGAGTTCGTTGAATCGCTGGTCAGTCAGCTTCGAAAATGCGAATCCGATTTGAAGAAACGTGACGACGAAATTGGCGAGCTTCGCTGCTTGTTGGAACAGCCTTGCGAAATCCGAGGCCCCGGCGAAGTGGTTGGTGCTGCTGCGATCGCACAAATGATCGATGCAGACGAATTGGTACTGCTTGAACGCCAGCGGTTGCAACAACTGCAAGCCGAGTGGGAAGACAAGTTCCGTCGCAGCGAAATTGATGCTTCGTTAGAACGGGCAAAGCTGTCTCGCGAACGACAAGAACTTGCCAACAAAACTCTGCGACTCGAAGAACAGATCGAGCATCTGCAGCGAGAGGCCCGACAGACCGAAGAATCAGGATCGTCGTCGTCGCGACGCTGGATGGTGAAACTTGGGCTTACCGATGACACGCCGTAAACGGCTATTTCAGTCGGGCTTATTCGGCGGTAAGGTCAAGAAAGTTTCGTAGCGCTCTCAACATCACGTCCGACTCTTCTTTAAGCATCTCGAACGTCGCCGGTATCGTCGCGATCGTCGTCGTTTTTGCCAAGTCTTCTAGCTGTCCCGCTAGTTCCGACACTCGCGACGCAAAAAACAGGTTGGAAGATCCTTTCAACGTGTGCGCGGCGCGGCGGATGATCGTGACATCTCCGTCCGGGATCTGTTCCGCCAATGTTTGAAGAATCGACTCGCATTCGGGTATGAAGACTTCTGCCAATCTGCGGAC
>JBAUHR010000521.1:0-2222 GCA_049680385.1 Rubripirellula sp. | reverse complement strand
TGAAAGCGAAGGCACCTATAACCTGCCCGAAGCCCAGTTGGACCGGTTCATGTTCAAGTTGCGTGTCGACTATCCGAGCGCCGAACAAGAGTCTGAAATTCTAAAGATGCACAGCCAACAAGTAGATCTAAACGAACGACTGCGAAAGGAAGTTCAAGCGGTTACGAATCCTGCACAAGTCTTGCAAGTCATGCAGATGTGCGCCAGCGTTCGGGTCGAGGACAGCTTGGTGGACTACATCAACAAGATCGTCCGCGCCACACGCACTTGGCCGGCATTCCACATTGGCGCGTCACCACGCGCGGGGTTGGCGCTGATGCAATCGGCCCGAACGTTGGCCGCCTTTGGTGGCCGCGACTACGCAGTCCCGGACGACGTGGTCGAAATCGCGATCCCAGCGATGCGGCACCGCGTTCAATTGACCGCCGAATCTGAAATCGAAGGTCGAACAGCCGACGAGGAACTGAGCGCGTTGATTCGAGGCATCGAGGTTCCACGCGATTGACCAGCCCTGTCGGTGGGCAGCTTCTTGCCACGCCGCTAAAATCAACGGTCCTTTCAAAAACGCCCTCACTTGCGATTGCTAACCATGCCTCAAACGGCCGACCCTTTTTTTGAACCGTACGACCGCAAGGATATCGCCTACGGTGACGAACCAACGGCAGCAATCGCTGCTTTTTTGGATCAAATCGAATGCGGCGGCACTGCGATGGACCTAGGCGCGGGTGCTGGTCGAGACACGATCGCATTGGCTGCTGCCGGTTTTCAAGTCACCGCCGTCGATCTAAGCAGTCGTGGGTTAAAGCGAGTCCGTGAACGAGCCGAGGCCGCCGGTGTCGAGCAGCGAGTCACGACCAAGGAAGCGGATGTTCGCAAGGTCGAGCTGCCACCGAACAGCATCGATGCTCTGATCGCAACGACCGTGCTGGATCATATCCCCGCCGCCGATGCGGAACAGGTTTGGCATCGGATGACCGAGGCGTTGACCGATACGGGAATGCTGTTTGTCGAAGTCCACACGACGGAAGATCCAGGTAGCGCCCAAAAGCCAGGCTGTGACAGCGACGCGCCGGTCAGCGAGACGGCTGGCGCTGTGGTCAACTATTTCCGGCCTAACCAGTTGGCGAGGTGGGCGGTCGACCCGAGCTCGCGACTACGCGTGCTGCGGTACGAAGAACGTCAAGAATGGGATTGCACCCACGGCCCCGAACACCTGCACGGCAAAGCCATTTTGCTGGCCGTTCGCGAAGGGTTCTATCCACCTTGGTTCGGCCAACCGGCGGCTTTCCCGAGGTCCGAGTATTAGGATGGCTGGCGATAAAGCGGTAAATTCTCGTGACGATCTCGCGCTCGCCCGTACCCATTTGGCAAACGAGCGGACGCTGTTGGCCTATGGTCGAACGGCGCTGATGGTCGCCGCGACCGGAGTCACGTTGATCAAGTTCTTTGCTGACACGGTTCCCATTCGAACGATGGGATTTGTTTTGATCGGGTCAAGCGTAGTCGTCGGGCTAGTGGGTCTGCAAAGATTCTTTGCAATGAAGAAGCGTTTGAACTGACGACGCACCACTGCTTCAGCGCCCTATCGCAGCCCGGAACCGAAGCCACCGCGAGGTTGGAAGATTTGGCGGGAACGGCTCGGTGCGTAAGCTCGTGTCGGAGTGCTTTCGATGTATTCGGTCGGCGGCATCATTTCGTCACCGCCGATGTACACCGAATCCTGGCCGCCACACGATTCACAACCGCCATCACAACCACTGGCGCAGCCGCAGCCCGAATCACAGTCGCCTGGGCCGCCACCCAGTGCGCCGCCGCTGATTGGTGGACAGCATCCGCCACCACACGATGCACTGCCGCAGGAATCGCAGCCATCGTTACACCGGTATCCCCACAGGCTTTCGAAACCGCTGAATACCGACCGGCACTTCCCGCACGACTGACCGTTGTGGTTCCCGCACTTGTCGCACGGGTCGACACAGTTAGCCGGTTCATTGATCCACGGATCAATGTAAAGCTCGCCACAACCTTCGCAGTCGCCGCATCCGCCGCAAGAATTGATCGCCAAAGGTCCATTGGCGCCATTTGGCCCGCAAGCCATCGGGCCAACACATCCGGTCATCCAAAGCAAAGCCGACCAAGCAATGACGGCCGCGAATCGTTTCTGCAAATACATAGTCGGAAGCCCTGTGGCAGTCTCATACGTGGATAGATATCCACAACAT
>JBAUHR010000520.1:0-12499 GCA_049680385.1 Rubripirellula sp. | reverse complement strand
TTCCCTGTGCACATTTCATAAAGGACCACGCCGAGGCTGTACAAGTCGCTGCGGTCATCCATCGGATCCGAACGGGCTTGTTCAGGTGCAAGGTATCCAGGTGTGCCAATCACCGCGCCGCGTCCGGCTAATTGATCGACCGGCGTAGAAGCAAGTGCCAATCCGAAGTCCAGGATTTTAACGCGTCCCGCACCTTCTTGAATCCAAATGTTGGCAGGCTTGATGTCTCGGTGCACGATACCTTTGGCGTGCGCGGCAGCTAGGCCACGAGCGATTTGAGATGCGAATTCGATGATGGTTTCGAATTCGGTTCTGGGGTTGGACTTGTTGTATGACTCAAGTGTCTGGCCGGCCAGCATCTCCATCGCCATGAACGGCGTGCCCTTGGATTCCCCGACCTCGAAAATCGTAACCACGTTATCGTGGTGGATCGCTGCCATCGAACGAGCTTCGGTTAAGAATCGTTTACGGCTGTTGGGCACCGCTGCGATTTTCTGGTTCATCACCTTCAAGGCGACGGAACGCTTCAGCTTGATGTCCTCGGCTCGAAAGACGAACCCCATACCGCCGCGTCCAAGTTCCGAAATGATTCGGTAATGCCCAAGCACGCCGAGGTCGCCCGCCTGAGTCGGCGATTCCAGGAAATCATAGGACACTGCGGCAGGCATGAATGACGTTCAGCGGAAGTGCGAGAGAAGTGGCAGCGAGCAGTCCCCATTGTAGCAACAGTCTTCGCCCCAATTCCACAGCCGAGTTGTGCTGGCGAGCCGAATCGACGTTCAAGGAATCGCTATCGATTTCCGTGCCCAGCGCCGCAGAAACGTAAAACCCCGCAATCATATTCTGGTCGTTTTCGCACCAGTCCATCGACCAATGGGGCACGTCGTCTTGTTCCAATCAATGATTGCTAGATCGTCGAAGTGTCCATTCATGCTCATTTTTTCCCATTTTTGCTCAGTTTTGGCGGAATCTTGGGAGGCAATTTGGTGGGACGCTGATCCGCCAACCGGGCGTTAGCACCGTTACAACCCCAGCAATTTGACCTAACGAGTGCCATCGGGTACGTTTGAGGATGACAAAGGCTGGGATTTCCCCAGCCGGTCAAATTACAATGCGTTTTTGACAACGACGCAAACCACTCGGCCGAATCGGTTCGTTCATCGAATTCGTTGCAGCCGAGCCCCGCCAAGTTACTTCCTGCCCTTTCATTCTCCATTTGCCCTTTCGATGGCGCATGGCGAATTCATCCCCCCTCGGTCATGCCCAAATTCTTCTTAGGAGAATTCTTACCATGCGCTGTTACGGTAACCCCCTTAGTCGTCGCGGTTTTCTAACTGCAGGTGCGTTTGGCGGAATTGGTCTATCGCTGCCTGAATTGCTAATGCGGCAAGCGATGGCCGAGCAGAAGCAATATGACTTTGTCGAGGCCAAGGCCAAGAGCGTCATTCATATCTACTTGCCGGGCGGAATGGCCCAGCAAGAATCGTTCGACCCGAAACCGTACAGCCCTCTGGAGTATCGCGGCGAACTTCGTCCGATCAAAACCAACACGGGTGAGCAGTTCTGTGAAACGGTGCCGCAGCTCGCCAAGCGTGCTGATAAGTTCAGTGTCATCCGCTCGATGACGCACGGCGAAGCGGCTCACGAACGGGGCACGCACAACATGTTCACCGGATACAAGCCGAGCCCGGCGCTACAGTATCCCAGTTTCGGCGCGGTGGTCAGTCACGAGTACGGTCCGCGGAACAATTTGCCGCCTTACGTTTGCATTCCCAACGTACCGAACGAGTTTGCTGGTACAGGTTACTTGCCAAGCAGTTTCGGCGGTTTCGCACTTGGATCCGATCCGGCGCGGTCCGATTTCAAAGTTCGCGACTTGGATTTGGCAGGTGGTGTGGACGAGCAGCGTTTCGTTCGTCGACGCGCCGCGCTTGATGTGGTCAACCAGCGATTTGTGGGGGCAACGTCGGCTGATAACGTCAGCGCGATGAACACGTTCTACCAACGTGCCTACGACTTGATCGATACACCCAAGGCCAAAGAGGCTTTCGATATCGAAAAAGAAGACGCCAAGACGCGCGACCGCTACGGCCGAAACGACGCTGGCCAGCGATTGCTAATGGCTCGGCGATTGGTTGAGTCGGGTGTCCGATTGGTCACGCTGACGTACGGCGGCTGGGACATGCACACCAAGATCACGCAGGGCTTCCGCAACACGATGCCGAGTTTGGATGTGGGTTTGGCGGCGTTGATTGATGATTTGTCGGAGCGCGGCATGCTGGATGAAACGCTTGTGATGGTCAGCAGTGAATTTGGCCGGACACCAAAGATCAATCCTGACGCGGGCCGTGATCACTGGCCCAAAGTCTTCAGCGTCATGCTGGCAGGTGGCGGGATCAAGGGCGGCGTTATTCACGGAGCATCGGATTCGACAGCCGCCGAACCTGAAAATGATCCGGTTTCGCCCGCTGACTTGGCCGCGACGATGTACCGATTGATGGGAATCGTTTCGGACAAAGAACTGATGGCCCCCGGCGATCGCCCGATCGAAATTGTCGACGGCGGCAAGCTGATCGAGCCATTACTGGCTTAAGAAACTTGTTGGTTTAGAGAGAATCGGAAAGCGGCCACTTGGTTGCACACCGCCTCGCACACTGTGTTGTCTCTTACTCTGCGGAACTCATGAAAGCTCGATTTACATTTGCAGCGATCATCGCCGGACTGATGTCTTTCGCCACGGCGCAGGCGGCTTTTCCCGTTGTCAGTGGACTCAGCCCACTCGGTGTCGTGCGTGGCGAAGAATCGACGATCAAGTTCACCGGTGTACGGATCGCCGATGCCCACAAGGTGTTGTCTGATCATGCCGGTATCGAGATTCTTGAAGTCAAGCCGGTCGATGACAAGTCGGTCGAGGTGCGTTTGAAGGCCGACGCCAAGATGGCTCCGGGCCTGTACCCGCTGCGATTGGTGACCAAATCCGGAATCGCAAATCTGCGGCTCGTTGGGGTCGGCGCCATGCCGATCGTTCAAGAAGTCGAACCAAACAATGACTTTGCTGCGCCGCAGATCATTTCGATGAATCACACCATCGAAGGCGTCGCCGACCGCGAGGACGTTGATCACTATCAGGTCGAATTGAAGGCCGGTCAGCGAATCAATGTCGAGATCGAAGGAATCCGTTTAGGGTATTCGACCAACAATCAAAACATCTTGGACCCCTACGTTGCGATTCTTGACAGCGGGCAATTCGAGGTCGCGACCAGCGACGATTCATCGCTTTTGCAGCAAGACGGAGTCTGCACGTTTGTGGCTCCCGAAGACGGCAAGTACACGGTCTTGGTGCGTGACAGCGCGTTTGGTGGATCGCGAGTCAACGGATACCGTTTGCATGTCGGATCGTTCCCGCGTCCGGTTGCAACCATACCGGCCGGCGGTGCGCCAGGCTCGGTGCTCAATGCCAAACTGATTTCGCTGGACGGTTCCGTGACCGATGCGTCAGTGCAACTGCCCAGCGAATCGGTTGAGCGATGGGGCGTCGTCACCGAAGATGAAAACGGCGTCAGTCCTTCACCAAACTGGATTCGCGTGAATGACTTGCCCGTTGTGATGGAAACCGAGCCGAACAATGACTACCGCAAAGCGCCGGTGACCCAGGCTCCCGCGGCTTTCTGTGGAGTGATCGAGCAGGAAGGCGACTACGACTGTTTTTCGTTTGAGTGCAAAAAGAACCAAAAGTTCCGCGTCCAGTGTTTCTCGCGTGACCTCGTGCGTTCGCCGCTCGACGCGGTACTAAATGTCTTTGGCCCCGATCATAAAACGATCGTTTCGTCCGACGATGCCAATGGCAACATGGACCCGTCAGTTGACTTCACCTGCCCAGCCGATGGGCTGCACACGGTTCGAGTCTATGACCACCTGCGCAGCGGAAGTCCGATCCATCATTACCGAATCGAATTGACGCCCGCCGATGCCACCTTTGATCTATCGCTAAAAGAACTCCGACGTGATGAAGCCCAGGTCGTCAACGTTCCAGTCGGTGGACAAACTGCGGTGGTCCTGCTGGCTGCTCGCAAGGGGTACAACGGCGAGATCAATCCCGAACTCGATGGCTTGCCACCCGGTGTCGAGGTGACGACCTTCCCCATGCCGCCCGGTCGCGGCGAAATCCCTGTGCTGCTGACCGCAGCAGCGGATGCGAAACACGACGCGACTTTGTTTTCAGTTCGCGGTCATGGCGACGAAAAGAACTTCAACGTGGTCGGTCAGTTCCGCCAGCAACACAAATTGGTGCTCGGGCAAAACCGTCGCCACATGTGGTCGCACGATACCGAGCGGGCTGCGATGGCAGTTACCGATGCGGCACCGTTTGAGATCGAACTGGTCCAGCCCGCGACTCCGCTGCTACGAAACGGATCAAAGAACTTGATCGTTCGCATCACCAAGCAGGAAGGTTTTGACGCGGACGTTCGAATCCGAACTCTCTACAACCCGCCCGGTGTCGGTGTGAACAATGGTCAAAAGATCGCCAAAGGAAAAACCGAGGTTGCGATTCCAATCACCGCCAACGGTTCGGCTGCGATCGGAAAATGGCCAATGATCCTGGTCGCAAGCTACACCTCGAAAACTGGCACCGCCGAAATCACAACACCGGCGATCATGTTGGATGTCCAAGATTCGATGTTCAAGTACGAGTTCCCCAAGTCGGCTGCTGAACAGGGCGCCGAGGCGACCGTTTCGCTGGCCATGGAAGTATTGCGTGACTTGCCCGGTGATGCCGAAGTTCAGTTGGTGGGCATGCCCAACGGCGTGACCAGTCCGGCTGCGATCCAAAAAGTCAGCAAGGACAGCACGACGGTAACGTTCCCCATCCAGGTCGCGGCGGATGCCAAAGTCGGCAAGCACAAGACCCTGGTCGTTGTTTCTCGTGTGAAGGTGGGCGATGAAACGATCGACCAGACCACGGGGACCGGTGAACTGCGAATTGACGCGCCGCTGCCGCCCAAGAAGGACGCCCCCAAACCGACCCCCAAGCCTGTCGCAAAGAAACCCGAGAAGCCGGCGGAACCAAAACCGCTCAGCCGACTCGAAGTGCTCCGCCAGATGAAAAACCAGTAACTCGATTCACCAAGTTTTGATTGCCATTCTGCTTGGCTTGTTTGAAAGTTTAATCATGACAACTACGTCTACTTTTCGATTGTTTGCGATTCGTCGGTCAATCGCTTGTGCGATGACCCTTGGCGTCGTCATGACGACCGGGGCTTTGACTGGCATCGCGGGCGAGCCTGCGGAAACTCTGACCGCTTCGGTCAACAAGAATGTACCGACACCGCCCGACTTGGCAGTCTATCCGAACGAAATCAAGCTTGGTTCGTCCCGTGATTTCCAGTCGTTCGTAGCGGTCATCCGCCGAGACGATGGCGTCACATCGGATGCTAGCGACCGAGTGACTTGGTCGGTGGCCGACCCATCGAAAGTCAAGCTGGATGGATTTCAAGTTCTGCCACTGGCGGATGGAAAGACAGAACTGGTCGGCGAGTATGCTGGCGCGGTAGTTCGAGTGCCCATTGAAGTCTCGGGTGCATCGAGTCGTCCTGCGATCAGTTTCGGAAAAGACGTCATGCCGGTTCTGACCCGATCTGGCTGTAATACAGGTTCATGTCACGGCGCCGCTCGCGGCAAAGACGGTTTCCGTGTCAGCCTGTTCGGGTTCGATCCCGTCGGCGACTTCCACCGCATTACACGAGAAATCGGTGTCCGTCGAATCAACTTGGCAGTCCCAGAGGAAAGTCTGTTTCTGAAGAAAGCCGTTGGTAGCGTCCCGCACACCGGTGGAAAACTATTCGGCACCGACAGCGATTATTACGCGACGATTTTGGAATGGCTGCAAGACGGCGCAAAAATTGATCCCGCCGATGCCAAGCCACCAACTGTCGCTGAGGTCAATGTTTACCCACCGCAAGCGGTGATCGAAGGCGAAGGTAAGACACAGCGGTTTGTGGCGGTCGCGACCTACAGTGATGGTTCGACTCGCGATATTACAAGGCTGGCTGCTTTCACGTCCAACAACCCCAGCACCGCCGCGATCGATGACCTGGGTGTCGTCACCGCCGGCCAGCGCGGCGAGGCGTTCGTGATGGCTCGCTTCGACACTCATACCGTTGGCAGCCAAGTGTTGGGGTTGCCCGAAAATTTGCAGTACACGCCGCCGAAGGTGGAAGGCAATTACATCGACCAATTGATCGGTCAAAAACTAAAGAAGCTGCGCATTCTTCCCAGTGAAAAATGCAGCGACGAAGAATTCATCCGCCGCGTCACGATCGACATTGTCGGTCAACTTCCTACCGAAGATGAATACCGTCAATTTGTTGGTGACCCGGCACCCGATAAGCGTGCCGAGTTGATCGATCGTTTGCTGGAACGAAAAGGGTTCAGCGAAATTTGGGCCATGAAGTTCGCTCAGTTGCTGATGATCAAAAGCACGAACGTTGTCAGTTACAAGTCGGCGTTCTTGTACTCGAATTGGTTGACCGACAAATTCGCTCGCAATGTACCGATCGACGAATTGGTGCGAGAACTTCTGACCAGTACGGGCGGAACGTTCACGTCTCCACCGACCAACTTCTATGAAATTGAACGCGACACGCTGAAGACTGCCGAAAATGTGTCTCAGGTCTTCATGGGAATTCGGACACAGTGTGCCCAGTGCCATAATCATCCGTTCGATCGCTGGACGATGGACGATTACTATGGTTTTGCGTCGTTCTTTTCGCAAATCGGACGCAAGAACGCCGAGGACTATCGTGAAAAAATCGTTTACAACCGATCGTCTGGCGAAGTCAATCACTTGGTCACCAAGAAGCCTATACCGCCAAGGTTCTTGGGCGGTGAAGCGCCAGAAACGAAAGGCAAAGATCGCCGCGAAGTCGTCGCCGATTGGTTGACTAGCCCCGATAACCCCTACTTCTCTCGATCGATCGCCAACCGTGTCTGGGCTCACTTTATGGGCGTGGGGGTTGTCGAGCCTGTGGATGATATCCGGGTCAGCAATCCTGCATCGAACCCTGAATTGTTTGATGAACTGGGGAAACGATTGGTCGATTACAAGTTCGATTTCCGCCGCTTGGTACGTGACATTTGCAACAGCGACGCTTATAGCCGCAGCACGGCCACGAACGAAACGAATGCTCACGACCATTTGAATTTCTCGCGAGCGATCGTTCGCCGAGTGCCCGCGGAAACTCTGTTGGATTGCATCAGCCAAGTTACCGAGTCGCCTGATAAATTCCGCGGCTTGCCGCTGGGTGCCCGAGCCGTTCAGATCGCCGATGGCACGACGTCAAATTACTTCTTGACCGCGTTCGGCCGATCACCACGAGCCACCGTGTGCGAGTGCGAAGCAACGACGGAGCCATCGTTGTCACAGGCTCTGCACCTGATCAACGGAGATTCAGTTCACAATAAAATTGTGCGAAGTAAAATGGTTGAAAAGTGGATCAACGAGGAAAAGCTATCGGCAGATGCGGTCATCGATCGAATCTATGCACGATGTTTGTCACGAATCCCAACCGAAAAAGAGAAGACGGATTTGATGGCCTCGGTCAAGGATGAACCGAATCAAGTGTTGGCTTTGCAAGATGTCTATTGGGCAGTCTTGAACAGCCGCGAATTTGTGTTCAATCACTAGAGTGTCCCCGGGTCCATCCGGGCACTGGCGACTCGCCGCGTCCCGTCATGGTTACGCCCCGTCATGGCTACGTCTGGATCTGGCTTACTATTTTCGAATGATTTCCCTATGAAATTTAACGTTACTTCATTCGCATTGTTCGTGTTGTGCACTACGGGTTTTGCCGTGGCAGACGACACCAAGACGACTGATGCGCCCAAGGTTACGTTCGAAGATCACATCAAGCCGATCTTCCGCCAACATTGTGCCAAGTGCCACAACCAAGGCGAGAAGAAGGGCGGGTTCGCTGCTGATACGTACTCGGGCGTCATGGAAGGTGGTGGCAGCGGCGAAGTGGTGTTTGATGACGGTGATGCCGATGGCAGTCGCTTGTGGCAACTCGTCAATCATGACGAAACCACTGTGATGCCACCCAACCAGGATCGCATTCCTGATGAACAACTGAAACTGCTCCGGGCTTGGATCGAAGGTGGCATCCTAGAAAGCAGCGCCTCCAAGGCGAAAGCGAAAAAGAAGAACATGCTGGCGTTTGTCGCCAGTTCCGGCGGACGCCCCGAAGGTGGCGGTGCGATGCCAGCGGCCCTGCCTCAATCGGCACCGGTTGTTACGGATCGCCCTGCGGCGATTTCGGCGATCGCGGCCAGCCCTTGGGCTCCCCTCGTGGCTTTGGCCGGTCAAAAGCAAATTGTGATGTACCACAGCGACTCGGGCGAATTGCTGGGTATCTTGCCTTTTGAAGAAGGCATCGCTCAGTCATTGAAGTTTAGCCGTGACGGATCGTTCTTGATCGCCGGTGGTGGTGAACATGGTGCCAACGGCATCGTCGCGGTGTACGACGTCAAGACGGGCGAACGTGTCGCCGTGGTTGGCGATGAACTTGATACCGTCTTTGGTGGTGATGCGAATGACTCGATGACTCGTATCGCGCTTGGTGGTCCGCAAAAAATGTTGCGGATCTATGACGTGGCCGACGGTAGCCAGCTATTTGATTTAAAGAAACACACCGACTGGATCTTCGCTGTGGGATACAGTCCCGACGGGATTTTGATTGCCTCTGGCGATCGTTCCGGTGGGCTGTGTGTTTGGGAAGCCGAAACCGGACGATTGTATTTAGACTTGACCGATCACAAAGGCGCCGTCTTGTCAGTCGCATGGCGTGATGATTCCAACGTGATGGCCAGCGCCAGTGAAGACGGCACTGTGAAACTATGGGACATGGTCCAAGGTAAACTGATCAAGTCGATAACTGCCCACGGTGGCGGTGCAACGGATGTTGCGTTCGATCACGAGGGTCGCTTGGTGACGGCGGGGAAAGATAACCGAGTCAAGTTGTGGGATCCGTCGGGGAACGCAATTCGCGAATTCGAACCCATGGGCGAAGACGTATTGGAAGTCGCGGTCTCGCATGATGGTAAGCGAGTCATCTACGGCGACTGGAACGGTCAGGTGATCTCGACGTTAACCGAAGACCCAACCACGAAAATTCCGTTGGCTTCAAACCCGCCGCCGGTTGCCGTTCGTTTGGAAGCGGTTAAGCAAACGTTGACGTCCGTTCAAAACAATTTGGGGCCGTTGAAAGCAGCTCGCGACGCAGCCGATGCGGCGGTCGCTGCAGCCAAGGCTCCGATTGACAAGTTGAATGCACAAATTGCCGCCAAGAAAACGGAATCGGAAAACGCAACCGCTGCCGCTGCCGCTGCAAGGGCTAAAACTGCTGCGATCGACGCCGAACTACCTGCGATGACCTTAGCATCACGTGACTTGCAGGACGCCGTCATTGCGGTGCGCGTCGGACAGCAAGCTGGTTCGACCGACTTGGCGACGGTTGCCGACCGCGAACAGGCATTCGCAGACCACTTGCTGAAACTCGCAGCCAAGCGTCGATCGCGGATCGCCGCCAACGATTCGGTCGCGATCGAGAACAAGCTGGCTGCCGATCGGAAAGCCGAGGCGGATCAGTTGGCGGGTAAAATGCCGCCTCTGCAACAGGCGTTGGCGGCCGCCAGCGCGGCGGCGAAGACAGCGAACGACGCGTACGACGCTGTGGCCGCCCGATTGGCCGAAGTCCAATCCAAGCATGACTTGCTAGCCGCCGAAGTTAATTAGCCAGGCGCGTCGGCTGGTTTTTCGAACTAAGCCGCACCGCGCTGGCAGCGGTTTCGTCGCCCACGACGGTTCTGGCACCCACGAATCGAGGCGAGTATCCAACCAGCTAATCTTTGTGAATATGAACGATGCAAAAGCGACAAACGCTTGACGCGTATCGCTGTTAAACACTGAAGCTTGGCCAGCTCACCTCAGCGGGGGGAACCGATCACGGCACATTTAGAACGCCGCCTTGCCGATTATCCGGATTATTTCTGTTTCGGCCCCCCATTTCCAACTCGAACACGCGAAATGGAGATGTGTAGGGCCTCTTTTCACTTTGCGGGCTGCGTCGTTTGCGTAAACTGTAGGCGGTACGGTTGTGCCGAAATCGGATTCATACGGCCGTCAATCTCCTCCTTTTGCTTTTGGTCTTCTCGTTGACGCGCGTCAAGCGATCCCAACGCTTGAGATTTCGCGTGATCTGCGACCAAAGTTGACGCATGCTAATCTTCTCTTCATTCAATATTCGAGCCTTTCGATCGAACCGGCGTCTGCGCCGTGTTGCTGACTGCGCGCTGAACCGTTGGATGCTGCAGAGTTGGATATTCGGATTAGCAGTGCTGCTTTTCGCTGGAACGGTCTTTCGCCCCGCGCAGGCCCAACCACCCGGAACGATGCCACCGGATCAGATTTTCCAGCGAAACGATGAATCGCTACCCATCCGCGCTTTCATGTTTCTGACCGAAGCGGAAAACAACGTGTTGATGCCGGGCGTCACGTGGGAAGAGTACGAGCGACGGATGAATCTAGATTCTGATTCCGAAGGGCTACAGCAACCATTTAGCTACCAATCGCTCACGATCACCGGGACCACCGAGGACGGCCGCGCCGAGCTTGAAGTCACCGTAAAGTTATCGATCGAATCAACGAACGATCGCTGGATTAAAATTCCGCTGGGGATGGCGAACTTTCACCGGCTAGCACCACCGGACGTCAGCGGAATCGATGAATATTCGATGTCGTATGAATCTGAATCGCTGGGGTATGTGTTGCATGCAAAAACAGCCGCTGTCGAGGACGCCATGTTGCGGATCCAAATGTCGGCAAACGTGCAAAAACACTCTTTGAAGTCAGTCGAATTTCGACTGCCTGATGTTCCCTCGCAAATTCAATTGACGATCGACGAAGGCGATGTCGATGGTGATGTGATTGGACGCGGCGACGAGACGCTGCGGACCGCGTCTCAACCCGGGAACAAGACTGCCCTAGCGATCGAAAGTGGTGGCGGTAGCTTTGCGGTCCGCTGGGGCGAAATTCGTCGATCTGCCGACGACTCGCCCCTGTTAGAAGTCGATAGTCGAATCGACGTTCGTTGGGATTCGCCTCAAGATCAACCGATCATGTCAGTCCGATTGACGATCCGAAACGCGAAGGGATCCATCGAAGGGTTCAAGCTTTGGCTCCCGAAAAACTCGGTGGTACTAGACACGCCCCGATTAGGGACCAGCGGCCAAACGATCGAATTCCTCGAATCAAGTGATGTATCACAGGATTCCGCCAGCGGCAACACAACCGACAAGACCGGTCGCACCGATGACTCAGTCGGCGAGTTACGCACCGTCGTGATCCCTGACGAAGAACGTCAACAACGAATCGAGTTGACCTTCGATTTACAGTTGGCGGCTGACGCCACGTCTCCGGCATCTCCGCTTGGTTTTCGAGCGGTCGAGGTCGTGGGATCGTTACGCCACCGCGGTGAATTGACGATTCAAACCAGCGGCGATTATCGACTGCGCTGGCGATCTCGTGCTTGGGTACGAAACGAGTCAAGCGAATCAGTAGAAGAAGGACTCAGCAGCCGACTGTATCGATTTCAGTTCGACCGGGCTTCGTTTGAATTGCCGATTTGGCTGTCGGCCAAGGAGCGTCAAACGCGTGTGACCTCGACGTCTGAATTGATGGTTCACGATGGCGTCGCCTCCATCGTGATGGACGTTCAAGTCAGCGGTCAAGCAACGGATGGTCGATTGCAGGTCGACGATTCAAGTTGGAACATCAGTTCGATCGAGAACGTTGAAACGGGTGAACCGCTTGAATCGTTTCGCTCGGATGCATTGCGCACGATCGACTTTAGCTTGGATGCTAGTGAAGGTAGTTCATCGATTCGGATTCGCGCTCAACGATTGATTGATGATCAAACGGGCGATGTCGAGTTTGCGATTCCTCGTGTTGTGGCAGACGACGAAAGTCTTTCGATTCAAAACGCGACTTTGAATTTGATCAGCAGTGGACGTACGATGTTAGTCGTCGATTTAGAGCGATCCGAAGGTCTCACTCGGGTTGGATCCAGTGGCGCCGAAACCACTAGCACGTCGACGATCAGTACCTTTCGAATGTTAAGTCCCGATGGTGCTGCGACATTGGTCGGGAATTTAGTGGACCAACCGCCCCGCATCACCCTTTCAAGCGATGCAACGATCGAGTTGGACGGTGACCAGTTGCGATCGACCGTTGACTGGATGGTCACGTCACCGTTGGATTTGGAAGGCCGGTTGCCGATCCGCATCGCCAAACCTGCGGTGGTTGCGACGACGCGCCCCGGCGAGATCGCCAATGGTGCCATGACGGATGTCGCCAGCGCAATCGGATCGGTGGGCACGGGATTTTCCGCCAGCGAGCTTGGTCGTTTCGATGGCTTACAGGCTTCGCAAAACGAGCCGTGGGTGG
>JBAUHR010000519.1:0-6171 GCA_049680385.1 Rubripirellula sp. | reverse complement strand
CAATGAACGTCAACAAGAGGTGATGACTGCAAGCCAGGAAGATGTCGCCAAAATCAGGAATGCCGCGTCTGATTGACGATGGCTGCGGCGGCGATATCCTGCGAGGGTGCCTTGATTCCGTCAACGTCGATGCGTGATTGCTTGACGGTAGAGTGGGCATGGACGTGGACGTTGGGTGAGAGCTTAGGGATCAAGGTCCCCAATTTTTTCGAATGTGCCCAAATCTGAAACGTTGGTTCCAGTGTTTGTAACGTTGCCCTCGCGTAACATCGGCTACAGACGACCATGAAGTGCAGGATGCCGACGAAGCGGCGCATATCGAGCATCAAACGAAGAAGCGGCACAATTGATACGTTCAGCATCCATCACGTATCGCCGACAAACTGAACCGACGACGCTTGCCGCGAGTGTCAAGTGCGTCACGTTCACGGCCCCGGCACCCGCGGCGAACGCCGTCAGCCTAGATAGCGGTGTTCCTAGGTTGGAAATCCGCTACGGCGTTGCTCTTTAGGGACGTGAAAAACATGTCGATTTCAATGCCCTGATGCCGCGATTCTTTCTGCCACCATATTACCCGATGGCCGAAAACCAAGCCGGAATTCCGACTGGGGTATGGCCGACAAGGCTTACGGGCTCGGAGGCTCGGATTCCGGCTCACTCGGGTCAGTGATCTGCACATTGGTGGCAAGGTGCTCTAACGCCGTTCGCTGGATGCCGTCGTTGGCAACGTTTTCGTCGTGCCGTTGAGCCGATTTTGGGTTTGCCAGTCGCCCGATATGAACGACGGGTTCCCCCGGCTGGACAGCCGGCAAAGTGGTCATCCCAAGAACGATTCCCGAGAACGGACTTTCCAGTCGATTCTGATCTTCAGTTAACAGATTGCTGTTCGACGCGATCGCTTGACCTTTCACCACACTATCGCCCGCCGCAACGTGCAACGACATGAAACCACCTCGCTCGGCGCGGATCCATTTCGTTTCACGGATGACGGCTTGCCGGTTGGGAATGTCAGGTTCGCCATCCATCATTTCTAGCATCTTCAACACGTTGAACACGCCCCGAAGCATGCATTCGGCAACAGCAGATTCGACTTTCCAAACCTCACCGCCCTCGACCACGATCGTCGGGCACCCCGCGTCCGTCGCTGATCGCCGAAACGATCCTTTGGGGCCTTTGCCATGCAAAATGATTCCGGACCCGAACGTTTCGGCAAGTTTTCGGCAAGCCTCGTTGTCCAAGTCAGCGCGAGCATTCGGAAAGTTCGTACGACGCACCGCAGCGGTGTGCAGGTCGATGCCGAAGTCGCAACGCGGGACAATGGAATCAAAGATCACCTTCGCAAGACGCGACGCCATGCTGCCCGTCGAGTTACCGGGAAAGCAACGGTTCAAGTCTCGACGGTCAGGCAAGTATCGCGAGTGGCGTTCAAAGCCAAGCACGTTCAAGACCGGCACCATCAACAGCGTGCCCGACCGCAGCTCCCACGTATCATCGGCAAGCATACTGCGAATCGCGCCGGTGCCATTGAGTTCGTCACCATGCAGCGCAGCAGTAACAAAGACCGTCGGCCCAGGTTCTAATCCGCGACGAACACGGATGGGAATCCCAACATCGCGACTGCTGTAACTTTCAGAAATAACCAGTTCGGTACTGACCGCTTCGCCCGGTTTCACTTCACAACCGAACCAATTTTCCGCTTTTGAACTCATGAGTACACCGGGTTCGAAGTTGCGTGCGCTACCATTTCGGGGTCTAGCTCTTTCGCTTCGGGTTCCCGTTGCTGGCGAGTGTTCTTTGGTACCATCGCTTTCATTGCGACTTGTTTGCCGAAGCAAAGCAACCGGTCGCCCGACTCCAAGACGCGCGATACTTTCGGGTTAGGAATCACGGTCTTACCGCGATAGAGCGTCAGTACGTTGATGTCTTGTTCCGCGAACGCGGCTTCGGTGATTGTCATGCCAACAAAGTGCGAGCCTTCGGGAATGACCAGCTCTGAAACGGTGTAACCTCGGCTAACGGTTAGCTTTTGGCGAACGTCCATTTCAGGAAAGTCCGTGTGAGCGGCACAGTAGTCGATGATCGCGCCGGCGATGTCAGTCTGAGTTGCCGCTTCGATGCCTTCGAGACCCGGCGAACTGTTCACTTCCATCACCTGTGGCCCGTTCTTCCCTTCAAGCATGTCAACGCCTGCGATGCGCAGCCCCATGATCTGGGCAGCACGAATAGCGGTTTCACGATACTCGTCGTCCAGTTCAACATGTTCAACTTTGCCGCCACGGTGAACATTGCTGCGAAACTCATCGCCTTGCGCTACGCGTCGCATTGCCCCGATCACCTGGTCGCCAATCACGAACGCGCGGACGTCGCGTCCCTTACTTTCGGCAACGAATCCTTGGACCAGGACGTTCTGCTTTGCTGTTTGCAACGTTTCAATGATCGCTTCGGCAATCTTGATGCTGTCGGCAAGGATCACGCCGACGCCCTGGGTTCCTTCGAGCAGTTTGATGATGACGGGTGCTCCGCCGATCCGCTCGATTGCTGGAATCACGTCCGCACGATCTCGCACGAACGTGGTGCGCGGCATTCCTATGTGGTGACGGCTTAGGATCTGCATGCTGCGTAGTTTGTCGCGACTGTTAGAGATTCCTCCTGAACTGTTCGCGACAAAGACGTTCATTTGTTCAAGTTGACGAACCACGGCCGTACCAAAGTACGTGATGCTGGCACCGATCCGAGGAATCACGGCGTCATAGTCCGCAAGCGGCTTACCTTTGTAGTACAAGTCTGGCTTGCCCGATTGCAGGTCGATCGAACATTTTAGTGTGTTGATGACCGTCGTTTTATGGCCGCGTGACTTCGCAGCATCCACCATTCGTCGAGTGCTATAGCAACGGGGCGCGGTGGAGAGAATGCCGAGTTTCATTTCATTTACTTCATGCAGGAGGTCAGAGCGGCCTGTGACGAGAACAAGATTTCACAAATGATTGTACGCAAATGCCAGGCCAAAACGGTTTGCTTGGTCCCAAATCAATGGATCGAGCGCCGAAAGCGTCGATTGAACAGCAATTGAGGACCGAGTTTGTCGATCGGAAAAGATCAATGCGTTTCAACTGGAAAGAACCTTTCCAGTCAAAGCACTGTTTGCGAATCGACATCGTTCACGCGCCGGCCAGTGGTTTCGCCGAAGCGCCGCCGCGTCCTCGATCACTGTGATGATCTACACCAAACGACTCAGCCAAATCGTCGCCAGCCCCAGCACCAAAAAGAAGCCGCACATGTCGGTCACCGTGGTCAGCAACGGTCCGGCTGCGACTGCTGGATCAAACCCGAAACGCTTCAAAGCCAGTGGCACCACACCGCCAATCGAAACGGCAATCACCGTGTTGGCAAACAGAGCCAGCCCAACGACCAGCCCCAAGTAAATGTTCCCGTCGAAAATCACGGCAACCAGGGCAACTAAGAAACCCAGCACGGCGCCGTTGATCAAGCCCACCGAAACCTCTTTCCACCACACACGAAACAACTCGTTGGGTCGCACCAACCCAAGCGAAAGCTCTCGCATACTGACCGCGACTGCCTGATTGCCGCTGCAACCGCTCATATCACTGATGATCGGCAGAAACACTGCCAACGCGATCACGGCTTGCAACGTGTCTTGAAAATAAGCGATCACCGCGGCGGCACCAATGTTCAGCACGATGTTGATGCTTAACCAACTGAGCCGACGTCTCGCCCGCAACCACAACGGCATCGTCCGCAGCTCTTCGCCGCCCACGATCCCCTGGCTCTTTAGGTAATCACTTTCCGCTGCTCGCGTCTCTTCGTAACTTACCGCTTCGCGGTGAACAACGCCTTTGAGCCGCCCCAAGTCATCGACCACCGGAACACCAACAAACTGGTGATCATCAAAGAACTCAATCAGATCATCCAAGCTCGTATCGACACGAACGGACAACGGGTTGGAAATCATCAAGTCCGTCAACCGAGCCGATCGTTTTACAAACAGCAAATTTTGCATCGGCAGAACGCCCAACAGAGTCCCCGATTCGTCACACACATACGCATACCGGACATCAAAATCGCTGTACGTTTCTGAGTTCCGGTTCAGCTCCTCAATCACATCCGCGACTGTCATGCCGCCAGTGAAACGAAGCATCTCTAGAACCATCATGCCACCGGCGACGTCGTCGTCGTAGGCGGACAGCGCACGCGCCGACTCGGCCTCGTCGTCTGGCAACGCGTCAAGAATTGCCGCGGCATCTTGATCGCTGAGGTCCCCCAACACGTCGGCCTGCTCGTCACTTGGCAGCTCGTGAACAATCGCAGCGGCGCGGTTGGGATCCAACAGTGCGATCACACGTGCAGCTTGGGCTTCGGTCAAGTCGCCAATCAAGTCTGCGGCATCTTCCGGCGCCAGCCCCTCCAACACTTGAATCCGGTGGGCTTCATCCAGGCGGCTTAGAGCTAGGGCCCGGTCCGTCGTCGATAGTGCTTCGACATACTCCAACAACAAGTCGGCGTCACCGACTTCGGCAAGTTTGGCAAGCTGAATCCAAGGGCGTTCGGACTCATCGAGGCTATCGACAGATTGTTCGGCTGTGTCGGACATGAGCAGTGATTCTTGCGGTGGGTCGTGCGTCGGTGGTAGTAACGGTTAGCCGCTAATCCGTTCGCCAAACTGAATTCATGGCTGGCTGGAATTCATACCGAATTCCGTATGAAAGACGAACGGGCGATTCCGCTTCGTTACTTTTCTTGATCAATATTGATCCGGACCTTCGTGGCGCTGCCGTGTCTGACGTCCAAGATCTCGGCGGTCGCGCCGGCGAGTTCAATCCTGTCGCCTTGCGTCAAAATGTTCTGATTGCAATCGGTTAGCAAACCGCTGATCGTGTCGGCCGACTCGGATTCCAACAGGGGAATGGACATCCGCACTCGCGCTTCGTCAAGCGGCGTCGTGCCACTGACGATGAACACGCCCTCGGTTTCCGGAACGATGTTGGGATCCGAGACGTCAAACTCGTCATCGACTTCGCCCACAATTTTCTCCAGTACATTTTCCAGCGTGACCATGCCCGTAATCGTACCGTACTCGTCAATCACGAACGCCATCAGTTGATGAGTCGCTTGAAAGTGCCGCAGCACGCGACTGATCGGCATCGTCTCCGGAACCTTTTTGGGCGGGCGCATGATCGAGCGAACATCAAAGTCGGCGTCCGAGTCCGGCACGCCTAACAGATCCTTGATATGGACGACGCCCAGCACTTTGTCGAGCGACCGATCACAAACTGGATAACGAGTATGCTTGGTCGTACGCACTAATTCGCGAAGTACCGACACTGGATCGTTGATGTCGAAGAAATCAACATCACCGCGAGGAAGCATGACACGTCGGACGACCATGTCGTCAAACTCGAACACGTTGTTGATCAGCGAGTGCTCGTTTCTAGAGAGGTTGCCGTGAATGTGTGCTTCTTGCAATAGAGCGCGGATCTCCTCTTCCGTATTTACCGAATCGTGATCCGATGCACCGTTGATGCCAACCAAACGCAACAGGAACGCAGTCACGATGTTCAGAACGGTCAGAAAGGGAAACAAAATCACGTAAAAGAACTTGAGCGGCGCCGCACACCACAACAACATCTGTTCGGGTCGACGAATCGCAAAGATCTTGGGGAACTGTTCGCCGACGACCAAGTGCAACCCAGTGATCGAAGTAAACGCAAGCGTAAAGCCAAGAATATGAATGATCCTTGCGTCAGTTACCCCCATCCAACCAAGCAAAGGTTCGACCAAAGCCGCAAAGGCAGGTTCGCCGACCCAGCCAAGCGCTAGCGAAGCCATCGTGATCCCTAGCTGGCATGCCGACAGCGATTCGTCCAGGCGACTTGCCAACCATCGAGCGGTCGCCGCAAACGCTTTGCCGTCCGAGCGAAGTTGTTCGATCCGCGAAATGCGAACCTTGACTAACGCAAACTCGGCAGCGACAAAAAAACCGTTCAGTGCAATCAAGCCGATGGCAATCAAGAGGTAAACAAGTGTCTGGGACAGGTCGTGCATTTAAGGTTTGTGTAAAGGGAACGAAGAAAGCCAGTCGTGTCAGGCAATCGCTAACTTAGCCAACCGCGACGGTACAGAAAAAAGGCAAGGGCACCACCGGTGATCGCCATC
>JBAUHR010000518.1:0-2653 GCA_049680385.1 Rubripirellula sp. | reverse complement strand
TGTTCCATTGGCAATGTTGGCTGTGATGACGGTGCCGCCACTGATCGTCATCACACCACTACCATTCCACAGACCACCACCTTCGGCCGCAGCAACGTTGTTGCTGACGGTTCCGCCAACGATCGCTGTCGTGGCAGGACCACTGACGTGCAATCCACCGCCGTTGATGTCGGCGACGTTATTTGTCAAATCCACGTTGGTAAGCTCAAGCGTGCCAGCGCTCTCGATCCCGCCACCGGCTCGAGCTGCCGAGTTGTCGGTGATCACGGTGTCGATGACAGTCAGCGTGCCAGTCGTGGCGTTGTGAATTCCTCCGCCATTTCCGAGACCTACCGTCGCCGTGTTACCGCTGATCGTGCCGCCAATGATTTCGAGCGTTCCTTCGTTGAAGATCGCTCCGCCACCTTCACCGGGTTCGTCACCACCACTGGTGTTGCCCGTGAAGTCGGTCGCCGAAACATTCAGCGCACCGATTTCGTTGAACACACCGCCACCATCGCCGGTGGCCGTGTTGTTCGAAATGGTTGCGTTGCGAATGTTCGTCGTGCCGCTGACCGCGACTATTTCTGCTGCTGCAACTGGCGCAGTGACTCGGAACGCTTGCCCATTGCCAAGATCCGTTCCACCGGGCGCGGTCCCCATGGCGGCTGCGTCGATCGCGTCAGAGATTCCTTTCTCGATCGATGCGCCATGGATCACGATTTCTCGCAGATCGAGCGGAGCCAAGTTGTTGAACTGACGAGCTTCATCGGCATTGGTCAAGTCGAACGTGTAGGTCGTATCCATAACAAAGTCCGTTCCTTGCGGAAACAGCATGGTGGGATCGATCTCGCCGTCCGTGAAAAGATTCAGGAAGTGAGCCAGCGGCGGCGTGCCATCGGGCGGGTTCGTGCCGTGATCCCCTGCATCACGCAATTGCGTTGAAGTCAGGTTCAGCAGAACCGGACCGTACTCAGGACGCCCTTCCAAGAAATCCAGAAATCCATCCATGATCGTGACACCGTCGTTGGCTGCGACCGACGGCAAGATGGAATTCACTGGCGGCTGACCATTCGCCGCGCCGCCTGCTCCATCAAAGAACGCTCCGTCGCCCTGGCCCAACAGGGGCGCCGTGCGATTGCCCGCAAACTGACCGTGAATATGGGCCACATGGAAACCACCAAAGCTGGTCAAGTCTTCCATCCCGGTCGCGTTGATCACTACACGAACTTCGCGTGTCGTGGATGTCGGCTGCGTCAGCGTGACGGATCCCGTCCCCGTGACACCGGAACCATTCAGTTCCGTAATGTCCAGCGAAAACTGCCGATTCGCTGTGCCGTCGGAAGCATCATTGAACACTCCGCCACCTTCGACGGCCGTGTTCCCATCGATCGTCGTGCCATCAACCGTCAGCGTACCGGCGACTGAATTCCACAACCCACCACCTTCGCTGCCGGCCGTGTTCCCACTAACGGTTCCGCCGTTGATCGTCACGACCCCTGCACCGGTCGTGTGTAAGCCACCACCGTTACCGGGATTCGCCGCGCCGGCCGGACCAGCGGTATTGTTGTCAAGGTTAACGTCCGTCAGCGAGACTGAGCCTGCGTTGGTTTCGATGCCGCCACCGGCTCGGCTTGCCGTGTTGCCAGTGATCGAAGTGTTGGTAACTGTGATGGTTCCCTGGTCGTTCAAGATCCCGCCACCTGAACCAGACGTCGCGGCGTAGCTAATCTGCCCGCGAACTTCTCCGCCCGGATTCGCAGTACTATGAACGTTGAAGTACGCGCCGCCCGACAACAGTGCCTGTGCGTTCTCGGCAGGGAAAGTCGCGTCATCCAAAGTCAATCGGATGCCACCGCTTTCGGCCACAAACGATGTCAGGTCAGTAAGGTTCACCACAACCGGCCCGTTCGCATCGGCCGCACCGACGTGGATGTGCGCGCCAGTGATATCGGCCAACGCGATGCCCGTGACAAACAAGTCAAGGTCGAACGTTCCAATGCCAGGGTTGTACTGGAAGTCCGCCGATCCTGTCGCATCGGTCGTGACCGCAGGAACTTCTTGCTGACCCGACAACGACACAACTGCCGATCCAACGGTCGTGTTGTCGCTGATCGTCGATCCATCGATGTTGACGGTTCCGCCAGCGTTGAACACGCCCGCGCCACCCTGATCGGAATCTGTTCCATTGGCAATGTTGGCTGTGATGACGGTGCCGCCACTGATCGTCATCACACCACTACCATTCCACAAACCACCACCTTCGGCCGCAGCGACGTTGTTGGCGACCGTGCTGTTACTGATGTTAGCGCTGCCGGCACCCGTGATGTGCAGTCCGCCGCCATTGCCGGGCGTCGCAAAGCCAGCGACACCGGCGATGTTGTCGCTGAGTGTCACTCCGGTCAGCGTCGTGGTGCCAAGATTCGATTCGATTCCGCCACCGGCGCGGCTAGCGACGTTCGAAACAATCGACGAATCGGAAACCGTCAGAATTCCATCGTTGTTGAAGATCCCACCGCCGCTGCCCATCGACGCAGGAAACGAAATCTGCCCGCGAACTTCGCCGCTGGGATTCGCGGTGCTGTGAACATTGATGTACGCGTTGCCCGCGACCAGATCCGCAAGACTGTCCGCTGGGAAGTCGGCGTCGCTCAATCGCAGGCGAATGCCACCG
>JBAUHR010000517.1:0-6698 GCA_049680385.1 Rubripirellula sp. | reverse complement strand
GCCGGGGTCATCGCTGCTGGTGCCGCACTGCTAACGATCGGTTCGGCCGCGGCGGCAGCGTCGATGGCGGTTGGCGGGTTACTTGGCATCTTCTCCGCGATCGGTAGCGTCGTGGGCATGGCAGGCGCAGCGGTTGCCGCGTTGCTTTCGCCCATCGGTTTGGTCGTCGCGGGCGTTGCAGGGCTTGGTCTGTACCTCGCCAAGACATCCGGCCTGTTATCGCGAGTCTCCGCAGTCTTCAAAACCGCGTTCGCTCAAATCGCGGTCGATTCCCAAGCCGCGTTCAAAGCCATCGCGGCATCACTCGCATCCGGTGACATCTCCGGTGCGGCCAAAGTCATGTGGGCTTACCTGCGTGGCTTATGGAAACAAGGCGTCGCGGCTTTGGCCGACGCGTGGAATCAACTGTCATCAAGCCTCGATGGTTTCGCCGGCGGATTGTTGTCGGCGGTCGGCAGCTTACTTCGCAGCACACTCGCGTGGGCCAGCGAAAATCGAACCGCGATCCTGACCGCCGTGGCAGGTTTCGCCGCAATGAAGGTCGCTGCCGCCGGCGTCGGTGCCGCGATGATCGCACTCAAGGGCATCACGATCGGTTTGTCCGTCGCCTCGAAAACACTCGCGGCAACGTGGGCCGTGTTGAAGGCCGTCGGCACGGGCATCAAAGCGGTCTTCATCGGTTTGGCCGCGGTCAAAAAGATCAACATCGCACTTGCTGGAGTTTACGCTGCGGTCACCGCCGGACTGTCTGGTGCGTTTGGATTGTTGACCGGAGCGATCAGTGCTGCGGCCGGCGCGATGGCGTTGTTGTTCTCGCCGCTTGGCCTAGTCGTCGCGGGCGTAGTCGCTCTCGGTGCCTACTTCCTGTACACATCGGGTGCGATCGGCAGCTCAATCGACTTCCTCAAAGGAGCGTTCCAAAATCTGAAGGCCGACACGATGGACGCCTTCGGAGCAATCGCCAACGCTCTGCGAGCCGGCGACATCAACGCGGCCGTCGATGTGCTGTGGTCCTACATCAAATTGCAGTGGACCAAGGGCACGACTTGGCTCTCGGGCATATGGTCACGCTTCACCGCTTATCTGTCAGACGCCTGGGGCGACGCGGTCTACAAGCTGGCCGATCAACTCATGCAAGGCTTCGGCGGCTTGCGAGCGATCTGGAACAGCACGGTCGCCTACCTCGCCGACGGTTGGACGATCCTCACGTCGGCGGTCCAGAAAGGTTGGAACAACACAGTTGGCTTTTTAAAGAAAGGCTTTCTCAAACTCCACGAACTGGTCGACATCGCTGGCGACGTCGCGATCCAGATCGGCGGCGTGTTGGTCAATGCACTGGCCGGCGTCGAAGGTGCCTGGGTCGAAACGATCGACTATCTCGCCGATTCCTGGTCGGTGTTCGTTGGCGAAGTCCGCAAGATGTGGAACAGCACCGTCGGGTTCCTCCGCAAGGCTTGGGTGAAGTTGAAATCGCTCTTCGACGACGACATCAACGTCGAAGCCGAAGTGCGAAAGATCGACAACGAAACCAACGCCAACAACTCCGAGGAACAACGCAAACGCCAAACCGCGATCGCCGGCCGTGCTGACCGTCGCCGCAAACGCAAGTCAGAGATCGAGGCCAACCGCAAAGCGATGCAGGAAGACTTGCAACGCCAACTCGACCAGCGAAAGAAGTCCCGCGAAGGCCAAGATCTCGAGGCCGACTTTGCCGCGATTGACGCAGAGACCGACCAGCAAAACGCAGCCGTCGACGCCGAACGTGATCGTCAGTTCGATGCCAACGCCAAAGCGAACGAGCAACGCACCGCCGACACCGAGGAGTTCACCGCCGGCGTCCGCGACACGCTCGACGAAATGCGCCGCCAAGCGAAAGCCGACGCCGCCGCCAAACGTGCCGAACGGTCGCTTGCCGAAGCCGATCGTCAAACCAAAGTCGCCGAGGCCGAAGCAGACTTCCAAGCCGCCGTCGACAAAGCCAACGCTCTGAAACCGGAAGGCGATGAGCAAACAAACGACGCCGAAACAACATCGCCAAAGATTTCCGACGACCTGGCCGCAGCGATCGCCGAAGCCAAAGCGTCACTTGAAGCCGCTCAAGCCGACGCGGGACTAACAGGTGAAGATGCCGCCGGTGATGAGCGTCTCGACAAACTCAAGGCCGGCATCGCGGCGATGGAAGCCAAGGCCGCCGCGATCACCGATCGTGCCGGCAACGATGCCAAACTCAAACTGCCGCCCGCAGAACTTGATGACGATTCAGTCGCGTTGGAACTCGATCGTGACGCTCAAGCCTCCATTGACCACTTTGCAGACACCGGCGTTGGCGAACAATCCAACGAATCCGTCACGGGCAAGTTCGACTCACGCGGCCTGAACATCGGCAGCGGTGCCCGCAAGCTCGAACCGACCGGTCTCGCTGCTCCCACGCAGAAGCTCAAACCTGAACCGCTCGATGAAGAACCTGAAGTCATCGTCGCACCGAAGCTGGTCGTCGACGACCAACCCGATGACGCGATCGTCCAGCAAGAACCAGATGCAGAAACCATCGCCGACTCTGGTCTGCAGCAAATTAACGATCGCCTCGTTGCCATCGGCCAACACTTGATGAAGTCCAACGAACTGCTCGCCGGCGGATCCGGCAACCTCAGCGAATCCGGCGAACGATCCGGTCTCGGTTTGAGCGAGGATGTCCAAAGAGCCATCGTCGAAACCGCCAACAACACTCGCAAGCTCGCCGAACGATCTGCCGGTGGCGGGTTGGTGTTTAGCTGATGAGCTTTTCATACGGAGGCTACAACTTCGACGTTGCTGCGTTGTCGGAAAAAGCGTCGCGTGGCAAAACCAATTCGGACTTCACCGCCTACGTCGCGACCAACGGCGGAGACGTCAGTCCGCCGGCCGCCGCCAGTGCCGCTCGCTCGTACTACGAAGACAACTTCCCCGACCTGATTCCGTTCCTGCAAGTCGATTCGGAGTTTATCAACGCCAATCACGCGTTGGTCAGCGTCACGCTGAACGAAACCAAGCTCGACCCCGTCTCGTTCAACACCACCGGAGCCACAACGCACATCAACCAAAGCTTGTTGACGCGAGGCATCTATGCCGCGCCCGGCAAGATCGCACCCGACTACCGCGGCGCGATCGGCGTCAGTGACTCGGGTGTGTCCGGCGTCGATGTCACGGTGCCGGCGTTCGAGTTCTCGGTCCGCAAAAAGTTCGAGTTCGTCTCGACGTCTTACCTGCTGGCCGTCGTCTCCATGACAGGCCGAACGAACTCCGCGGCATGGTCGATCTTCGGTCCCGGCGAAGCCTTGTTCCTCGGTGGTGAAGGAGGCGAGGACGACAACAACTGGGTCGACATCACCTACCACTTCGCCGCTCGCCCCAACCAACCGGCATTGCAGCTTGGCAACATCGGCAGCGTCAGCAAACGCGGATGGGACTACCTGTGGGTGAAGCATGACGAAGAAGTCGTCGGCGACCGCGTGCTGCAAACCCCGGCGGCGGCCTACGTCGAACAAGTCTATCCCGATGGCAATTTCGCAGCGTTAGGACTTTCGTAGGTGGCAAGACGTGTTCGACCCGGCGACAGTCTCAACATCACCGCGGTCGAATACAATCGGCTGTTGGCGGCGGCCGAGGCGTCGCATCGCAACCGCTTGCCCGGCGGTGGCGGTCCACGAACGCATCTGCGAAACGCGTCGACCGTTCGCGTTCACAACACATCCGGTGCCGTCGTCCCCATCGGCGGCATCGTCGGTTTCGATTCGCCGATCACGGATCCAGAAGCCGGCCCCGTTGAACTAGCCCGCTTCGTTCGCGACGCGACAATCGAGTGCGTGCGCCCAACCGAAGACGAACACACAGGTCGCGTTGGGGTCGCCATCGAACCGATCGCGGAAGACAAAGTCGGCCGCGTGGTGTTCGATGGCGTGGTGGCCGCTCGAGTCAACATCGTCAAAACGTGGCATAAGTTCGCGGATGTGGGCGAATCGGCCGGTGACACGCTGCAGTCGAAGCCGGACGGGTCGGCACAGATTCTGTGGCGACGAGACCACAACCAACTCGGTGACCAATGGGCAGTCGTTCGGGTCGGTCGGCCCGCTGATCCGGTTTACCTTGTCGAGATTCCGACCGGAGGCATCGCCGGTCGCCGAGGGATGCGGACTGGCATTGCCGACTGCGACCTCTACCAACTCGACAAAGCCGGCGAGATCGAAGCGGTCACGGATCCGGCTGGCGACACAGTACGAATCACCGCTCGGAATCACTCTGCACAGCGTATTCGCGGACCGATCGCGGATTCACCGAAACAATACTTGGAAGTGCAGTTCGACGGTCAACGATCCTGGGTGATCGACCCGCCCAAGCAAACACTTCTCTGTAAACCAACCAAGAGAATTAAAGCAAAGTCGTGGGGAACGGCTCGCGAGCTACGTTTTGATGGCGGATGGAAACCGATTGGCCCTGCCGTCTCGGTTTACAACGTTTGCGATTACGCGTTGCTGGCCAGCCAACAGATCGTCTGCCATTTCCATGAAGACACGTCGGCGTATTTGACGATCGGTTGTCGCTGTTGCGACGGTAGTAGCAGTTCGAGCAGTTCATCAAGCTCCAGCAGTTCGTCAAGTTCAGGTTCCAGTAGTAGTTCCAGCAGCGGTTCATCGTCCAGCAGTTCTTCGTCGTCGCCCTCGTCATCCTCGTCTTCGGGCAGTGAATCAAGTAGCAGTGGCTCGTCGAGTAGTTCGAGCATGAGCGGTTCAAGCTCTTCGAGTATGTCGTCGAGTTCCAGCAGTTCCCCGTCGTCATCCAGCAGCAGTTCCTCTGGTTCTAGTTCGTCGAGCAGCGGACCGTCGTCATCGTCGTCCGGCAGCCCATCGTCCTCATCAAGCAGCGGTTCGTCATCGAGCAGCAGTTCCGGCAGTTCGTCGTCTTCATCAAAGTCATCTTCGAGCAGCGATTCATCCTCGAACTCGTCGTCATCCGACAGTAGCGATTCTTCCCTTAGTTCGTCCGCATCCAGCAGTAGCGATTCAAGCGACAGTTCAAAGTCTTCATCAAGTAGCGAAAGCAGTAGCCCTTCGAGCGATTCCTCGGACAGCAGCGATTCAAGCACATCGACAAGTCTGCCGAGCGTAAGCAGTTCATCCAGTTCCGACGGTTCCTCGTCCGCATCGAGTGATTCATCGGACAGCTCGTCGAATTCTCAATCAAGCGATTCATCTAACAGTGACTCGAGCGATTCGACCAGTCAGCCCAGCGTCAGTGGTTCATCTAGCTCCAACGAGTCGTCCGCATCGAGTAATTCGTCGGGCAGTTCGTCCGATTCCCAGTCCAGCGACTCATCGACAGGCGAATCGAGTGATTCCAGTACGTCGATCAGTCCGCCAAGCGTGTCCGCGTCCAGTTCATCGGCGAGTGATTCGTCGTCGAGCAACTCACAATCAAGCGATTCCGGTTCGTCGAGCGATTCATCTACCTCACAATCAAGCGAATCAGCCAGCACGCCGTCCGTTAGTAGCTCGCAGTCATCAGCGTCCGAGAGTGAATCTTCGGACAGCGAATCATCGAGATCGGAATCCAGCCAGTCGGAATCGAGCACATCCGAAAGTGAATCACGCAGCGAGTCAGGGTCGGAGAGCTTGCCTTCCGACAGTTGGAATTCATCAGCAAGCAGCGAAAGCAATTCCGTATCGAGTGAGTCCGAATCAGAATCCCAGTCGCACTCCGAATCAACGTCGCCGTCAGCCAGCAAATCGGGAAGCGACTCCCAAAGTGAATCAAGCGGCGACCGCAGTTCGGGCTCACAAAGCTACTCAGCAAGTGCTTCGGTATCGTACTCGGACAGTGCCTCCGGCAGCGGGAGCCAAAGTGGTTCAGCATCAGGCAGCGGATCGGATTCAGGCAGTGGATCAGGATCAGGCAGCGTAAGTGCATCCGAATCAGATAGCGGCAGCGGATCGGCCTCCGATTCACGATCGACGAGCACATCGGATTCTGGCAGCGATTCGCGAAGTGATGACTCCACCAGCGTACCCGTTTCATCAAGTGGTTCGGGTTCCGATTCCGCATCGCGGTCGACGAGTGACTCGGGATCAGAAGGCTCGGACAGCGATCGGCCCAGTGCAAGCGACGACCCGAGTGTCGGCGATTCATCTGGAAGCGACAGCGATCAACCCTCCGAAAGCAACGACTCGACATCCGACTCAGACCCACCCAGCGACGGTTCCGATCGCCCGAGCGGAAGTGCATCTGATAGCAGCGACGGCTCCGATCGGCCAAGCGAGAGCGATTCGACCGAGGAACCTTCCGAGGACAGCAGCGGATCGAGTGAGCCTTGCAACAGCACATGGATTTGGTCGTGCGGTTGGGAATTGGTGAGTAGTGATTGTGAAGACCCCGGCGATCCACCCAGTTCGTCCGGTTCATTCGATGGAGCAGTAGCGGGGATGACAGCATGATGCATTGCCCACATCTAACGCCCGACAACCAATGCGAAGTGGCATGCCAACTCGCCGGCTGTCGGGTGCAAACCACGCCGACCGCCTGTAACGCGTGCCAGACCAATGACAACCCGTGCGCGATCAACGTCGTCACGATCGGCATGGCATTGGTCAACAAGAAGCGACGCAAACAAAACGTCATCGAGTTGGAAGTACTTCTTCGCAACTACATGCCGGACGAAGACCCGATGC
>JBAUHR010000516.1:0-1534 GCA_049680385.1 Rubripirellula sp. | reverse complement strand
CCATCGCGTTCACGTTGAATCGTGTGGTAGACAAACTTTCGTGACGAAAGAACGCCAGGGACAGCGGCAATCCGATGCACCAAGTTTGGCGGAACACGCGAAAGCTCGGCAAATGGCCCGCGGGTTTCTCGCTGGACCACCCACAAGTCGGCATCGACACCGTCCACCAGCAACGTCGCGTCTTCGATGATCCCGCGATAGATTCCGCCCATGCCCATCACGATCATCAACAGCATGCCAATGCCGACACCGGTCAGGGCAAAGCGGCCAAAGTTGTGCTGGATGTCTTTGAATGCCAAATTCATTGACGCACCACCTTTTTACCCGGCGTCAAAGCACCCCGTTGATTTGCCGGTTGGATAACAATGTCACCGACGGCGAGCCCTTCCTTCACTTGGATCGTATCGGGACCACGAATCCCTAAGGACAAGGACCGCCAGGCGGCCAATCCATTTACATCGACAAACACGCCATCAGTGCCATCACGTTTGACCACGAACGATTTGGACACCACAGGGACGCTTTGCGGCTCTGAGATTTGGATGTAGGCCTCGGCACGTTGGCCGACCGCCCAGTTCGTGGGCAATTCCAAGACTCGAACGTCGACGATGAACTCGCGGGTCTCGCGATCAGCTTCACGGCCCAGCCTTGCAACCTTTCCAGGAAACGATTCTTCAGGCTGAGATCGAAAGGTGACGCGCCCGGACTGGCCTGCTTTCAGCTTTGACATTTGCGTCTCATCGACCCAAGCACTGATCCATAGTTCGTCGGTGGCGATCAGCGTCATCATCGAACTGCCTGGAACCACCACATCACCCGGTTCTCGGTTGCGTTTGACAACCAATCCATCGAACGGCGCAACGATGATGGTGTCCCGCAGTCGAGCATCGTGGTACTCAAGGTTTTTCTCGGCGGCGACGAGTTCTTTCTGTCCTTCGTTGATGCCCGCTTCGGAACGGGAGACGTCTGCCATCGCGATTCCGAGGGCCTCGGAGGCGCGATCAAACTCATCTTGGCTGGTCGCGTCGCTTTTGCTTAAGCGTTCGACTCGCTTAAAAGTCTTTTCGGCCTGCGTCAAAACCACGTTGGCTCGTTCTTTGTCAACCTTCAATCTTGCGATGGCGGCGATCGCGGCATCCACGTTCGCTTTTGCGATGGCGACCTGTTGTTTCAGTTCGTCGTCTTCCAGACGCACCAATTCGTCGCCGGCGTTCACAGTATCGCCTTGGTCGGCGAGTACCTGGGCGATGCGTCCTGAAATCTTGGGGCTGATGGTTGCCGAAACGCGTGCTTCCAGCGTTCCAGTCCCCATGACCTCCTCGGTGACCATCCCCTCAACAATCTCGTGAGACGTCACATTCACGGGCATGAACCGAAACCAATACACAGCCCCGCCGATAACCGCCGCGATGACAGCCCATTTCAGTACGCGACGAACGAATGTCGACCAGCTAGTTTTTGACGGCATCGGTTGAGTTGTCATTAGGAAGGGTTCTCAAAATTGACCGACGAGATGCCGGGCATCAAACGGAGC
>JBAUHR010000515.1:0-39634 GCA_049680385.1 Rubripirellula sp. | reverse complement strand
GGTTCCCACCGGCCAATCCGTTAGTTCGAGCGGCCGGTGGGAACCGGCCCTACCTGAAAACCAAGCTGACTCAGTCAACTAGGCCCCACTTACCCACGATTCGTTTCCCCCGATGCCCCCCAGAACGCCTGCGACCGCCTCAAGGCGACCGAATGCAAACCGGCCAAGCGAATCGCCCAGCCAGGCTGTCCCCCCAAAGGCCTTTTTCCTGCGGCAACAGAGCTGGCTCGTTGCGGCAGCGGCGGGCATTGCATTGGGCGTTGTCCTTGCTGTCCCGTCCATGTGGAATTCGTACTGGACCGCCGTTGCCGCAGAGGCCGAAGCCACATTCACCAGTCGGCAACATCTGATGATGTCCCAGCAGCTTGACGAAGTTTTTCGAGTCATTCAGCTTCGCGCACAGCGGTTCCCGTCTGAACGCGGATCTGTGATCGAGGCCCTGCAGGTTTTTCAGATCTACGATCAACGCTTTCTCGACGAAACCAACGGTCGGCCAGGCTTTGAACCCAGTTGCCAATTTGCCAGCGAACGACTTGAACTCGTCAAGCCATTGCTACGACAAGATGCTGAACCAAAGCAGCCAACCCAGACGGGATCACCGTGATTGGTAACGATCAACCTTCTATGAAAGACCACTGCGATATGGCACCAAAACGATGAACAGTAACGTCCGCTCTCACTGCACGCTGCGAAACGCCGTCGTCGTGACGTTAGCTACGATCATCAGTGGCTGGGGCAGTGCAAGCGTTGTTCGCGCCCGCAACCTTCCCCGCGTCAAGAAGATAGTTACCAATCGGTTTGATATCCAAACCATTCGGCTTGAGGACGCAGTTGTCGGACGAACGCTGGTGTCGTTGCCAGCCGGAGACTTGGTCATCCTGCACTTTCCCTTGCGCGTCGAATCAGAAATTCCACTGGCAGGCTATCTTGATCGCGATCTGGGAAACGACCAGGACCATCTGTCGCTTTATGACGAGCCGCGTGATAGCCCGTGGTACATTCCCAACAACGACTTGGCCGCGTTATCGACGTTCAACTGCGCCGCCTACACGCTTGGCCACCATCTTGGGCTCGGTCGATACGACTGGCTTGAACCCCTGCCATCGCCCTGGGCCGGCAATCGCAGCGCAGTCGACACGATGTTGAATCAATTTTATCGCTCGGTGTACGTCCAGGAAATCACAGAAATCGACTGGGCCAAGTGGGAAACTGACAGTGGGATTCGCGAAGGAGACGTCGTTACTTTTCATGATGCCAACGAAGCCTACGAGGTCAGCCACATCGCTCGCGTGATTCGAAAAGACGGATTGATACAACTGGTTAGCAAACTTGGCCGTGGCCCCCTCGCCATCGGTACGCCCGAGCGGACTGTAAAGTACTATCAACCGAACGTGACGCAAATGCGAGTCTTTCGAACGCTCGACCAATAACCATCCAGCGTTCTTCTGGCGAATCCAACTGCGTTCTCATTCGTCAGTAAACATCCGCAAACATCCGCGTGCGGTCTTCACGCTTAGGAAAGTCATCGGCTTGGTCATTGGCTTGGTCCTCGGTGCCACGCTCGATCATTCCCTTCGCCCCAACCCATTCTAAATCTGGTTGGCAAAGCCTTCTCGTCAAAATGTGCGTCAACAAACTCACTCGTGAAACGATCAGGACGGTCGCTGCGGAATTGGCTCGCCGCGATCCTGTCCTAGCGTCCGTCCTGAATCAGCACGGCCCCCCACCGCTATGGAAACGTCCGGCGACGCTGGCGACGTTGGTCCGCATCATCCTGGAACAGCAAGTATCGCTGGCGTCCGCGAAAGCGACGTTTGATCGGCTGGTCGTCGCCTGTGAAGGTAAAGTCACTGACCGATCGATCATTAATCTTGGTCAAGGCCAACTTGCTGATCTCGGCTTCACGCGTCAAAAAGCGCGTTACACGTTTACCCTTGCCGAAGACGTTGTCGCAGGTCGTTTCAACGTTCGCAGTCTCGCCAACAAATCCGACGATCAAGTCCGCACCGAAATCACGGCAAGATTGGGCATGGGGAATTGGACCGCCGATGTATTCCTGATGATGGCCCTGCTGCGTCCCGACCTCTTCCCGACGGGCGATCTGGCACTCGTCAAAGGGCTGCAAGAACTCGACGATACAACCTATCCAACGTCGCAATCACTGATCCAGCGAGCCGAACTTTGGCAACCTTACCGCAGCGTCGCGACCAGGATGATCTGGCAGAGTTACCTGGCGCGGCGAGGAAGAAAGCTGTTGTAATAGAACGGACCGTGGATGGCCTGAGAGCCGATCACGGAAGTCGTACCAAGTCCGACGCGGCGGTGCGTAGCCATGTCCGAGCCATTGAGCGGCGTTGTTGATTTGGGCGTTGTTGATTCGGGCTTTGTTGATTCGGGCTTCATTGCTCCGACGTTGCGGGAAGCGTTTTCTCTTGGGGGACTTGTGCAAAACGATCTTCAGCAGTGCGAGCGGATCGTAGGCATCCTTGCCGACTCTTTGGTGCTGTAGCGAGTTTTTTGTTAGCTCTCAATCGCTTACACTCCTGGCGACCTCAGTGTGCCTCCTGGAATTGAAGGTAAAGCACATTCTGTGCGAAATCCCAAGATCACCGAGGTCATTTTTTTTGCGCTAAACTCCAGCCAGTAAATGACTTAAAAGCTGCACGACCTCGTAGGTTGGGGGGAGTTTCTAGTCCGCAAGCGTACTCGCGGGACAGCCGAGTAACATAGGACGCCTGATTCAATTCGCACCCACCGTTTCGGCTTTTGTTATGAGATCTTGGTCACCTTTTCAGCCAAAACCAATGGTTGGGGCCTACGGACAGACGCGAGCAACACGCAGCGGCGATCGAGTGGCGAAGCGACGCAGCATCAAGAAAGACGCATTCCGCAGGCGGTCCCTTCGCTACGAACAGCTTGATCGCCGCGAGATGCTTGCGGGCGACCTTCAGAATCCAGGCAACCCGCTCGACGTCAACAACGACCTGACGATCTCGGCGTTGGATGCACTGAATGTCATCAACCAACTCGCGAGAGTTTCGACCAGCAGCGATTCCGAGCAAGCAATCGCCAGCGCAGCGGAAACGGAACAACCAAGAGATTTCTACTTTGATGTCACCGGAACGGACGGAGTGACGGCGAGAGATGCTCTGCAACTGATCAATGCAATCGGACGAAACAGTCCTCAGATCGCGTTTCGTTTAGCGAACGATACCGATCGCGATCAGTCGGGCGAACGTGACGAACGGACGTTTGATCTTGGCATTGAAGGCAGGATCAATTTTGCTGACAACGAAGATTCGGTCTACATCGGAGTGCAGCAGGATGGCGAACTGACGTGGCTTGATTTGTCCGCGAGCGTCGACGCGGCGGGATACTTCAAGCTTAGCGATGCTCAAGTGCGCGCGATGCTGAAGGACGTCGTCGGGCCTGGCGACGTGACTCTGTTGTTTAGCTCGCTCGACACAGAACAGGGTCAAGAAATTCGGAACCAGCAAGACATTGAAATCGAAATCTTAGTGGCTCCGCCGCAACCTGGCCTTGTGGAAACGCAGCTTCCCGAAGACAGCATGGCCGAGCTCGACATCACGTCTCAGATCTATGATCCTGACAGCGATGCTTCGTCACTTGCGATCACGATCATTCAACAGCCAGAGTTCGGGACGCTCAACGTCGAGGACGGCAGATACCTTTACGATCCCAATGAAGACTTTTTCGGAACGGATTCGATCGTCTACGAAGTCAGCGACGGCGAAAACAGCAGCGGTCACGTCACGTTGACATTGAATGTTGAAGCCGTCAATGATCTGCCGGTGATCACCGCGTCGTTTGACGATCAGACACTCTTGCTCGGCGAAAACGCGATCGAATTGCCGATCGCTGTGTTTGATCTCGAGGACACCGACACTCTGCAGTACGTGGGTTTCGCCACCGTCGTGAATCACCTCTATGAAATTCGGTCCACTTACGGGCTCGTCTACGGCGGCGAGGATCTGTTCAACCTCACGGGCCTGAACGAAAAATGGTTCTTTGGTGACAACGGTACATCCTTTTTTCTGTTGCCCGAAGGTGAGTTGATCGAGTGGATGGGCGAAGATGAGTCAGCGAGCCGAACAGAGCAGTTGATCGCGGTGCTCGATAGCAGTGTCTATGACGAACCGCTCAAGCTGAGCCAAGCTGCCAAGCAACTGCTTGCACCGGCGACGGTCTCCGTCACTGAAGACACCGTGACCGTGATCCCAGAAGAAGGTCTCGTCGGTGAGATCGTAATCAATATCGCGGTGGCCGATTCGAGCGATAGTGTGGTGAGCCAATTCAAGCTGACGGCGGAAGATACTCGCGATGCAAATCAATTGCAGACCGATCGTGTTTTGGATTTGATTGATGAGGCCGAGTCGCTCGACCTCGACAGCACTCCCGCGTTCTTGGCCTCTGTCGCTGAGCAACTGGACGAGTTCGATTTTGATCTTCGTGTTCAGCTCACCGAGATGCTCTCCACGATCTTGTTCGACTACGAGCAAACCGTTCAACGCCAGCTCGCTTCCGAGGACTGGCTGCTGTCCAACGAGCGGTCGACCCTGCGCGACCTTGAAATCGCAACTTGGGTAAAGGAACAGCTCTCGACCTTGAAGACAAACTATCAAGCCTCGCTGGCGACCTACAGCGATTCGCTGCTTGCAGTCGATCCGATTGAATCGGTTTCACCGCTGTTTGTGCTAGGGAAAGATTACAGCGAGCCGATCGAGACCAAGGTCGGTGACACTTTGGTCTTGGACTTTCGCACCATACATCCCGTGGAATTGGGAGCCTTTTACACACTCGAAGGATTCAATAGTACGGATCTTGGATACCTGGAATTCGGTTATCAGACGGGGGCATTCGCTTGGTACGTGCCAGAGCGAGCGATCGGCAGCCATCAGTTCACCGTCCGTGCGGAAGGTCTTAGTGGCGAATTTGAATCCTCGATCTCATTCACCGTGAATGTGTCGCCCGATGAATCAAGTTTGCAGTTGTTAACGGTTTCGCCAACTGCCATTTCAGATCTGGGAACCGATCAGGTGACATTGACGGCTCGCGGCTCGCGGCGCGTGGCACTCGGAATACGAAATCTCCGAAGTGCTGTTCTATCAAGATGTCGATGATGATGGGCAATTCGTAAAAGGAATCGATCGCTACCTCGGTGAAGACGACAGCGGCGACGATGGATGGACGTGGACCGGCACGCCCATCGCTGCGAAGGATTCTGAAACGGTTTCTTTCTTTGCGATAGCGCGGGCGTATACGTTCGCTGCTGCCATCGATAGTCCGGCAGTTTCAGCAACGATCGACGTGATCTCTGTCCCGCGATTGGCGGCGTCCGTTTTGTCGCCCAGCGGTCAGCCGAGCCAACGAGACGACATTGAATCAGACGATCTTCCACAGCCCGATCACATCGTCCGCTATGAAAACGGCGACGCGGCAGTCGCAACTTCGGTCTTTGGTGGAAACAACCCCGGAGTCTACGTCACCCGATACAGCAACGCGGGACTGGACGGTCTGGGTGACGCCAAAGGTGATCCGGTGCTGGTTGTCCCAGGAAACCCTTGGAAGTACGAACTCAAGGGCGATGCCGTGGGCAACCTAGTTGTTTTCGCAAGCGATGTTGAGGGTCTCGGCGACCCCTTCATCCCAAACATTGGGATGTTCCGACTTGGTCCCGACGACCGAGCCATCGGCGATCCCGTACAGATCGCCACAGACGGATCTGACCGTTACACGTTCACTTCGGCGATGAACGAGGATGGCGATGGAGTCATCGCTTGGAAGGAAACGTATCTTGCTGAACCTGTGTTTGTGCAAACCTTCACCGAAGCCGGGGCGGAGTTGGCCGAAGTTCAGCAGTTCGATTTCAATGGCGGCTTTCACGATGGTTCGGAATGGGATTCATCGGCCATCAACCGCAACGGTGATTACGTGGTCGCGTGGGACAACCTAGCCGCGATTGGAAATGTTGACGACGCCGATTCGATGCAGATCATTCAGCACGGAACTTTTCCGACGCGCACCGCGATCAACGAAGATGGCTGGATCGTGCTATCGAATCCGTCGCTGCAGGTCTTGGATCCCCAGGGGCGATTGGTAGGCGAGTCGCTCAGCGCGTACTCGAGCAATCAATCTGCTTATACTCACAACCTCTCCTTTCTTGATTCAACGACGTTGCAGCTTGAATCCTTTAGTCGCGATTCAAATTCAGGTCCAAGAACCTACCTAGCGCAGGAATTTGACCTGCAAATTCAGCCGAACTTACGACCTGTTGAAACGCAGATCCCTTCGCTCGCGCTGGCAACGCCCGTTGCTGGTGGACCCGTCGATGTCATCGCGACCATTGCAAATGAAGATTCCGAGACCTCGCAATCGCTGACGTTGGCCTACTATCTGAGTCACGACGACGTCATCGACAATCGTGACCGTTTGCTGGGTTCGCTTGCGGTCAGCCAGGGGATCGAGGGTGATCAAAGTGCGGACGTTGAAACGACACTGACCCTACCGCCGCAACAAGATCCGTTTTGGAATCGAGGCAGCACCGATCTGCGGTTGCTCACGCAGGTTGTCGGCGGAAGCGGTCAGGCGAGTACCACCATTTCGCTGGTCGACATCAACTTCTCGGCGTTATTGGAAACGAGGCTTCAGGAAGTCAGTGCCGTGAAAGCCATCGCGTCTCTGGCGATCGCTTCTCGTATTGACCCGCTGCACACCGTTGCTGGATTCATTGATCCATTGGTGGTTCAAGAACAGTTATTCGGTGGCGGAGGTTCTAGCAGTCAACTTGCCGACACGGTGAATATGTTTCAGCTTCTCGGATACCAGTATTTGGCTGGCATCGAGATGATCGCGACACGGGCACCGTACCACATGCGTGCGGATGTCCGCGAACTTGGCTTGGATGTTGCCGGTGGCATCGATCGTTTCCTAACCGAGCAGTTTGAGAAGCTGCAATGGGAAAATGATCAAATCGCAGCCGCGGCAGCGGTTCGCGACAGCAAGATCGACGGATTTGATAGAGATCGAAATGAAAAAATCAGCGAGGCTCACGCACGGGGCAAGGCGCTCTTCGACCAGGCCACCGACAGGATTCAGCCGATTCGAAATTCAAAGAGCCAACGAGAAAGCGACAAACTAGATAGGTGGAATCGTGAAAAGAACAAACTGGAATCAAGTCTAGCTGCACTCAATGAATCCGAAGAAAACATCGACCGAATCAACGAGGACCTCGATCGCGATGCATTTCAATTTTGGAAAGGGGTCACGGATTTTGTCGTTGAAAAGAATGAAAACACTGTTAGCTGCGTCGGCAATCCCTCCGCATGTCGCGATCAAGTGGTGGCAGAAGCGAGGGGCTTCTTCAGCAGCCTTAGCAAGCACTATCAAGGACTTTATCTCAAAGCCAAGAATCAACTTGAAGATCAAATAGCCAACCTCGAGACCAACATTCGTAGAGTTGAAACGATCGTTCAAAATGAAATCAATCGCCAAATTTCAAACATCAACGCTCAGCGCCAACAACTCATTGACGACTTCGACAAGCTGTCGAACAAGGCAAATGATCTGTTTGACGACTTAGAGGAAAAGGCAGAATCGGCCTACGAAGATAAAGTCGACCAAATTAAGGAAGCAAGTGAGGGGCTTGCTACGTTCACTCAAGAGAAAGCCGGAAACTTTCTCGAAGAAGGACTCAGTCGCGTCGACGCCGGAATTGATGCGATGAGCTCACCCGAAGGCGTTCTCGAAACGCTCGCCAGTAACCTTCAAGAACTCGATGAAAACAACCCGTTGGGGTCCGTCCAAGAGATTGCTGATTCGATTGAAATGACCGTCGGTTATGCGTCCGCCGTCTTGAACGAAGTCAAGCAGCAACTCGAGCCTGCGGTTGGTGCAGTCAAGCAAGCCGGTGGCGAATTTTCTGACTGGGCCAAGGACACTGGTGGCGAGGTTTCCCAAGCGGTCAAGGACAATTTGCTTGCCGTCTTTAATCAAGAAATCATTGCTTACAAACTTGAAACGGGATTTGATCTGACGCTCAATCTTGGCAATGGTTCATTATTCGTGGATGCCAACATCGCGCCGGGCGTCGACTACGACAGCCGCAAACTGTTTGACTTGCTGCAGGGCAATCTCTCGTTTCCGGACTTGGATCCCATCGAAGTGATCACGAATGTTCTCGGGGTCGAACTATTGGTGACAAACAACTATGACGAAATCCGAAACGATCAGTTTAGTGAGTTCGGAGCGACGAACGTCTATTTTTCGTCGGAACGATTTGTGGAGTACTTCGGTGGGGAAACCCTGCTCGGCGATGCAGCCGAACTCGTGGTCACCTTGGGCCCCTCGTCGAAGGATGCGTTGACAGATCTCGCCAACCAATTGCGGATGGAGCTGAACGACCTGTTCAGTTGGCTCAAGCAAAAAGGTGAAACACAATTTGAATCGATCGTGTCTGGGATTTTCAAGTCTTTGCTGACTCAGCAGCCGTTTGAATCGCCCCATTTGGAACTCAAATGGACTCCCGTGACGTATCGCTACGAACTTGATTTCGCCAGCGCGGGCGGCAAGCTTGCCAACCTGAATCCTCTCGCAACGCTGGCCGCCGACGAGATTCTTGATTCACCTTATGTCCAGTCACTGATTGATGGCTTGAATCTAAATGCTGATTCTCCTCACGCGGCCTTTACTTTGGTTTGGAAGATCCCTGACGGCGAAGATGTCCCAGCGATCAACGAAATGGATGCAGCCATTGACAGTTACCTGGAAGACTTCGATTTTGAAGACTTCTCTGCTCCCTCGCTGACCACAGAACTGGTCGATTTGGCAACCCGTGAATTGCGCGAACAGGGCCTTCCCGATTTGTCCGTCGACATCCTTGACGAACTAGCCAACGTGATGTTGGGGGCTCGTTCCTACGAAGGCGTTATCGCGGGGCAGTTGCTCGATCGATTGGACTTTGACCTCGACTTCATTCGTGATGAATTCGCTGATCTGCGAGATCGATCGGGCGATGGTTTTGAACTGGATCTTCGCGACACGCCCGCGGGTGAGCGGTTGGCCGCGTTCTTCGATCGAATCACTTTTGGAAATGTCGGCAAAGCCTCCCTCGATGAATTCTCGTTTGACTTAACCACGTTCACGGTGAAAGTTTCCGGGACGCTATGCCACAAGCACTCTTGGGGATCTCTCGCGGATATTGTCAGTGTTTAGTGCTGACGGATCGAATTGATTTGGCGTGAAATTGGATGGCGGCAGAAACTTCGAGTCTTTCACATTGGCAATTGGAACGTTCGATTAGCCCGCAGAGCAACGGTGAAGCGACCTTTCATGTTCGCGATTTCAAACAAAATTCGCACGGAGTGTCATCCATGGTGATTCCATGCGAAAGCATTTTTGCGTCATTGCAACGACGTGAACGATCGCTCGATCGGGGCCGAGATTGAGGATTGATCAGCAACTAAAATCAGCAACGAAAATCAGTGCCGTGTTTGTCAACCTAGCTGGCCTTGGCGGCTGCCTGTGTCACAGAAATCCAAGGCCGATTGGGTTGCCTTGTCGTACTTGCGCATCGGTGATGCGTTCGGTGAACAGGTCAAGGTTTGCTAACCGCCTTGATTGCTTTGATCACGAGGGATGGGTTGGCACCTTCGACTTGTCCGTCAAGATTGCCCAGCGTTGTGATGGCTTTGTCGCGGTAGCCTTCGTTGCTCATCGGAGCGATGGCTTGGAAGGCCGACATTGAAGCTTGGCGTAGCGGTCCTTCGGGAATTGAAAACGCCGCAAGCTTTTCCGCTAGCGGAAACGGGAACTCGTCAAACTTGAACGTGCGGTTCTTGGCGTTGTATCGAACAACCAGAAAGTCGGGGCCGACTTCGACAATCACGACCCTGAAATCATTGGTCACTTCAAAGTCATTGCCCACCGACAAACTGCCCAGGCCACGCTCGATGCCGCCTTGATAGTACGTTGCCAAGTCGGCTAGTTGATAAAGTCCGTCGGCGAGTGACTGTTGATCGTCATTCATTGGCATCGCGGCAGTCGTTTCGGCTAACGATTTTATCTCGTCCCATTTCGAACTGCGCAGCGAATCGACCACTTTGGCGATGGCGGCGTCCGCCTGGGCAATGACCGCGTCGGTGATCGCCGGTTGCTCGGCCATGGGTTGCTCGGCCATGGGTTGCTCGGGCGCCGACTGTTCTGCCATAGGCTGATTGGCAGTCGGCGTTGCCATGCTTGGCTGCATCGTCGAATCGGACGCCATGCCGGTTGGCTCCGGTGCAGTCATTGGTTGAACGATTGTGCTCATGTCGGGCGGCGACAATTGGAACGGCGGTTCGGCGTCGCCGGCCATGTTCCCCATGACGGGGTCGCGTTTCTTTTGGGTGGAAGTTTGGTCGTCCTCGATCATGCGTGGCTGGGCAACGGCCGTAGAACCTGTGTTTGCATCGGGGCTGGTTGAAATCGTCAACGAGCCGTCCTTGCTGGTGATTGCCAACGTGCCAGGACCAAAGAACAAGAAGTACGACAGTGATCCGATCGCAGCCAGCATGCCAAGGATGAACGTTGCCATCATCAGTGTTCCCAGTTTCGATCCGCGACGTCGCGTTTTGACGGGACGAACATTGCGGAGCATGGGCGCCGCGGGACTGGCCGAACCAGTTGGCGATGCCACCGTTGATTGGGGCGTTGGAACAACCGAGGTGATTGTCGGCGAAGCAGTGTTGGGGACAACGATCCCGGCCGGGGTGGCGGGTACCACGGGATTGCTTGGCGTTGATTGATCGCTGGGTGTTGCAGGAGCGACTGATGTAGCGGGAGCGGCTGGTGTTGCGGGCGCGACGGGGTTGCTCGGCGGCAGAAACCCTGCCAGCGGGTCGACCTTCGTTGGAGAGCTTCCTGGTGGCGTTTTTGTCGTGGGATTTTTCGCCGCGGGTGTTGCCTCGTCAATTGCAAAGATACCGAACCGGGCGTCTAGATCCGCCTTCTTGGCTGGGTCGGCAAGTGTCACCCGTGCGGCCTGGACCAGTTGCGCGGCTTTTTTCCACACCGCTGGGGCTGAATCCGCTTTCACGCTGCGCAACCGAGCGACGGTGGCTTGGACTGCTTTTGTGATCTGGGCGATGTCTTGTTCGCCGTCTTCCAATCCAAAGATCTGATAGGCATGCGGCGACGAATTAGCGTCGTCGATCGGCAGCAGTTCGGAGAGTTTACTGAGCGCCATCACCTATCTCCTGCGTCGGAAGGGTCGAGGTTGTCGTGGGTGGCAAGCATAGTAGTCCTCGGCAGACCAGATTCGTTTTTTGGCGATGGGGCCGCCTAACATGAGCGGACAACGCGGCTGCGTCACCGCCGGTCAGTACCATTTTAACCGCCGGTTTATTTGCTGCGGCAGCCGATGTTGAATCGGATTTTGGGGCCTGATTTGCTTGCCAGTTTTCAACGTATCGTTCGGCGATTCCGTCGATGGCCGACGCTACGCCGACCAGGATGCCGGCGTGAATCGCATTGCCTGTGTTGGTGGCGGGCAACTGAACATCACGGTTTTCAGTCCAATCGATGTGAGGCAACGCGTCGGTGCCAGTCGCCAGCACGCTGGCTTGTAGGCTGAGCCCTGGCAAGATCACGCCGCCGCAAAAAGTTCCCGACTCGTCGACCCAGTCGATGGTCACGGCGGACCCCGCGTCGACGACAACCATCGGGCTGGAATCTGCGGGGCTGGATGCAGAGTCCTTTGCAAATTGCTGTGCGGCATAAGCGCTTAGCAATCGGTCAATGCCAAGTCGTTCGGGGTGATCGACGGCGATTGGCATGGGCACATCACGAAACGTGATCAAGTCGATCGTGGCATCGGGTGCCACCTTTCCAACCGCGTCGACCAGTCGTGCTGCGGCGCGACGATGGACGCTGGCAACACGCCATTGCATCTGCTTGCACCCGAGCCGATCTCGCACCCACTCGATTGCGCTGCGTTCCCAGTTCGTTTGATTGATCACGATCGAATGATCGATCACTTCGCCGAACTGTTCGACGGCCAACTTAACCGCCGTGTTGCCGACGTCGACCGCGACAATGCACGCGGCCGGATTCACGAATCCATGTCCTTGGATTGATGTTCGTTGGACAGCGCCGATGTCGGTCCCGCTAGGTGTGGCGGGACTCGCTTTTTCTCTGGTGCGACGGCCGGCCGAATGTCGTTTTCTCGCAGCAGCGTGACTTCTTCGCCAGCGGCAAGCATTTCAGCGCGACGTTTTTCGACGCGTTCCAAAATCGTCGATACCAACTCGGGCAAGCCCTTGCCAACCACCGCGCTGATCAAGAACACGTCGTTGCCGGTCAGGTTGTGCAGCGCGTCGCGGACATCTTCGGCGCCTTCAAGTTCGCTCTTGGTGACCACGATGATTTCTTCTCGCTCGCCCAGCGACGCATCGTATTCGGCGAGTTCTGATCGGATGGTCTGGTAGTTTTCGATCGGGTCCGTTTCGTCCATGGGCGCCGGTTCGACCAAGTGAACCAGCAAGCCGGCGCGTTCGACGTGCCGAAGGAATTCGTGGCCGAGTCCGAGGCCCTCGCTGGCACCTTCGATCAAGCCGGGGATGTCGGCCAACACAAACGACTTTTCGCCCAAATCGACGATGCCCAAGTTTGGATGCTTGGTCGTGAAGGGATAGTCGGCGATTTCTGGCCGAGCGCTACTGATCCGGCTCAGCAGCGTGCTTTTGCCGGCGTTGGGTTTGCCGACCAAGCCGACGTCGGCGATCGAACGCAGTTCCAAAATCACGGTCCGGACTTCGCCCGTTCCACCGGGTTCACAGTGCTTGGGTGCGCGGTCCTCGGGCGTCTTGAAGTGCGCGTTGCCACGACCGCCGCGGCCGCCGCGTGCGACGACAAAGGAATCACCAGGCTGCTTCAAGTCTTTGATGACGAAGCCGCCTGCCGCATCGATCACGGTGGTTCCCGGCGGGACGTAAAGCGTGTGATCCTTGGCACCTTTTCCGTACCGTTTCGATCCTTCGCCGTTGCCGCCGTTCTTGGCTCGAAAGAACTGACGGTTGGCCAGTTCGGCTAGCGAATTGACGCCCAACCGGGCTTCTAGAATGATGCTGGCGCCGTCGCCACCGTCGCCGCCGTCCGGGCCGCCACGAGGCACGTACTTCTCACGCCGCATGCTAGTACAGCCGTCGCCGCCTTTGCCCGCTTGCAATTCGATTTTGATACGGTCGACGAACATGGATGGGTGGCCTAGAGGTTAAGAGATGAGCGGAAAAAAGTGTCCGACCCCTTTTGCGAAGCACCCGAAGGGCCGGTTCCTGGCAAAAGAGGGCGGACACTTTTTTCTCGCACGATCCCAAAGCAAACGCAAAAGTTCGCTTCATCATAGCCACAAAGGTCGGCAAGTCGAAGAGCCGCAGTGAAACGGACCTACCGTGATTTGAGGACTAGCGGAAGATCCAGCCGTAATCGAGCCGTTCTTTCAGTCCGTACTGATCCAAGATGTACTTTTGTTCTTGGTCGTCGGCATAAGCGGGGACGCCAAAATGGATTTCGTCCGCGGTTTGGTCGACGGTGTCGCCGGGGCGATAGAAGTTCAGTTGCAGTGCCTTGCGGCGGTATGGGGCCGATGCTCCCTCGCCGTCCTGCTGGAACGCGTTGGTCAGCCCAAAGACATCGACCGAGATGAAGTCAATGTTGGGGTCGACGTCTTCCCAAGTTGCTACGCCCCAGACACCGTCGCCGGAATCGTCTGCGCTGTAAGGCACATTCACACGAGTGATCTCGACCGAGTTGTATAGCGGAGCCGTGATCTGTTCGCGGACTTTGATCTTGTCTTGGGCGGTGGGCAGAATTCGGTCGATGTACTTCTTGTCAGTCGCTTGGTTTCGCAGCACCAACGTCGGGAAGAAACGACGAGAATCGTAATGGACTTCTTCGACTCGCTTGTAAATTGGCACGCCCGCCACGGTATCGGCCGCTGGACGCAGATCGCCACCGCGATATCGGACTCGGTAAACCATGTACCAAATCAGTTTCCGCTGCATGCGGCCGGACTGGTTCGGGATATCGATGTAGATATGACGCAGTGGTTTAAACGAGAACTCAAATGAGTAGATTTCTCGCCGCAGGATCACTTGCTTGGCCATCTCGACCAGGGTTCGGCTGCGAGGATCAAAGTGTGGTTCGCCATCGGGGTGCGATGCGCCACCGAACTGAATTTCGGGATGAGCGTCAAGCAACGACTGCAGCGTTTGTGGCCCCGCGAATGTTTCGTCGGGTTCCGGCGCCGGTGGGATCACCCTCAGCACGCCCGGCGCAAAGCGACTTTCCTCGGTAGTCGACGGATCCAATTTGCCGCCATCTTGGGCCGACACGGAGCCGGCAAAACCGGACGTGATCAACGTGGCGGTCAAGGCGATGAGGGCGATACGTCCGAGAAACATCATGGGTTACCGTCGTGAGTCAACTATTATTTTGGGACACTATCGTGATAGGTCACTGGCCGATTGTACTTGAGGTTTCGGCGATTCGTTCGACTTATTCAAGCGAGCGATACGCGTTTCCCCGTCATTGCCCGATCGAGCGCTGATCGCCTCGGCCACAGGTTTCTTTCGATCGATTAGTCGCAGGGAACTGCCAAGTTGGTGGTCCGAACCCGCAAAAGTCGATGCATTCTTGGCTTCCATCGTGAATGTCGCAAGCAAGCGACGGCCCGAATCGTCCGAAAAATGCATCAGCGTCCACTGGATCGGCACGTCTTCGACGGCACCCGATGCGGTCACCCGCAGCACTCGCAGTCCCGTCTCGCTGACCCGCTGCTCAGACGAAACAATGTCGGAAAGCTGTTCGCCAAGCGTTTTCTTGATGTCCTGCTCGAATGCTTCCAGCGTCCACTGGGAACCTGCCGGCAGAGTCGCCAAAGGCCGGAAATCGCACTGCGCGATGCTGCGATCGTTGTCGATCATCCGCATCATCGCCGCGCCCGGTACGTCCGCCATCATCCGCCAGCGACGGTCCATCAAAACGCCCAGCCCGACTTCGCGGCTGGTCAAATCGACGTACAAACGGTCCAACGGAATCTCGGTTCCCGGATTCAGCTTTTGATCCGAGGCTGTCAGGGCGACCGGTTTTGGCATCGGTTTGCGAAGCATCTTGACGGTCGCTGAAACGTCAAAGCCGGGTTCAGCCTTGCCGATTTCGCGAGTCTCGTGAACAGCCATTGCTAGCCATGTGCAGGCACCGATTCGGCGATCAAACGTCAGTTTTCCGACCGTACGGACCGTCGTGGGAACGCCCTCGTAGGAGCCTTCGACGTTACCCTTGAAGTGGATTTTTGCCTCGCTGGCGGTGATTTCGACGACTTCGGCTACCATTTCGGTGGCTTCGACCGACGACAAGCACAGTGCTGATGCGACCGCGTCGCTCGACGGAGAGTAAGTCGAACCGACCGAAACGGCCTCGGTTGGCAACAGTTCGTCCACGCCCAAGCTGGATACCGGCAAACGCAACAGATCCAATTCTTCGCGGTCAAAGTAATCGTCGACCGAGTACATCAGTTCCGGGGTCACGTCGCGGCGGATGATCGTTTCGCGAACTGAATCTCGCAGCGCGTAGGACTGTTCGACTTCGTTCAATGAGCCTTGGCTCTTGGCGACGTGATAAAACCGGTTCGCCATAGCGATCGTCGGGTCAGAACCGCTCTTTCGCCGCAGTTGTTCTTCATAATCCAGCGTTGCCGAAGTCGCGATCGGCAATTGGAGCGCGCTTTTACGCGAAATCAACGCGTTCTTGGGCAGGTTGACGTTGCCTTCGACTTCCAATTCCACACGGACGCGAAATAGGTTCTGGTTGCCATTGGGACGCAGCATCACGCCGCCGGCCGAGTTCCTAACACCGGGGTTGGCGGCAATTGCATCGGAACCAGCCGCAGAAACGGCTCCCACAGCGATTGCAGCGGCCGCAACCAGAAAGCGACGACGATCGGACGAGTTTTGATTGGCTTGAGATAACATCGGGAACCGGGCAAAACGAGAGTCAAGAAACGGCGGTTTGATCTTTCATCGACGTTTCAACCTGAATCGGTTTACCCGAAATCTGTTTATCCGATTTCCAGCCGATTTGGGGCGTCTGTCCCATTTTGGGAGGCGCATCTTGAGCTTTCGTCTCGATTTGCGACGACCGAACTTTTCAATCGATCGCAATATTTACAACGTTTGCCCACGTTTTCGGCAGGTCGGTTCGCAGGCCCCCTGAACGCCGTAGGCATGCTAAAGTGTTCACCGGCAACGGGTTACCGCAGTGGATTTCAGGAAACCGGAAGAAAAAGTTTGACTTTGGCGCGAAATTTCCTACACAGATGTCCTGGTCAGTTGGACATTTGTCAGGCAACCAAGCTTAGGACGAACTTTGATCTTCTCGAACACTTCCCAACGGCGGTCTTCGAAACAGCGATTAAAGCCGGGTGATTTGGCGAACTTGATGGATTTTCTGCGGGTCATAGATGAAAACTACGCCTGACAGTCAGGCGTAGGAAATAATGGTGCGAGGGACAAGGAGTCCCTGGCGGTGAATTGTGAATCGGACAAGTGTTTTTGCCATTTGAAGATGGCGTCAACACCGTGACCAAACGTGTCACGACAAAGTGCGAAGAGTTATTCACACCCCTGAATGATTCGCTCTACGGATTGAGCGACACCCGGGCAAAACAATTTGGTAGGCAGTCGAGCGATCCGCCGGGGTCGCAGGGAAACGGAATCGACGGCCATACCAGCACTGGGAGACATGGCGATGCACGAAGACTATCGCGACGCGAAGATCAAGGAACTGCGAGACCAGCTAACGCGATTTGCCCCCAAGGCAAAGAAGCTGGAGCAGGCCTTGCTAGCCGAGAAACTTTATGACGAAATCGAAGCCGATCGCTCCTACGCGTTCGACTATTTGTGCTTTCGCATCACCAACTATCGCCCCGAAAAGGCGAGTCGCCACAGCATCGCCGACGCCGACCTGAAACATGACCTGCGTCTTCTGATCGAAGACCTCAGCGATTCGGCCGACGTCGAAGTCACCGAAGTCGCCGAACCGGTTCACACGGTCGACGATCTCAGCAAGATGTTTCGTGTCTCTACCAAAACAATCAGCCGCTGGCGCGAGGCCGGACTGGTCAGCCGCCGGTTCCTATTCAATGGCCGCCGCCGGGTCGGGTTTCTGCACAGCAGCGTCGAGCGTTTCGCCGCCAACAACCGTGACAAAGTCCGTCGTGGCGAACGGTTCAGCCAACTGACGGATGACGAAAAGAGCGAGATCATCGAACGTGCTCGGCAAATGGTCGAAGGCGGATCCAGTCTGTCGGAAATCACTCGTTTGCTGTCTGCCCAAATGGGACGCAGTTCCGAAACGATCCGTTACACGCTCAAGAACTTTGACGCGGACCATCAAACACTGGCGATCTTCGCGAGCCATCGCGGTGTGCTAACCGAAGACGACAAGCGTTCGATTTTCAAACTGCACACCCATGGCGCGACCGTGCCGCAGTTGTGCAAGCGTTTCAATCGAACGCGCACCAGCATCGGCCGCATCCTGTTGGACATGCGGTTGGATCAGATCGCCGAACTGCCGCTCGATCACATTTACAACGAAGACTTTGACGACGCATCACGCGAAGCCGAATACTTGGGCCCACTGCCTGAACCGGCGACCGCGCCGCGTAAGGTGCGCGTACCATCGGGGCTGCCAAGTTACTTGGCTGCGTTGTACGACGTCGGGCTGTTGACTCGCGAACAGGAGTATCACCTGTTCCGTCAAATGAATTACTACAAGCACAAAGCCAGCCGGCTGCGTGACAGTTTGGAAACGGCCGAGTCGAACAAGACGGCGATCATGGAAGAGATCGACAGCTTGTACGAAGCCGCTGTGTTGGTGAAGAACAAGATCGTGCAAAGCAACTTGCGTTTGGTCGTTTCGATCGCCAAGCGTCACGTCGCCAGCTCGGATGACTTCTTTGGTTTGGTTTCGGACGGCAACATGTCGCTGATCCGCGCTGCCGAAAAGTTCGATTACTCACGCGGCAACAAGTTCAGCACTTACGCATCGTGGGCGATCATGAAAAACTTTGCTCGCACGATTCCAAGCGAGTTCAAGCATCGCGATCGTTTCCGCACGACAACCGAAGAATTGTTTGTGTCGCGCCAGGACGAACGACGAGATCCGTACGCCGAAGAAACAGTCCAGAAGACACGTCAACGCGAGTTGTCGAAGATTCTGAATCGTTTGGACGAACGCGAGCAAAAGATCATCACCGCGCGTTTCGGACTTGGTCGTGGCAGCGAACCGCTGACGTTGAAAGAAGTGGGCGCTGAAATGGGCGTCACCAAGGAACGAATTCGCCAATTGGAAGCTCGTGCATTGTCAAAACTGCGCGAAGCGGCCGACGAAGCCAAAATTGACCTAGAACTCGGGGCGTAAGCTAATCGCCGTGGGCAATGGTCGATCCCCAGCCATGCTTGGGGGCTCCTTCATTTTTGCTAGACTGTCGCTTTTGCCCCTTGGCTTTTGAGCGACAACATGGAAAAACGGCAACTCGCAGGCACCGAACTTCAACTTCCCGTGCTCGGATTTGGTGCCTCATCGATCGGCGCAGAGTTCCGTCAAATCGACCTCGGCGACGCCTTGAAAGCAGTCCATGTCGCACTCGATCGCGGCATGAATTACATCGACACGGCCGCATACTACGGTCGCGGGATGAGCGAGTTGATGCTGGGGCGTGTGCTACCCGATGTTCCGCGTGACTCTTACACGCTTAGCACCAAGCTTGGTCGGTACGCACCGGCGCACTTCGATTTCAGTGCTCGCCGCGTGGCCGAAAGCATCGACATCTCGCTGGAACGAATGCGAGTCGATCATATCGATATCGTGTTCTGTCACGACATCGAGTTTGTCGAGCTAGATCAGATCATCAACGAGACTCTGCCGGCGCTTCGCAAAGAAGTTGAAAAAGGCAAAGTCCGTTACATCGGCGTCAGCGGTTATCCCATGAAGATGTTTACCGAAATGATTCGGCAAACCGACTTGGATGTGGTGCTGACCTACAACCACTACACGCTACAAAACGACATGGCGTTGGCTCTGATCGAGCCTTGCCAAACGAAGAATGTTGGCTTGATCAACGCCGCGCCGTTCTCGGCTCGGTTGCTGACCGACGCCAAGCTTCCCGAGTGGCACAAAGCAACGCCGCAAGTTCGCGAGGTCGCTGCCAAAGCCGCCGCGCACTGCAAAGCGGCCGGTACCGACATCGCTAAGTTAGCGCTGCAATACAGTTGTGCCAACGAAGCGTTTGCAAGTTGTGTCACGGGATCGGCAAACCCGGATCGCGTGTCGCAGTGGTGCGATTGGTTGGACGAACCGATGGACGAAAAGTTGGTTGCCGAAGTCAAGGAAATCTTGAAACCGATTCACAACTGGGTCTACGTCGAAGGCCGCCCCGAAAACAACGACGCATAGCGATCCTCGTCCAACGGTTAAACAATCAGATCGCGATCTAGTAAGCCAAGTGGACTAAATCGACAAACCGTCAACGGTTTCGGCGCGCACCCAAAACGAGAGCCTGGGCAACTTTCGCTACGCAACAAATCCGAAGAACAAATACTCCTCAACCTCGAAGTCACTATGAAATCCTGCGTTACGATTAGCCTTGTCGAAGAAGCCCGCGGTGGTCCCTTTGTTTTGTGGGACGGTCTTGAAAAGTCGATCGGGTTTGCTGCCGAGCTTGGCTATGACGCGGTGGAAATTTTTGCGCCCGGCGTTGAAGACATTGATGCCGATGGGTTGGCAAAGATGTTGGACAAGGCAGGCTTGAAGTGTGCTGCATTTGGCACCGGTGCCGGATGGGTCAAGCACAAACTTCAACTAGCCGATCCGGACGCTGCCAAACGTGACGCGGCCAAGCAGTTTGTTCGCACCATCATCGACTTTGCAGGCCAGTTCGGTGCCAGCGCGATCATCGGATCGATGCAGGGGCCAAGTGGTCACACGGGCGATGCCGAAACCGCACGTGGTTATTTGTGCGAAGCGTTGGAGGACGGCGGATCGCATGCGGCCCAGTACAAGGTTCCGCTGATCTACGAACCGCTTAATCGTTACGAAACGAAACAGTGTTGCACCGTCGCCGACGGCGTCACCATGCTGGAATCGTTGTCCACCGACAACGTGCGATTGCTGTGCGATCTGTTCCACATGAACATCGAAGAATCCAGCATCTCTGAAGCACTGATCGCTGGTGGGAAATGGGTCGGGCATATCCACTTTGTTGACAGCAATCGCCGTCCGGTGGGGCTGGGCCACATGCAATACGGGCCGATCATCGCCGCCCTGCGCCAAATTGGCTACGACGGTTATCTTTGCGCCGAAGCGTTCCCGTATCCCGATCCGCACGAAGCGGCTCGCCAAACGATGCGAGCGTTTAAGTACTGGGTTGGCGTCTGATTGCTATGTCGGTCGGTTGACCGGTGCAGTTACAATACGGTGGACGTTCGCCTCAATCTTTCCCAAAGCTTGCTATGTCCATTCGCCGCCGCATCATTGCCCTTGCCACGCTGTTGATCATTTGCACGCCTGTGGCCGCCGAAGAACAGGCGACCGGAAACGGTACCAAAGTGATCGATCAATCCAGCAGTGCGGCGTCCAAGGCAAAGGGCGAAATCAACTTTGACGATTTGAAGTTCGATATCGATAAGGACGCCGCCTTTGCGCCCAAAATGTTGAATAATGACGTCAAGGGCTTGGACGGCAAGAAGGTCAAGCTGCGCGGCTACATTTTGCCGGCAACCTTGTTCAAAGAAACGGACATCGATCAGTTCGTGTTGGTTCGGGACAACCAAGAGTGTTGTTTTGGACCGGGCGCGGCCCTGTTCGACTGTGTGATCGTTGAAATGGTGCCCGGCAAAACGACCGACTTTGTGACTCGCCCGGTCACAGTCGAAGGCAAATTCAAAATCGATACTGAAAAGTACAAGTACCCAGGGGGCGCTGGTCCCAAAGGGGCAAGCCACTTTGCCATCTTCAAAATCGACGGCATTTCGGTCAAGTGATCACGTGAAGGCCTGATGCACAAACCCTCCGCGTCCGATACCGCATCCGACTTTTCCCAACGGACAGCGATACAGCGATCTCTAGTCCTTCGTTTCGGGGCGGATCCTCTTTATCACGCTCTCGCGTTTACGCACCAGGCGACCAACCCGGTCGCGGCGTGCTGTGGATTTCAGCTTTCTGATTGCTTTGCAGTTTCTTGATCTTGTCCGACATTTTGCGGACGGATTCGGCGTCGACCAGCGGGTGTAGTTTGACGCGGAATGATTCGGTTTCGCCGCCGGCGAGCTCGACCACTCGTCCTTGTGATTCTTCGTACGATCGTACGTTGGGGTAATTGGTGGCCGGTTCAAGTCCGACGACATAGCCATCGCCTTCGGCGGCGGTGTTTTTCCACAGGATGAACCGCGGCAATCCCTTGGTGTTGATCGTCACGCCCAAGCCAGTCGCACCGTCGGCTGATTTGATCATCGCTGATGTGTGTTGGTGATCGTCACCGACCAGTTTTGCAAAATAGACACGTTCGGCATAACCCGATTCCGGTGCGCCGATCTGGTTCCATTGCTCGATCTCGCCGGCCGACAATGCGTCTTTGGGGGCCAGTGATTCGATTGCCGCTTCGATCGACGCCCCTTCGCCAAGGACGGGTGACCCGACATTGATGTGGTAAAGCAACTGCATCGATGTTGGTGTGGTCAGATCGTTGGTGACGTCGTCAAGCAATTCAACGTCCGCACTGTCAGCGTGGAATCGGATGCGGCTTTTCAGACGTAGCCGTTTGATGAACAGACGCGACTCAAGAATCTCGCCGATCACTTCCAGGCGACCAGATGCTTCGTCAAATTCGATTTTCAATGCAGTGGCCGGCAGGTTTCCGATCCGGCCGTGCAGCGGATGAACCAGTTTTCCATCAGCGTCGTGTTCGGGTGCCCCGTTGCTTTCCAAGCCACATCGCACGACGAGTTCGTCGAATCCTTCTAGCCAACCGATGCCGCTGGGGTCAAAGGTAGGGACCAGGGACGGGTGGATGGGGCCCGCGACCGGTGAATTCCAGGAAAACGGAACTTGTCCGGCCTCCAATCGCCAAATCGACATGCCGCGACTCGGTAGAATCAGGGCGCGGACTTTGCCGGTATCGACTTCGATGACTTCCACTTGGTCCGCCGCCCCGCCGACAAACCGTCCGTGGCGAGTTTCAAGTGGCCCCAGTCGCGTTTCGATCTTCATCGTCAGCGGCGAATTGTCGCTCCACAGGATGGATGCAACGGGGTCTCGCATTGAGCGAACGGTGGCTGTTTGCGTGGTCATGTTAAGAAACGATTGGAAAGTGGATGACGTCTTGATCAGACTCGGCCGTCGTCGCTGATCAGATTCCCGACCAAGTTCTTGATGAAGAACCTGTTCAAGATCTCGAAGCGCGTTCTTGTTAGGCCGGTACACAGCTAATAAAACATTAAGCGTCGTCAAACGCTACCGAACGGTGAAATTTTCCCCTCCTCCCAGTTTTCTTCCTCCCGATTTCGAAGTCAACGTAACGATTGAGCAATGCCAAGCTCGACGCAGTTCTGATGATCGACCAACTTGTTTGATACCGACGGAGGTCGTGGCTAGCGCAAGCGAGCTGCGGTCTTCGTTGATTTTTACCACTCGCCTTTTACCTACCAACCCACGCCAGACTCATGACGAATCATCCCAACCAATTTCCGAAACTTCACAATGCGGCTTGGCCGGGCGTCGTTGGCAAGGGCGGCGAGGGCGACGATCCCTGCATTCCTCTGGACGACATGCTGGACATGACGGCTGCGGCCGAAGTCGATGGTCGTAAGTTCGATGGCGTCGACATTTTCTTGTTCGATCCGCATGTATCGATTGATGCGACTGACGCTGAATTGGAACAGCTTGCCGACCGCGTTCGCAGTCGCGGTTTGGTCGTTGGCAGCGTGGTCGCGCCTGTTTGGGGGCCAACCGGTGGCGGTTCGGCAGCCGGCGGTCCTGATGACGTCGAAGCATTCTTGACGCAAGTTCGCAAAGGTTGCACGATCGCCAAAAAACTTCGCGAGCTTGGCGTTCGTCCTTATGGTGTCGTTCGTCTTGACACGGCGACTTCGGTCGACGAGTGGGTCAAGGATCCGGACAAGAACCAATCCAAGATCGCCGACACTTTGAAAGCAGCCTGCGATATCGCCGAGGAATACGACGAACGTTTGGCGGCCGAAGGCGAGATTTGTTGGGGCGGAATGCAGTCGTGGCGCAAGATGGTTGACTTGCTAGAACGAGTCGGTCACCCCGAACGATTTGGATTCCAAGCCGACATGGCGCACACGCTGTTGTACTTGCTCGGTTACAACGCGCCCGAAGACGCAATTCTGCCACAAGACTTTGACTGGAATGACAAAGCCAAGAAGGCCGCGGCGCTAAAAGAATTGACTCACGCACTGCGTCCTTGGACCATCGACTTTCACGTTGCCCAAAACGATGCAACCGTTCACGGGACCGGATCACACGACAAAACTGGTCGTCACTGTTTGCCCGGCGACCCGAATGGCAAGTTGGACATTGCCACCGATGCAGGGCACTGGCTTCGCGACGAGCATGGCGATGTGCTAACGACTTGTCGACACATTTGTTGGGACGGCTGCATGTTCCCCAACGACGTGATGAAAAAGCCTGACACTTGGAACAGCATTCTGTCGGCGATGTTGTCCGTCCAAGACGCTCATGGATGGAACGAGTAGGCCGGCGAGCTTATATCAAGACCCGCACCACATTTTAAATAACTGCATTCCTTTCTTTCACCAGACGTGGACGAATCGCCGGGATGCTTTCCAACGTATTAGCGACGAGAATTGAGATCGATGGCTTTAAAACCCCTTAACATTGGCTTGGTCGGATACGGCTTCATGGGCCGAACGCACACCAACGGCTACAAGCGAGTTAACGACTTTTTCCCAGAACTAAAGCATCGCCCGGTGCTGAAAGCTGTTTGCGGACGCAGCCCCGAGAAGGTTCAAGCGTTTGCCGATCAGTGGCAATACGAGTCGATCGAATCTGACTGGAAGGCGCTGATCGCTCGACCCGATATCGACGCGATCGACATTTGCACGCCCAACAATTCACACGCCGAGATCGCAATAGCCGCCGCCGAAGCGGGCAAGATGATCCTTTGCGAAAAGCCACTGGCGCTGAATCCCGAAGAGGGCGAGCGGATGTGTGCGGCGGTTGAAAAGGCCGGCGTTGCAAACACCGTTTGGTACAACTATCGCCGCGTCCCTGCGGTGACGATGGCCAAGCAATTGATCGATGAAGGCAAGCTCGGAAAGATCTATCACTATCGCGCTAATTTCTTGCAAGACTGGACGATCAGCGAAGATCTGCCACAAGGCGGCGCTGCTCTGTGGCGTTTGGACGCCGCGGCGGCCGGGTCCGGCGTGACCGGTGACTTGTTGGCTCATTGCATCGACACGGCGTTATGGTTGAACGGGTCAATTAAAGACGTCACCGCGATGACCGAGACATTCGTCAAGGAGCGAATGCACACCGAGACTGGCAAGAAAGAAAAAGTAACGATTGACGACGCTTGTACTTTCATGTGTCACTTCCAAAACGGTTCGCTCGGTTTGTTCGAGTCGACACGTTACGCTCGCGGTCACAAGGCGCTTTACACGTTGGAAATCAACGGTCACGACGCGTCGATTCGTTGGGACCTGCACGACCTGCATCGTTTGGAATACTTCGACAACAGTGACGAAGGTCGGCTTCGCGGTTGGCGTTCGATTCACGTTTCGGATCACTCCGGCGACCAACCGTACATGGACAAGTGGTGGGTGCCTGGTTTGCAGATCGGATATGAGCACACTTTCGTGCACCAAGTCGCCGATTTTATTTCGTCGATCGACAATAACACGACGATGCACCCGAGTTTCCGCGACGCGTTGGAAACCCAGCAAGTTTGTGACGCGGTGCTCGAAAGCGCCAAGGTCGGCACTTGGAAGAACGTCTAACGCGCGATCGCTAGACAACTGCTTGCTCGCGCGAATTCGCATTACGGGCTGCCAGCCCGTGATGCACGCCTAGCAGCCTGCTGCTAGGTCATTTGTTGATCCCGTGTTCCTACGCGACTTCGGCGGGAGTGTTTGTTTCCGCCGAACGTCGGTCCGAAAGACGCCAAGGCAGGGTCACCCAGAACGAGCTGCCGCGACCGAGTTCGCTTTGGAAGTCGATCTCGCCGCCGAGCAATTTGGCGAGTTCTTTGACAATCGATAGGCCCAGACCCGTGCCTGCGTATTCGCGGGTCAGGCCTTCGCCGTCGAGCACCTTGCTGCTTTGGCGGAACTTTTCAAAGATGATCGGTTGGTCTTCGATCGCGATTCCGACGCCGGTGTCGGTGACTTCTAAACGGAATCGGCCATTGGATAGGTCCGAGACCGAAACCGTGATCATGCCGCCTTCGGGCGTGAACTTGATCGCGTTGGACAGCAGGTTGTTGATGATTTGCCCCAGTTTGTTGGGGTCTTGGTGTGCCATCGGAAGATCATCGGGGACGACCAGCGACAAGGAGATGTTCTTGTCCTCGCTAAGCGACTGGATCATGTCGCACTGCGCGGAAACAAGTCGCCCCAAATTGAAGTCGCTGTGTTTGACTTCCATTTTGCCGGCTTCGACTTTCGCCAAGTCCAGGATGTCGTTGATCATTTCAAGCAGCAGCCGGCCGCTCTTTTGAATGTTCGAAGCATAACGACGTTGCTTGTCGCTTAGCGCATCGATGCCCTGCAGCACTTCCGAAAAACCGATGATGCTGTTCAGCGGTGTGCGAAGTTCGTGGCTCATGTTAGCCAAGAAGTCGCTCTTCAAACGGTTTGCTTCATAGAGTTGCAAGTTGAGTTGGGCCAGTTGGTCGACGCGTGCGTCGAGTTCTTTGTTGACCTCTTGGATTTGCTCCTGCGTCTCGGTCAAGTGGCGAAGCATTCGGTTGAACGCGTCAGCCAGTTCGCGAAATTCGTCTTCGGTTTCAATGACGGCACGTTGGTTGGTGTCACCATGCGTGATCGCATCGCTGACGTCACGCAGGTGGTACATCGGATACAGCACCAGGTGCCGCAAAATCCAGTGCAGGAAGAATAGCGTCACCGCGATGATCAACATGCAAAGCGACACCACGATCGCGCGGATCATCGTCGTTTGTTGCTGCGTCTGCTCGTACGGCATCGTGACCTTCATGACACGAAACGGATACTGCAACGCAAGCTTGGCGGGCGACTCGTTGTTGTCGAGCGAAAACGTGCCCGGCATCGAATGGCACTGCATGCATTCGTGAGTCGAAAAGATCGGCGTATAGTAGGCGTATCGCCCATCGACGGGACCAACGTCTTCGAAAATTTGTGGCGTCATCGAGTTCAGGCTTAGCCCAATCGGGCTCATCGGTTCGTTCGCGCCTAGATCCATTGGGCGAGAAACGTCAGGACGGTCGATGGCAATTTGAACTGCAAGTCGTGCACGAAACCGGGCCTCGAGATCTTCTAGACGCGCGACCTCGGCGGGATCCTGGGGCAGTTCAATCGACGGCAGGTTTTCATATTTGACAGAGTCTTTCAGACCAAGGATTTCATACTCGATGCTCGATTCGAGCGTTTCATAATCATCGTCCAGCAAAATGTCGCGAAGTCCCGCCAGCACTTCTCTTTTGATGCCGACTTGTTCTGGGGATTGATCGGAAGACCAAATCGCGTCGCTGTGCAGTCGCTCGACTTCCGCGGCGTAAAAGTCGCGAGCTCGGGTGCGAGTCGTGTTCTTGACCAGTTTCTGGCCCAGGATCTCGATCACCAAGAACGCGCCAAACATCAACACCATCAGCGCCGATCCGAAGAACAGAAGGCACTTCCGTTCCAGGCTCATCGAGGCAAACAGGCCTTGAAGCAGACGAATCATGGGGCAGTTGGGTTGGGTTCAGGTGGGGGACGAGCGGGGGGCCGGCGACCAATTTCTCGTCATTTTGGGCATCGTGCCATCGCCGCTGCTGGGAGTTTGACGGAATCTGGCTTTTATTGGCACCCGAATAATTGCCTCATAATCAGTAAAACCGCACGCATGTGCCCATCTGTCGCATTTTATCTGGCTTCGCTTCTTGCCGCTCGTTTTTCCCATAACTAGCATGGAGTGGTACGTGAGCACCGAATTTTCGGAAATTTCCCACCCGATCCTGGCGATACGGCCTGATCCGTCGCGACGCCGACCAGCAATCCACAGCCCGACTGTGGAGGAGTCATATCAAACCCATGAATCGCACGATTCGACATTTGTTCCAATGGTCCCTTGTCTGCACGCTAATCGTGATGCTGAGCGCCAGCCCGGTTTCGGCCGGTTGGTTGTTGCACCATATGAAATGCAAACGGGCTTCGGCTTGTTGTGTTCCTGCAACGGTTTGCCCGCCTGTTGCTGATGATTGTTGTGCCTCGGCACCTGTGGCTAGCGCGCCGGTTTACAGCGCACCGCTAGCACCCGCGCCGGTTTACGATGCACCAATCTACACGACGCCAATGGTCGACTATTCGATGACCGGCGGATCGGTTGATTCGGGTTGTGGTTGCGATTCAGCACCGATCGAAATGGGCACACCCGTCGAAATGGGAATGCCGGTTGAAATGCCCGTTGAATCCTACGCTCCGATGGGCGAACAGATCATTGAGGATCACGTGATTGAGACTCCCATGACCATGGGGGAATCAGTCATTGAACCTTACGAAGTTTCGCAGCCTGTGGAATCCAGTGTGATTGAATCGGCGCCGGTTGTTCCGGCCGTTGAAGATTCCGCACCGATCACTTCGCCTTCGGACGCTGCAGCACCAGCGGAACCTAAAGAGCCGGTTCCGGATCCGGAAACCGAAGAACCCAACTTGTTCGATGCGCCTGCTGAAGAGCCTGCCGCGGAAGCGCCTGCTGACGCCGATATCTTTGGTGGGGACGACATGGAAGAGCCTGCTGGCGAACCGGCTGCCGCACCTGCCGATGATTTGTTCGGTGAACCCGAAGCACCAGCCGACGCTGGCGACGATTTGTTCGGTAACCCCGCTGAAAGTGCGGCACCCGAATCCGCACCAGCGGATGCACCCATGGACGACTTGTTTGGCAGTCCTGCGGAAAACGCCGCGCCTGCTGATGCACCGATGGATGACTTGTTCGGCGCGCCCGGCGAAGATGCTGCACCGGCCGATGCTGGCGACGATCTGTTTGGAAACCCGCCGGCAAATGATGCTGCACCCGCGGATCAACCATCGGTCGACGATTTGTTTGGTGACAGTTCGTCCTTCGAAGAAACTCCCGTAACGGATTCGCCTGCTGTTGATGCCGTTGAAGACGACATCTTCGGTGCCGAGCCGCCTGCGGATGCTCCTGCAACCGACGAAAAAACGAAAAGCGTGATCGACGATTTGTTCGGTGATGCGTCGGACGAAAAGGCTAGCGAAGTCAGCGAGTCAACTCGCAGCGTGATCGAAGATCTGTTCGGTGCCAATGGTAACACCGAAGACAATGGATTCGTTGCCGAATTGCCAGCTCCTGTTGCCGTTCCCGAATCCTCGAAGTCCAGTTCGTTGCAGATCGTTTCGAAAGTTCGTGAATCGAACGATCCGATTGCGAAGGCTCATGTTCGTACTTGGATCGATAACACGGGGGCTTTCCATGTCGATGGTAAGTTGATCCAAATCAACGAAGACAATGTTCGCTTGATGAAGTCCAACGGCCACACCTGTACCGTACCAAACGATCGTTTGTGCGAAGCAGACGCAGCCTATGTTGCGGGCATTCAAAGCGAGATCGCAGCAGCTCGTATCGCCATGTTGACCAGCAACTAGATCTGGCTTGACGATCGTGAAACAATGAACCGAGCCCGACCGTCATGGTTGGGCTCGGTTTTTTCATTGACGCAGCACTCGCAAGCGGGGTTTTCACGATGCTTGATGAACCGGTCCGATTGATGCACTATGACCCGCGTTGGCGTCAGGAGTTCCAGCAGACCCGCAGCAGCATCCTGGCGAGCTGCGAAGGTTGGGTGCATTCGGTCGAGCACATCGGCAGCACGGCGATTTCGGGGCTGATTGCCAGGCCGACGATCGACGTGATCGCGTTGGTATCCAATGACGAAGCGATCAACCCTGCCCGTCAATTGATCGAGGGTTTGAACTTCCGAATCGAACCGACGGCGTCTTGGGCGGCAGAGGTGATGACACTGGCAAAGCCTAGGACGATCTCGCCAGGGACCGATCCGACTCATCGGGTGATGTTGATGGTCCAGGGTGCCCCGGTTGCGATTCGAACCGTGCGGTTTCGGGATCATTTGCGCAGCCGGCCCGAGATTGCGATTCGTTGGGAGGAGTTCAAGGTCGCTGCATGGCGAGACTGTGATGGCGATTTGTTGAGATACGAGACTGATAAATCGGTCTTCATCGCTCACTTAGAGGACCAGATGGACGCGGTTGACGATCGCGAGTGATCGCCGCAGAAGCTTTTTTGGCAATCCAGATGAACGAATCCTGTGACATGGATATACTGTCTCGTTCACCTTTTCTGTTCTTTGGTATTGTTTCGCCTTATGCCCCGCAGCCGTCTTGGACCCCTGGCGATCGAATCGAAGCTTGGCGATCACCCGTCCCAGAGCCGTGTGTGGCGAGCGATTCACGTTCAATTGAAAAAGGCGGTTGCGGTCAAAGTCTTTGACGCTCCGTTTGGTGGTACGCCCGAGGCACGTGCGGCATTTGCTGTTGAATGGGAACAACTGAAAAAGTTGCAGCATCCGGCGATCGCAAAGTGTTATGGCGGTGGTTTCGAAGAGACCGATGCGTACCTGGCCCATGAACTCGTCGAAGGCGAAACGCTGACGCTGCAGTTGGAACGTCGGGGGCGATTGTCGTGGGAATCCGTGCTCGACCTGGCCGAACCGCTCGCCGAAGGGCTCAAGTACCTGCACGGCAACTCGATCATTCATGGTCGCATGGATCCGGATAAAATTCTGTTTGCCGGACTCAGTCCAGTGTTGATCGATGTCCGAGTCAATCACAACCATTCGCCTTTTCGTTCCAATCGGCCGCCGACCGCAAACGAGTTGGCATTGCGAGCACCCGAACTGGTGAGCGATCCGATGGCCGCGTCACCTCTGACTGATTTGTACGGGCTCGGTGCAATGCTTTACCTTGCACTGACCGGCCGTCCGCCCGCCACCGGAACCACGATCGAAGCCGTGACCCATTCGGTCATTCATGATGTGCCTCCGTCGCCTGCTTCGCTGGTGATGGATTGCCCGGTCTGGCTGGACAAACAAGTCATGCATCTGTTGCAAAAGGATCCTGCCGCTCGGCCCCCCAGTGCCGCTGCGGTTCTGGTGGGGCTGGCCGAAGTCCGGCGTCGATCGATGTCGCGATCGGGTGTTGCCGAGCATGCGTCGGCTGGTTTCAGCGCGCTGGCAGTCACCGATCAACGTGATCGCGACGTCGCTCGCAAGTTGCTGGGTCGTGACGCGATCGGGCTTGATGAAAAAATCGTTGATGAAACGGCTTGGCATGATCGTCCGTTGATCTTGATCGGTGGCTTGGTCGCTGCGGTTGCGCTGTTTGCCTATCTATTGTGGCCGCTCAATGAGGACCAGATGCGACGCCGCGCCGAGGACTTGTTGGTCCAGCAATCTCGGACTGCGATGAACCAAGCCAAGGCGTCGTACTTGGAACCGATGCTGCAAAAATTTCCTGATGGCCGGCACGTCGATTGGGTCAAAGAGCAGATCGATCGCGTCGATATGTACCAGGCTGAACATGCACTCGAAGTCAAACTGAAACGCAATCTGCCGCTGCAGAACGAAGCCGAGCGGTTGTACGCCGAAGCAAGCCAGTACGAACGGTTCGGCGATGCCGCCACCGCGCTAGACCAGTACCGGTCGATGCAAACCTTGTTGGGTGACGATCCCCAATATCGACCGTTTGTTAACCTGGCGCGCCGCCGGATCGCAAGGATTGAATACGAAGGCGTCGATGCGGACGAAGCGACTCAAATGATCCGTGAAAAATTGGACGAAGCCGATGAATTGATGCGCGATGGTAAAGTCGTCGCGGCACGCAAAATTTGGTACAGCATCGTTGAACTTTACGGCAACAACGACAACGTGGCTCCGCTCGTTGAAAAAGCCCAATCACAACTCGCCGGAAACGGGACAACCACGGACAACTAAGTGATGGACCACGATAACGAAGCACCGATCGAAGCGAGGTTGGTCGAACCGTCGCCCGGTTCGTCGGACGATCACGTCCCGGAAACGAAGTTCCTAGACAACAAATGGGCCGTGATTGCAATCCTGTTCGCGGTCACTGGTTTCTTAGGCATTCCGCTGTTGTGGATGAACAAGAGTTTCAATTCGGCCGAGCGAATTTTTTGGTCGGTCGTGGTCACGATCTACACCGTGTTGCTGATCGGCGGTGCTGTTGCCGTTTGCATGTGGAGTTACCGCCAAATCACAGGCGGTTGATCGTTGCGTTTGGTATCGGACGCTACCATGTCCGACCCTTTACGTATCAAGTTAAGCAGACGCGATGGAATTAGTGTGCGATTACAGAAAATTAGTGTTCAGCCTACGGTATTTGGGGAACACTAGTCGCTGCTAATTAAACACTCATTTGAGTGGACTGAAAGGAAACAGCCCGAACTTGATGCCTATCAGCCGCTTCCGCCTCTGACCCTCCCGCTTGAAAAGGAGGCTGAAGTAACCGCACGGCCTCTAAAGCGGCAAGGTAAAGGGTTGGTGTATCGTGCGTTTGAAAAATATGGACTTCAGATCCGCACTAACAGTGGGAGGGCAGAGTCACGCGATATCAAAACACGTTCTATCGCACACACCGATACACGAATGCCGGCGGCAAATTCTTCCAGACGGTGTGGCTGCGTTCGACGTGCGGAAACGTTTTGCGCAGCCGCCTTGAAAAACGCATCCCCGCAGGCAACACGACTCCCTGCCAATACGCAAACGTCGCGAACTGACCGCCGGGCTCCAGCACGCCTAGCATTGCGTCCATGATCTCGGTTTGCAGCGAGTCCGAAAATGACGCCCACGGCAATCCACAAATGATCGCGTCGACCTTCGGCATGGATTCTCGTTGGCATAGCTTGGCAACATTGGCGACGCTGTCCTCGTAAACGGTGACGCCTGGACACCGCTGGCGAGTTCGCTGGGCTAGATCCGGTGACCGTTCAATGGCAAAGAACTTGGCATCGGCGTGCTTTCGGTTCAGTGCCGCTTCGGTGAACACACCCGTGCCGGGGCCGAACTCGACGATGTTGCGGGCCTGGTCCCAGTCGAACCACTGGACCATCGCTTCGACCAATCCGGGGCTGCTAGGCGCGATCGCGCCCACCTGAGTCGGATTGCGCAGGAAGTTTTTTAAGAACGTGACGCTGTCGGCCATGGTGAATTTCGCGATCGAGTCGATGGAGAACCCTGCCAAGGGTATCGGATAAAGAGTGGCTTGTGAGCTACCATGGGGCGATGCGAGTTCCTCAATCCCACGGCTACGGTTCGAATCGTCGGACGCCCGTCGGCGCCAACATGACGCCGATGATCGATGTCGTCTTTCTGTTGATCATTTTCTTTCTGGTTTCCAGTCATTTGGCCCGGCAAGAGAATCACTTGCCGCTGGAATTGCCGGTCGCGTCTAGTTTCGACCCGATGGACCTCGAAAAGAGTGCGTTGACGATCAGTGTCGACGTAAAGGCTCAGATCCTGGTGTCGGGTAGCGTTGTGACGGCAACTGAACTAGAGCCCGTGTTTGCCGATTTGATTCGTCGCAGCGGCACCGACGCCGCGATTCGGATTCGGTGTGAAGGCAATGTCCAGTACCAATACGTCGAGCCAATCTTGCGTCAAGCAGCCCTGGCGGGTGTCACCGACGCGGCCATCGCCGTCCGCGAGGAGTCCGCCAAGTGAAGATTCCAACAGGCACCCATCACGAGTCGATGGAATTGAAGATGACGCCGATGATCGACGTTGTTTTCTTGTTGTTGGTGTTCTTTGTATGGACCAGCAGCTTCGAACTGCCTGAATTTGATCTGCCCAGTTCCATCGCCCAGCCGCCCGCCGGCGGCAGCGAAGTGCAAAACACGGCCGCGCCGGCCGAAGCGTTTGACGAAATCGTGATTCGACTGTCGATCAAAGACGCCGCACTGGTGATTGATTTTGGAGGCGAATCGATCGGCAGTGTCGCGGCCTTACGCGAGCGTTTGAATCAGATTCTAGCGCTCGGTGTCCAGCCGCCTGTGATCATCGACCCCGCCAACAACGTCACCATGAACGACGCCGTGCGAGTCTATGATGCGGCACGGGACGCGGGGGCTGACCGAGTCCTCTTTGCGGCGGACCCCGAGCCATGAACCAACTCTCACGCCTGCTGATGAAATACTGGTTTGCGGCCGGGTTGTTGGCTGCGTTGCCGTCTTGCTTTTTGTTGCCATCATCGCGTGGCGAAGTGCCTGTGCTGCGCCAAACCGATAGCGCCGCGTCTGACCTGATCGATGCCTTGGTTAGGGCCGGCCGATTTGCCGATGCCGAATCGGTTTGCCGTGATACGACCGACGCTGATCTGGATCCAATGAGTGATCAAGCGGCAAAGCGTGCGATCCGGCTGTCACAGATTTCAACCGCGCGACAGTTTGCGTCCGGCGGCTTTGACGATGCCGCGACGGCGACCGCAAGTGATCCCGTCACTGAAATGTTGCAATCGTATCCCGAGCATCCTCGCCGGCTGTTCTTGAAATCACAGTCCATTGCCGTTCGTCGCGAGGCCGCTCGCTTTGCGGTGCTTGCCGCAGTCGTGTCGGCCGATTCGGTCAAGCAGTTGGCAGCGAGTGAGAGTTTGTTGCGCGCGACCTTGGCGTCACGCGAATTGGCAAACGAGATCGCCGACGAGCGAACACGATTGCAAGCCGAACGTAATCCGGATGTCCTCGGACGGCTTGCGGACTTGCTTCGGCTTGAACAAGAATCGTTGGTCGAATCGGTTTCACTTGCCTTGATGCAAACAGAGCTCTTGTCGGCCGAGCCAGACATTGCACCCGAGCCCGATGGGATCGGCGCGGCGACTGGGGCCGAGCAAGCGGCGGACCAAGTCTTGATGAAATTGCCATCCGGATCGACGGCGCGGCGCGAGATTGAGAGATTGAAAACCGAGGCCATTCTGCGTGCTGGCGACCGGTCACGAGCAGCCGAAAGCTACGCCTCACTCACCAAGTCTGTAACCAAACCGTATTCCGCCACCATGTTGGCGTTGGGCGTTCGGATCGATATGGCAAGCGGCAAACTTCGCGAAGCCGGCAAGACACTCGATGCATTCTATGGTGACGATCCCGATGCGGCACCGCTTTCGGTCGAGATGGATTTGGTGCGACTGAAGTACTTGCTGGCCAATTCTGTGCCGCCCGATGCGGCTGTGGATACATCCGTTGTGGTTCGCTGGATCGAATCGATTGGGCGCCGACATGGTGCTTACGCCACTCGCCGCGCCGAAGCGATTTCGTTGTCGCGATTGCAGTCTGACGGTACTAGCCGGAACGTGGACGCCGCTCTGGTGGCCGCTCAGGGACGCGATTGGCTAAGGCGAGGTGATGCCGCTCGCGCTGCCGAGCTATTGGCCGCGGCAGCCGGCGCAGACGCGGATCCCGACCGAGCGATCCGGCATGCGGTCGAAGCAGCCGCGGCCTGGTCATCGCTGGAAGATTCGGAAAGTGCAGCAGCAATTTTGGCGTCCACCACTTCGGCTCATCCATCGGGTAGCGATGCGGCCAAAATTCATTTGCAATCGATTGTGCTGCATGCGAAAGCAGACGGTGGCCAGTCTGCCGAAAGTCGCGACCTGCTAAAAACTTTGCTTCGTGATCATTTGCAGCATTGGCCGATGTCATCGACCACATCCGGTGCAACCGAGTGGCTGGTGAAGATTTTGACGGCAGAAGGCGATTTGTTAGCAGCCGCGGAAGCCGGTCGTTCCGCCGAGGCTTGGCAAGCAGCCTACCTTGCGAGTTCACCGACTGAGAATGGGAACTTTCAGTCACGTCTACAAAAGGCTTGTGTTGCACTGGCCGCGGACTCGGATTCGTATTCGGTCTTTGCACAGACGGTTGCAACCACCGCTGATCGCGATCAGTTGCCGACGTCGTTGGAATCAAACGTCGATGACTTTTTTGCCACGGTGATTCAGGCTCGTCGCACAGGCGTGATTGGTCCGACGCTGCCGGTGCCGCCGAGCAGTTTGTCCGCGGGTGCTGTCGATGCGCTGCGAAAGCGAATGATGGCAGATGGCCGCGCGAATCCGTCGCTGCGAAAGTCGATCGCCGCGTGGATTGACCGTTGGTCGGGTGACGTGGACGCCCCAATCGGAAACGCCGAACGACGCCTATGGTCCGGTCAGTCTGACGACGCCATTAAAATCATTGCCGACTATGTTGCTAAGGCGCCCAAGGCGATCGACCGGGTCCAGCAGGCTGCCGAGATGTTGAGCCAGTCGAGCGACCGGCGGGCGCAAGAAGCCGCGGTCAAGTACTTCGACTCGATCGCCGCCGGCGTTTCCCAAGGCAGCGAGGCATGGCACGAAGCAAAGATTTCAGCGATCGAGTTGCTGCACAAAATGAACAAGGGTGACGAATCAATCCGCCGCGCCCAGTACATACTGCTGACGGTGCGAAATCTGGATGCGGCGACCAAGCTGCGTTATCAAAAACTCGCAAAATCAAGCGAATCGGATCGTGAGTTGAAATGAACTTTGCTTCTAAACAGGGCAACCGGTTCGTGGTGCTGCACCATCGTGTCGGCACGGGATTCCAGCGAGTATCCGAAGACCATTTCGATTGGATGTTTGAACGTGGCCGATCACTTCGGACATGGGCCACTCCGGTTATCGATGACCTCCGCAGCGCTTTCACTTTGAAGTGCGCATCGCTTGCCGATCACCGGATCGAGTATCTGGATTACGAAGGAACCGTCAGCGGAAATCGGGGCAACGTCACGCGAATCGCTGCTGGAACGTTCGAAGTCATCGATGAAACGTCGGACCGTTTCTCGATTCAGGTTGACGTCGAGCGGGGCGGTCTGTTCGACAGGGCGACGCTCGTTTTTCAGCGAACGATTTTGGATTCCGAACGCGGCTTGGATGTTAGCCGAGCTGATTGGACGTTCTCGGTTTTCTGAGGCCGATACGATACAAACTGATGCACCGGACCTCGCGGGGTAAAGGTTTCGTGAGCAAGTTGCCCTGTATGGCCCGCTAGCAAGACGGCGCCGTCGTAGGTGATCAGCGACTCGACAACAACGGGCGCCAGCGCGTACCGAGGATCCTCACTGGGGACGGTAACCAATGCGATCGGACCGGTGTCCGTCATGTCCCAGCGGACGTCGATGTCACCGCGAGCAGCTTCTTTGCTGATTCCGGTCAAGAATTTGGTCAACGGCAATTTCAACGCGCCGGCACGAAGATTCTGGACACGAAAGGCCAACATGTTGGGTTGTTCGGTCATTTCCACGATAAACTCGCACGACACGATCGTGTCGATGTGACGGTTCTTGTAACGAACGGCCGCTTGGACCTTTTCGTTTTTGATGACGATCCGAGGTTCGCTGGCGCCAAGGGCGGCAAGACGCGGAAACTTCTGTGGCAGTTCTTCGATTAGCCAAGCATTGATTTGTTCATCACTAAACGCGGCGCGCCACGAACCAAGCTTCGCCACATTGGTTTGCAGTTGTTGGACTTCCGCCTTCAACCGACGATTGGCTTCGGCTGTCGTGACCGAATGATTGTTCGACGCGCGAGTATAAAACTCAGGAACGTATTGCGATTGTTGGACCGCCCACCAAGCGACGGCTCCGCTGGTCACCGAAATGGCGATGACAACGAGGGAAATTCGTTTGATCCAATTTCGCATCACAATCCTTCAAGCAAAGGGAGGATTAGAATCTAGAACCTAAGTGGTCGCGGCAGCCAACTTCGAACTCGATCAGCAACCCCGGGGACGTTTTCTTGTTCGGCAGCGGACTCATCCGGCGCCGCCGTTTCGGTCGTTGGTTCGGCCAACAGGAACTGTGCCCAATGATTTTGCAACAAGCGAGCAGACGGCGTCAAATTTCCTCGCTGCAAACCTTGCACTGCCAAGAACGCTTGACTTTGGATTTCGACACGTTCTTTCGATGTCGGAAACCGATCATGAAGACGAACATCGTCAATCCATACTCTACCACCAGAAAGACTGTCGATCGTCAAACGCAACGATTCCGTTGTTTCGGGGTCGATGGAAAGGGCCTCCAACACGATTCCTCGCGATTCCCATTTGCCGTTGCAGGGTACACTGACATCGGCGCTATGCCGAACGGGGGCTCCGTTTTGAGTCGCTTCGATCGAAACTCGCAAATGATGGACGTCACCATCGCCTTTCAATTCGCCACGGCAGGCCATCGAGACGGCCAACTGTCCGCTTGGTGGCGGAGTCACGGTTTCGCTGACCAGCCAAGTTCGCGTCGAAACAGCCGCGTCGGTTGTCAATAACACGGATTGGCTTCCCTCGAAGCACTCACCTTGTTCGACTCGAACGCACTGAGGCGGATGTTGGGCGTGTAGCCATCCAATCAATCCTATCCCGCCGGTTTGCTCAAAGCCACCGTTGGCGAGACCGTCATACGAGGGCGGCGTGCTAAGCATGCCGATCCGCTGCACAACTGAGGTGACCTGCTCTTTAATCCTGTCGGTGGTCGCCGATCCGCCGCTTACCTTCGCGTTCCAAATTCCAAATTCCCCAACCGGGCCTCGGCAACGCAGCAACGAAACGCTGCCGGGTTCCAAGACAAGTTGTAGGGCGGATCCAGATAGCATTGGTTGCGGCGGCGATGCTGCTGACCCCGCCGTTTGCGCCAGCACCGACAATGGGGCATCGCGGAGGGACGCGTCGCCACTAATGACTTCCCAGCGACCGCCCGTCGGAGATTGAAACGTCACCTGTGATTGCCATGGTGCCATATTGGAAATCGACGCGTATGTGTATTGCGAGTTCGTTGCCAAATGGACATGTACCGACTGCGAGGCCTGATCGATTGGTTCGATGTTTCGTGGCCCATCGATTGGCGTCAATGCAAAAACGTCAAGAACGCGGGCAAGTCGCGGAGTGATGGCGGCAGTCGTCAGCGGTAAATCGACGAATAGGCATGGTGGGGCCATTTGATCGATGATTCGAGCAGCGTCGAGATCAAGATGGTTGCACAAGTGAACTGGCAAACTCGGATCATCGGTCTGGCCGATCGCCGCGGCCATTTTGTTTTCAAGCGTTGATTGCCGTGCCGACGTTAGTCGATGGGCAAGCATCGACTGCATCGAAAGCCCTTCACGGACTTGGTGCACAAATGACTGGACGTCGATCGCATCGTACGCTGTCGCCGGATCGGCGTTTTGATCGCCCGTGGGGACATTGCGGTGCGGTTGCAACGCCGGAGCTTGAACGAATATCTTTAGTTTCCGATGCGAGTTGTTCTTGGTCGCCGTGATCAGGCCGGAAATGTGCTCCGGTGTAATCGGTTGTTCGTTCTGTGGTCCCGTGGTGTCAATGACAAGGCCCGAGAATGATGGAGCAGGCAGGCACACTGCCAATAAATGATCTGTGATCGCATTGGTTTCTTGCGATCGCGATTCGGTTGAACTTGAGGATTGAGAAGGCAATACGGCCGGGTCGATGCTGACCATCGCGTGTTTTCGTTGTTTGGTCAGCACTTGAAAGAAGATCGCAAGTCGGTTGACGTCGGCGCCTTCGTTCCAAGCGGGGGCGAAGAGATCGCCGCTTTCGAACCAAGATCGATTCTTGTTGCACGCGGGGATCAAAATGGTGTTGATGTTGTGGACGTTGGCATAATCAGCCACTCGCTCGGTTGCAATCCAGGTCTGGTAGATTGCTCGTGTTTGCGGGCTGCATGATGCAATCGCGTCAAAACGGTGAACGTCACCTGACAGAGTTTCGACCCAATCCAAGTCGCCCAGTCGCAGAATCACATCGCGTTGCTTTTCAGCGTCGGACTTAATTGGCGCCAGCCGTTTTGGGCCTGCGTCGATTCGAATCGATTCGAATCGGATGGACTTATCGTTGCTGAGGTTGGTCAGCCAGATCTGGTCGTTTCCGCTGGGGTAGTAGATGAACGTGTGAAGCTTCCAGCGTTCATTCTCTGTTTGTTTGTTGGGCTCGTTTGGCTTGATCAGGGCACGATCGTCAGGACCAAGAATGAATGAAACCGGGCAACCGCTTCGGTTTTCACCTGCCGCCACGTCGACTTGCAGCAAACCGTCCAGATCATTGGGGTAACGCAGAGTGACTTTGTGCGGCAAATGGGAAACCATGACCGGCAGCGACGCTTGGAAAACGTGTTGCGGATTGAGCATCGAAACGGATTCATTTGCAAACTTATCGGTCGCCAAATCACCCGAAACACCACTGACACCGGGGATCAACCGCGTCGCTTGTTTGGGCAGCCATTGGTCGACCGACCAAGTCG
>JBAUHR010000514.1:0-33207 GCA_049680385.1 Rubripirellula sp. | reverse complement strand
GGTTTGACCACTCGTCTTCAAAATTCGAAACATGTAAATCAAGGTGACCGTTTTGGTCAAAGTCCGCGGCCGCGATTCCCATACAAGCCATTGGCTTTCCCCCGGCTCCAAAAGCAACGCCAAGCCCAACTGCCCTATCGTTCCACCGCGACAATTCATCGTTTGAACCATGATCGTTTGAATCACTATTTTTTAAGTCGCTGCGAAACCACATTTGATTGGCACGCAGATCATTGGCAACAAAGACTTCGTTGCCGGGCTTGCCGTCCAAATCCGTGACCAACAGGGCGAGCCCAGGTCGAAAAGCGTCCTCGGCTTGGTTACCAAGCGGCGATGCCAGCATCGAGCCTTCACCAACGGAAACCAACAGTCGGTCCATTGCGGGTTTGAATTGCAAAGGCCCAGGCAGAGATTTGGGTTTACCATCGGCGCCGTACTGAATCGGTTCGAAGATGGCGGGATCGTCGAGGTAGTTGATCTCGACAATATCCGGCAAGCCGTCGCCCGTTAAATCTGCGATCGCCAAGCTGCTGGTGTAGGCGGCCTGGTCGCGAAGAGCTGAATTTTGGTCGGTTCGAAAAGTGCCATCACCCTGGTTGATCAACAAGCAATTCTGTCCGACGTTGCCGATCAACAAGTCTGCAAAGCCGTCTTGATTCCAGTCTCCTGCCGAAACACCGACAGTGTATCCGCGATCGTCCGAACGGGAACTCGCAAAGACACTGACAAATTCATCTCCAAGATTGCGAAACAGTTCGTTCGGATGCTCAGACCGTCCGTGCGGCGGTGTCGTGCCTGCTTGTGCAAAATAAAAATCGACAGCACCGTCGCGATCAAAATCAAGGCATGCGACACCACCACCAAACGCCTGAAAGATCTGAAACTCGCGTTCAACAGGCTCGGCCGCGTTGAGGTATCGAAACGACAATCGTTTCTGATCAGCGACGTTCTTGAACCTGGGTATTGTCGCTGTGAGGTCGAATGGGATCGACGACTTTTCTGTCAAGGCATTGCTGTTGAGTTGATCCGGATCTCGCGACCGCATTTCGGCCAGCCATGTCGCGACGGTGTCCTCACTGGGGCTAACCCATCCGCATCGAATTTCAGTTTCGTCATATCCCGTCGGAAAACGATCGAGCACTTGTGCTTTGTATTGTGGGATCAGACGCAGTTGTTCGGAATCGGGCGAAAAGTTTGAAATGGCTAATTCTTGCCAGGCAACCGCCTCGAGCGGGCGTCCGATGTTGGCTAGTTGAGTTGCAATGTCAACGAAGGCTTGTGGCGACGGAGATGCAGATCCACGAAGGCTTCGCACATCGCGTGCGACGCTATCCAATTCGGCCAACCGCTTTTGAAACGGCTTCGCCAATTCCGATTTCCCGTCTTCCTCAAGCAACTGGACGATGCCGTAGAACGCATCAAGACTGCTGGGTTCTCGTTGGACAGCCTGGATGAAGCACTCGATCGCGACTTCTTTGTCGACCTTGTCCTGACGGCGAGCCAGCACTCCGCATGCAATCCAGTAATCGGGATACCGCTGGCACGACGACGGTGCGGTTGCCGCCCAATGCTGCAATTCGTCAAACCGCTTCGCATCGGCGAGCGTCCGGCCATACAGCGAAACGGCAGCGAAACTGCGATTGCCCGCCAACCAACCGCTGGCGTCCAAATACGCGAGTGCCGCGCGAGGGTTTCCGTTAATCCGCAATGCCGATGCCACGCTGATCCCATACGGATCCAGGACATCGGATTCGACGGCCGCCGTCGCGGGATCCGAATCCGCGTTCCTTGATCGCGTGGGAAAGACCAACCCCACCAATTCTTCAAGCGTCAAAGCGGTACGGCCCATCATCGCGCGAGCGTTTTGATTGGCGTCATGCGAAAGGCCCCGCCGGTCGAGAATCTTGACCAGCAACCGGCGGGCTTCGTCGAAGTCCGGGGAAATCACTAGCAGTGCTTCAAGCCTAGCAGTCGCCGCCAACGCATCACCGTCTTGGTACTGGATGCTTGCGGCATGTGCGTCGTAGTCATCGCGGCGCGAGGGGTCAAGCAATTTCAATCGATCAAGCAAAGTCACCGCGGCTTCGGCATCTTTGCGTAGAATCATGACCCGCAACATCAGCGTATTGGCGGCTACGCTATCGGGATCTTCGATCAACAGGTTTCGCACTGCATCGAATGCCTGATCTGTCGCGCCGTTCTGCACCAATTGCGACGCGTTTTCGATCCGCTGCGTTTTCGACATTGCCGAAGATGACGTAGCCGAAGATGACGTAGCGTTCTTAAGTTCGCGTGTCGTCGATTGCGCATCATGCTTCGCAGACTGAGTCGACGGCTTACATCCAGCGCAAAGAAAACCACACAAAAATGCGAACGCGATATTGAGACAATGTCGTTGAAAAACTGACCGCATTGATGATCTCTCAGTCTACAATCCATCGTCGCATCTCCACGAGCGATATGAGTGACTTCATGATAGCCCCACGCCAGTTGCGACGGAACATGCACGACCAAACTGACAGTTGGAAATCAACGGTAAATCGCGTTCAGCAGATTGTTTTTTTGAGTGCGTTGGTGGCCGCTGCCGCGCTGACCGGGTGCTCTAAGAAACCTGCTGCGAAATCGGACACTGCGGTGAACGCGACATCGGATGCTGACAACGCAGCCGATGCCCATTCGATGGTGCCGACGCCCCCCCAGCCGCCGACAGCACCAGACCCCGCCGTTTCTCGCCAGCAGCAAGTGGCCGACGCCGTCGCCGCACAAGGCGCGGGCGAGACCGACAAGGCGGTCCGTCTATTACGTGATCTGCTGGTTCGTAACCCACAGGATTACGAAGTCCTTTTCCACCTAGCCAATACGCTTGCCCTTCAAGGCGAATACGCCCAAGGAATTGAACTGCTCGGCGAGATTCCGGTGGACCATCCGGACGCCGGAATGCCGGCTCTGGGTGTCTCGGCAGGCTGGTGCTTGCAGGTCGGCCAGTACCGCGAAGCTGAAGACCGATATCGCAAGATGCTCGAAATCGATCCATCGATCAACTTGGTGCGGCGATCGCTGGCATATTTGCTGAACCGGCAAGGACGACGGCACGAAGCAAACACTTTGATCCGCGAACTGTGCCGATCAGGTGACGTGATGCAGGACGAATTGCACGCGTTGATCGTCGAAGCCGACGCGATTTATGACGCACCCGGAACGCCACCCGCCGATGCGACTCGCCCCTACTGGCCGATCGGACCGGGCGGGCAAGCTCGGCATCTGTTTACGGAAAAAAAGTACCGCGAAGCCGCTGAACTAGTGCGTCCAATGATTGAGTCAGGCGAGGCTGCCGATTCACTGATCGCCTTCTATGGTCGAACTGCCGTCGAAGCGCAAGATGACGACATGGTGGCGTGGTGGTACGCCCACGTGACTGAACCGGTGAAACAGTTCCCCGAATACTGGGCGGCCATCGGAACCCAGTTGATGGCCGAAGCAGAATACGCCGATGCGGTCCGGGCGCTGGCCGAAGCGGTGCGATTGGACCCGACCGACCTGCGGTCAACGCGGCGCATTTTTCAAGGCCTGCGTTCGATGAACAAAACGGAAAAAGCGAAAACGTGGATCGACCGTTACGGCTTACTGAACAAGATTTTGAACGAAAGCAACGCGATCGCCGCTTCGAACTCACCGGCTAGCGAATCATTTCAAACAATGACCAAGGACCTGGACTCGGTTGGACGCCGACTCGAAGCCGTTCTTTGGCGAGTCGTGTCAGCGACCCGCAGTGGCGTGCCTCAAGAACGGCTGACGGACTTCACAAACGATATCCAGCAGACGCTCGCCGACGGAACCGCCTTTCCTAAAGCCGCCCAAATTTGGTGCGACATGAACCTGGCCGATCGGCCGCTACCTCCCTTTCCTTCGCGAATCGCAGCGATCGGCAACAAGAAAGATCCGGGCCTCAACGGATTCCCGAAACCAACGACGCCCGATCCGGCCGCCTTTGTCGACATCGCCAACGACATTGGCCTGAACCACAGCTACCGCATTTCCAAAGAACCCATGGCGAAAGGCTTTGCAATTTATCAATCGCTGGGCGGTGGCGTCGCAGTTACCGACTTCGACCTTGATGGACGGCCAGACCTGTATTTTTGCCAGGGTGCCGCCGATGCCGATGATTTTGTCGCTGTCGATTCCGACCGACTGTATCGAACGACCAAACGCACCCAAGCGAACCCCGCCAGAGACTTAAAGCCAAACGAACAACAACTCGTCGACGTAACGAACCCGGCGGGACTGCGCGAACAAGGCTACACCGTCGGCGTCACGTCGGGCGATTGGAATCAGGATGGGTTTCCTGACCTGGCGATTGCGAACATTGGCGCCAACCGAATCATGATCAACCAAGGTGATGGCACTTACCGATCTGAATCGCTAGACAAGACACCGGAACTAACGACTCTAAGCACATCGCTTGCGATGGGCGACATGACCGGCGATCACTTGCCCGACCTATTCTCACTGAATTACTTGCACGACAAGAACATTGCCAAGCGCCCCACCATGGATTCGAACGGCGACGTCGTGGACGCGATTGCACCGCTTAGCGTTGACCCGACTCGCGACCAGCTTTACACAAACACCGGTGACGGCCAATGGACGGCATCCGTGGTTGGCGACGATGCATCCAGCGCTTGTACGGGGCTTGGGATCATCCTTACCAACCTGCTGCCCGATCACCCAGGCAACGAAGCTTACATCGCAAATGACGTGCGAAACAACCAACTTTGGGCACAAAGCGAGCAACAAAAACTGATCGATCTGGCGATCGCTAGCGGGTGCGCGTACGGGTCGATTGGATCAGCAACAGGCGCGATGGGAATCGCTTCGGGCGACCTCGACCGCAGCGGATCGGTCGACCTACACGTTACCAATTACATGAATGAACCGGTAAGCCTTTTCCTAAACCGAAATGGCTTGTACCGAGACATGAACGTTAAGTTCGGGCTCGATCGCGAGAGCATGGGCATGGTCGGATTTGGAACGCAAGCGATCGACTACTCCAATGATGGATGGCCAGACCTCGTTGTCACCAACGGACACATCGAAGACCTGCAACGGCGCGGCAACCAACCGTTCCAGCAACCGCTGCAACTATTCGCAAACCTAGGTGCCCGATTCGAAATCACGCAGCCGCGCGATGCAAAACACTGGTCGGAACCTCGACTGGGGCGGGCGATGGCACGACTGGATTTTGATCGCGATGGAAAAATGGACTTCGCGATAACAGATTTACTAAGCCCTGCCTCACTACTGATCAACCAGTCACCAACAAATCACCACTGGGCCGCCTTCCAACTCGTCGGCACCACTAGCGAGCGAGACGCGATTGGGGCGCGGTTGGAAATCACGGCGGGCGACCAAAAATGGTCGGCATGGGTGACAGCGGGGGATGGATTCATTTGCAAGAACGAATCAGTGATCCATTTCGGAATCGGAACACAAACGCGAGTCGATCAAGCGACGGTGACTTGGCCGACGGGCAAGACCCAAACCTTCAACACGTTACCCGCCGACCAACGCGTGTTGCTGGTTGAAGGCGATGCGACTGTGTTTTCGCTTCCGCGATAACTCTTGCTCACCCCACGCGTCGCCAGCGGCACTTAGCTAACTTCGGCGCTTACGCACAACCGAGGCTCTCCAAACGAATCGAGCCGACTCGCAAATTGCGAATCGGCTCGATGACGTTCAGTTAATCGCGGACGAAACGGCCGCATGCGATTAGTTTCCGGGACCGGCCTTGTTTGCCGACTTCATTGCATCGGCGTAGGACTCTTGCCGTTCGATACGTTGTTGCTCGATCTGCGAGTTGTCGCCTTCGACCAAGGTTGCTTCGCTGCTTCCGCCACAGCCGGTGAAGGATGGGATCGCGAGCATCAATGCGGCGAAAAACATTATTTGCGTTGTAGTTTTCATAGAATTTGCCTAGTTAAAAAAGCGGCCCCATGCAGCACATAACTGCATGAGGCCATTGAGTACTTCGAAGTGCCTATAGCTCTTCTTCAATCGTTTCTTTCGATGCACGAGTTCCCAATGATCCCCAAAGACCATAAGGGCTTTGAGCACCGGGAACCGGATTCGGAGCAACGTTGTTGAACTCGACCATCTTGGTGGTTTGGCTACCAGACTCGATCGAATCGGTAACGAACTTAATCGCTCCGTCACCCATCAGCACGTGACAGCCACCTTGGTGGCGGCTGCTTGGCGGCACGATCCCTTCTTGCCCGACCCAGTCGCCTTGATAACACACGGTCGAGTTAGGTGGCAGGATCGTCATCATGCCGGTGTACATGTGCTCGCCCGACATCCAGCGATAACCGCGACCGGTATCCGCACCACGGTCAACCGTGAACGTTGGAGTCGCCGGGGCCCAAAATCGAGGACGCAGTGGATCAACCGAGCCGTCGTTTTGACACACCGATGGCACCGATTTAACGCCAGTTGACGGGTCGTTCTTGTTGTACGCAGCGGTCGTGGTGATGTCACGATCACCGAGGTCGGTGTTCATTTCACCGGCAATGATCGTGTTTGACAAACCGTCAAGGATGTCACGGAATGCCATTTTCGTGTGAACGACGAAGGCACCGCGTTGGCCGGCACGAGACCACTGCGCGTCACCCGAGTTGACGAGCAAATTTTGGTCGACCGGGCCTGATTCTGCTTTCGAGAACGAATCGCCAAGGCAGGCCGCATAGTTTGTACGTCCCATCGATGGCAAGCCAGTCCCCGGATCCGACGGGCAACGGAACGACGGAACTTCGGTCATCGCTGGGATGTAAGTCGTCGTTTCTGGCTTGGGCCCCATCGCGGTCCAAGGTGGAGTCTTCACTTGCTTGGCACCACCAACCAACTCGTATCCGTTCGGGTTAACAATTTGCTCCCAAAGAGCCTGTTGCTCGATGAATGGAGTCAACCCGACTAACCAACTCAGTTGACTTTGGTTGGTAACCGCCGAAGCGCCCCACCAAGGACCGACGCCCATTGGCAGGCCAGTACCACTCTTTTGCTTTGGCAACTGCTTGAATGCAGAGTGATAGTTGTGAACTCCAAGGCCGATTTGCTTGAAGTTGTTGCTACAACTCATGCGGCGAGCCGCTTCACGGGCAGCTTGAACGGCAGGCAACAATAAGCCTACCAACACACCGATGATGGCAATTACCACCAACAGCTCGACGAGCGTGAAGCCCGAACGAAGGGATTTTGGACGACTCATTCAAAAGTACCTTGAGAAAGGGAAACGAAAAGAAACAACATTGTTAGAAACTCATAGACAACTCGGCCGAAGGTCACCGCGACCACGTTCGAGCGATTCAGCTAGCTTGCCCCGAACGGGTTAACAAGCTCGTGCTGGCAGAACCGATTAAATCCGGGCAACCGATTCTCTCCTTTGCAACTCTGCCTTCATGACAGGAAGATCGCAGGGCTCATCCCGCATCAGACTCAGCAAACCATTCGCAGCAGCCACGCCGATCTCGTTGCCTGGCTGCCGCACCGTCGTCAACGGAGGCGTCACATAGGCCGACTCAGCCTGGTCATCAAAACCGATGATCGAGACGTCTTCGGGGACGCGAATCCCACTTCGCTGCAACGCCAAACGGGCTCCGTAGGCAACCATGTCGTTGGCACAGAATATCGCTGTGAACAACTTGCCTCGCATCAACAACGAACTAACCGCCAGGATTCCCGACTGAGCGGAGAAGTTCCCTTCGATCACCAGATCAGGATCCAGTTCAATCCCCGAATCCGCCAAGGCCTCTGCGTAGCCCTCGTAGCGACGAATCGCATCCTGGTGATGTTTAATTCCGCGGACCAACGCAATGTCGCGATGCCCGTAGTCAATCAAATGTTTGGTTGCATCGTACGCTGCCGCCCGATTGTCAACGTAAACGCACTGACCTTCCCAACCAGGAACGTCCTTGCCGACTACGATCGTCGGCAAACGCTTTCGCAACTGATCAAGATCCGCAAGCGAGACATCACCGCCGAGCAAAAGCAGCCCATCAACTTTGCGACCAAGGACCGTCTGAATGACCTCCAACTCAGTCCCTTCTTCCCACTGACCGTCCACGAACAACGGCGAGTAGCCAGAACCCGAAAAACCTTGGATCACACCTTGCATGATGGTGTCGTAGAACGGGCTACCAATTTTCTGAGTCACCACACCGACGGTCATTGACCGACCGCTCGCAAGGCTTCGAGCGAAAACATTTGGCTCGTACCCAAGCGACTTCATCGCTTCCAACACGGTCGTGCGAGTCTGCTTATTAACAATCGACTTGTCGTTAAGCACTCGTGAAACGGTGCTCTTGGAGACGTTTGCGTGCTCGGCGATGTCGCTGATTGTTGTGTTATTGAGCTTCATCAGGCCAGCTTGCGAAAAAGGCGAGAACATCCGGGGCAAGTGAAAACCATGCCACCGATTTACTGCACTCTATATCTAAACGCGACTCCATGCAACCGGTTTCGCCAAAAATCAAAAAAACTCAAATTAACACCGAAAACACCTCCGTTTAGTTGCAACCGGTTTCACAAAGGGGTAATATTTCGTTCAATACGTGCCTTTTATGGCGTCATGGGTGCGCAACTGGTTGCAGCCAAAGGCCGATTAGACGCCCCTCCCCCCCTAACCGGAGCACCGCCGAAGTGCCAAATTCCGAGCCCAACGGTGTCACACTGACTGCGAAATCGTCGTCGAGTGAGCGATTAAGCGTTGGCGAAAAGGTTGGCTACGGCCTGGGCGACACCGCTTCGAATCTGTACTGGAAGACGTTCGAGTTCTTCTTGGTCTACTTCTATACCGACGTCTTTGGCTTGACCGCCAAGTCGGCGGGAACGTTGATGTTGGTGACACGGATTTGGGACGCGATCAACGATCCCTTCGTGGGTTACTTGTCGGACCGAACTCGTACATCTTGGGGACGCTTTCGTCCTTACTTGGTTTGGATGGCTTTGCCATTTGCAATCACCGGAACGCTGACGTTTTTCACGCCCAACCTGGGGCCAACGGGCAAACTGATTTACGCTTACATCACGTACACGTTAGTGATGATGATGTACACGGCGATCAACATCCCTTACGGCGCGTTGATGGGCGTGATCACATCAAATTCCATCGAACGAACCAGCGTATCAACGTACCGGTTCGTCGCTGCGTTCTGTGGCGGCATTGTGGTCCAGTACTGCACCCTGGGGATGGTGCGTTACTTTGGCGGCAGCGAAACCGTCATTGTCGACGGCGTCTCGAAAGACGTTGTGATCAACGAGCAGATGGGATTCTTCTGGACCATGCTGGTGTTTTCGGTCGCGGCCGTGATCCTGTTCTTGATCACGTTTGCGACGACTACCGAACGGGTCCAGCCAATAACGGAAGTGAAGTCAACATTCCGCGCCGATCTAAAGTTCGTCCTGACCAATAACTTACTGCACCAGTTGTTGCTAGGCGGAATTGCGTTTCTCGCTTGTCTGGCAACGGCGTTCTCAGCATCAACTTTGATTCCGATCCTGGCCAGCTACATCGGACTAAACCTGTTGATGCTGGGCGTTCGACTCTATTCGCTTCATCGTTTTGCAGATTCAACCGAAGCATCGACCTTTGAATCGGATTTCAACGACCTGATTCACAACCGTCCTTGGATGGTGCTGTTTGGATTCGGGCTACTGCAACTGTCGGGCTTGTTCGTTCGCGGAGGCGCGATTCTGTACTATTTCAAATACTACTGTGGCGACGCAGGCCTCGCACCCAATTTCTGGGTGATGGGCAGCTTTGCTGCGATCGCTGGAATGCTGCTGACTAAACCGCTAACGCGAATCTTTGGAAAACGAGCACTCATGATCGGGCTGAATGTCGGCGTTGGCGTCCTTTGCGGTTGTTTTGTGTTCTTAAAGCCTGACCAGGTCAACGCGATGCTCGCGCTTCAGATCGTAGGCTCGTTTATCGGTGGCCCAATCCCAGTCTTGCTATGGGCGATGTATGCCGACACCGCTGACTATTCTGAGTGGCGGACCCATCGCCGCGCAACCGGCCTGGTTTTTGCCGCCGCAACGTTCTCGCAAAAGATGGGCTGTGCGGTCGGCGCCGCGATGACGGGTTTTGCGCTAGATTACTACCACTATTCACAACCAATTGACGGAATCGACCAACTGCAATCTGACACTACGCTCAATGGCTTGCGGATGATGATGAGTGTGATCCCCGCAGGCTTCCTGCTGGCGGCCGCAGCTTGCATGCTGCTCTACAACATCAGCCATAGCGATGAAAAGCAAATCGAGGTGGACCTACGGGCTCGCAAGACGACCGAACCGACTGTCGCCTAGTCGCCATCCGCACTCAACTTGAATCGCAACCTTTGAAACGCTGAATCATGAATCACCTCAACTTCCGATTGCCGGTCTCGATCGATTCCAATCAACCGTTCCCTGACGAAATGCAACACAACGCCATCGCAGATATCCCACCGGACAATCCCGTCATGGGCGAGTTCGTCGCGATCGAGGGCGCAACATGGTACCGGATCGCCAACAGTCATTTGATGCCTGAGTTTTTCATGAGCATCGTCAGTTCCAGCGATCACTGGATGTTCATCTCCAGCAAGGGTGCATTGACCGCCGGGCGTCAGAACGCTGATTCGGCGCTGTTCCCTTACTATAGCGCTGACAAGATTGTCGACGGCGCAGCCAGCACAGGCCCCAAGACACTGCTGCGAGTTAGTAAGCAAAACGGCGACGAAATGCTATGGGAACCATTTTCGGCAGCCCCGATTCGTGACGCGAATCGCACGCAAAACCTGTACAAAAATGCAATTGGTAATCAAGTTCGATTTGAAGAAGTCCATCACGAACTGGGATTGGTATTTCGATACACGTGGGCATAGGGCCATCAGTTTGGTTTCATTCGGCAATGCGAGTTACTAAACACGAGTGGCGAAACGCAGCAGGTAACCGTCACCGATGGGCTGCAAAATTTGTTGCCAAGCGGCCTCGGAAAAGATTTTCAGCTTCGATTCAGTAACCTGGCAGACGCTTACAAAAAGAACGAACTCGAGAGCGAATGCGGACTCGGCCTGTATTACCTCAGTTCCATCCCCACTGACCGCGCCGAACCAAGCGAGGGTTTAACAACATCGATTGCCTGGCAACACGGACTTGATTCTCCGACGATCGCTATCAGCAACCGTCAATGGGAGAACGTTCGCCGCGGCGAACCATTGAATACCGAACGCGATATCCGCGGATGCCGTGGCGCCTATTTTGTTTCCAAGCAATTGGAAGTTGAGCCGCACCAATCGACACGGTGGTCCATCGTTACCGATGTGAATTACGACCACACCAACGTAATCAATTTGCGAGAAAAACTGCTCGGACAATCAAACAATGTGACAGATCACAGCACAGACATCGGCAAGCAAATTGCGGACGACGTTGCTGCGAACGACGCACAACTGATGAAGATTTTGTCAGCAACAGACGGACGCCAAATGGGTGCGAATCGCTCGCGCGTCCACCGCCACCAGGCCAGCGTGCTGTTCAACGTGATGCGAGGCGGATTCCCTGTCCACGGCTATGAAGTCGACGCAAACGATTTCCGAAGCCATGTCCGGCAACTCAACCGCACCGTGGCCCTGCGATGCGAGACCTTTCTTGCAAACATGCCTGCGTCGATCCGAATCGATAGCCTGCAATCTGAAATCGCCAAAACCGGCGATCTGAATTTGATGCGAATTGCGTCGGAGTACTTACCGTTGACGTTCAGTCGTCGGCACGGCGACCCAACTCGTCCCTGGAACGAATTCTCGATTGATGTTTGGTCCAAGGATGGTAAACCGAACTTGACCTACCAAGGCAATTGGCGAGACATCTTTCAAAACTGGGAAGCGCTATCAGTCTCGTACCCGCAGTTTGCGACCAGTATGATTTTTCGCTTCGTTAACGCTTCGACGGCTGACGGGCACAATCCCTACCGAATTTCAAAGAACGGTTTTGACTGGGAAGTTCCAGACGCGAACGATCCCTGGGGCAACATTGGATACTGGGGCGACCACCAAATCATCTATTTGTTGGAACTGCTAAAGCGGGGCCGTGCGATGACGCCGACTCGGCTTAACGAATGCCTGTCACAGCCGACCTGCACGTATGCCGACATCCCTTACCGAATCCGTTCCGCAGAATCGCTGTTCCAAGACCCTCATACGACGATCGATTTTGATTTGGCGCGAGCGGCCGAGATCGACGGCCGAGTCAAAGCGATTGGTAGCGACGGCACGCTATTGTGGCGCAACGACCAAGAACCCCACCACGTCGAGCTGATCGAGAAACTGCTCGTTCCGGTGCTGGCAAAGCTGACGAACTTCGTACCCGGTGGCGGCGTCTGGCTGAACACTCAGCGTCCCGAATGGAACGACGCCAACAACGCGCTGGTCGGTAACGGCTTGTCGGTTGTCACCGCCTGCTACCTGCGCCAATACCTTAGCTTTCTGATCGATTGGTTTGAAAGCGACAAAGAATCGATTCCGACGTCTGCAAACCTTTCGCGTGAAGTTGCAAATCTGGCCGACGCAATCAACGAGATCGTGACGGATCACGCAAGCGATTTCACAGGACCGATCAACGATGGCTTACGACGCCGAATCCTAAATCGACTGGTGACTGCGGGATCGGACTACCGGACGAAATTGTATGCGTCCGGATTGTCGGGCGAGAAAACGGCCGTGTCGATCCGATCGCTGGTCGAACTGCTGCAACGATCAAGAGCCATGATCGACCACACGATCGCGTCGAATCGACGGGACGACGGCATGTACCATGCGTACAACTTGATGCACACGAACTCCGAAAACGCCACGGTCTCGCATCTGTATGAAATGCTCGAGGGCCAAGTCGCAGTGCTCAGCAGTGGATTGCTGACGGCGACTGAATCGCTTGCCGTACTTGACTCGCTTCGCGCCAGTCGGATGTATCGCGCCGATCAACAAAGCTACATGCTTTACCCCGATCGTGAACTGCCGCGGTTCCTGGACAAGAACCATGTCCGTCCGGAATCGGCATCGCAATCAAAGCTAGTGCAGCAAATGCTTGCGGACGAGGACACGACTTTGGTCCGAAAAGATGCCACCGGCAACATTCATTTTAACAGCAATTTTCGTAACTCTGCCGATTTGATGGATGCCCTGGATATCTTGCGAACGACACCAGAGTATCGCCACTTGGCATCAACCGAACGCGACTTGTTAGTCGACATCTATGAAGAAACGTTTCAACATCGCAGTTTTACCGGTCGATCGGGCACGTTCTTCGGATACGAGGGACTTGGATCGATCTATTGGCACATGGTGTCCAAACTGGCGCTTGCGGTAATGAACGTCTGCGTGGCAGAACACGAAGCAAATCACGAAGGAAGATCGCAGACTCTGCCGGACTTGCTGCAACACTATCACGACATTTGTCGTGGCATCGGTTCGACCAAGACACCATCCCAGTACGGCGCATTCCCTTCGGATCCGTACTCGCATACTCCCGCCGGTGCCGGTGTCCAACAACCTGGCATGACCGGGCAGGTAAAGGAAGACGTTCTCTCGCGGTGGTCCGAACTTGGAATTCGCATCTCGCAGGGGCAACTGCGTTTTGATCCGATCTTCTTTGATGTCACTGAGTTCGTTCAGCACGATTCGGCACTCGACTTCGTCAATGTCGTCGGCAACCGAATCTCGCTGCCCGTCCCGACGGGATGTTTCGCTTTAACGCTTTGCCAAGTGCCAATCATTTACTACCAAAGCGAACAATCCAGCATCACGATCCACCGTTCAGACGGGCCTCAAGTCGTTCGTGACGACCTAGCGTTGACGACGCTCGAGAGCGAATCGCTGTTCGCTCGCCGTGGCGAAATCACTTTGATTGAGGTCGGTTTCTGTCCTAGTTGAGATTTACGTTTCCGTACTCCTTTCAACCACTTCCTCTTCCTTAACCTAAAAGCGAGTCATCATGAATAAGAATCATACGAAGCAGCTATGCAAAACGGTTTCCCTTGGCATCGTTGCCGTGGTGTTTGCGATTCCAACTGTAGCGGCCCAGGACAAGGCCGCGTCAACGATCGCGCCCACCAGCCAAGCAAACGGCTCGGCAACAAAGTTGGTTTGGAGCGACGAGTTTGACGGCACGTCGCTTGATTACAGTAAGTGGGGCGTTGAAGAGAACGCGTTTGGTGGTGGTAACCAAGAGCTGCAAATCTACACGGACCGAAGCGAAAATGTCCGTGTCGAAGGCGGCAACTTGGTCTTAGAAGCTCGACACGATAACGCCGGCATCAGCGGCACGACTCGCCAGTACTCGGCTGGCCGAGTTCGGACGAAGAACCGTGGCGATTGGAAATATGGACGCATCGAAGTCCGTGCAAAATTACCCGTTGGACAAGGGATCTGGCCGGCGATTTGGATGCTTCCGACCGATAACAAGTACGGCACTTGGGCATCGAGCGGTGAAATCGACATCATGGAATACCGCGGGCAAACTCCAAACGAAGTCTTAGGAACCCTGCACTACGGTGGCGTGTGGCCCGACAACGCTCACACCGGAGCGAGCATGAAGTTGGACCAAGGCAATTTCTCGGATGACTTCCACACCTTTACTGTCGATTGGCAGGAAGGAAAAATCACCTGGTCGGTCGATGGCAAACCCTACCAAACTCAAACTAGCTGGACATCCGCAGGCGGCGAATTTCCTGCCCCGTTTGACCAACGGTTCCACCTGCTGCTGAACTTGGCCGTCGGTGGCGGATTCGTTGGCGACCCGGACGAATCGACATCGTTCCCACAAAAGATGCTGATTGACTACGTGCGTGTCTATCAATAATTCACGCCTGCAATCAGCACCTCAGTGGAGCCGGCGACTCGGATCTACTCCTGACGCAGTGACGAAAAGTTCTTCGCATCAGGGTGAGCTGGCAAAGTGGCTTTCCATTTTTCCAGCTCGCCTACAAGCTCTTTGGCGACTTCCGTTTTGCTGCTGCTAAGCTCGGTCGCTTCATAGGGATCCGCGACAATGTCGTAGAGTTCAACATAGGAAGAATCCTTGTTGGCCATCAGCTTCCAGTTCTTGCTAACCACACTGAACGAAACCCAGTGGAATGACTCGGGTTGGCCTGGCTTACCACTGCCGGACATTTTCCAGAACAGGGGTTTGCTGCGTCCCTGACTCGACTTCCCCGTCAGCTCAGCAAGCTGGCTGACACCATCGGGCTGGTATCCGTCGGGAAGTTCAACGTCAGCGACTTCACAAAACGTTGGCAACAGATCGACGGCCGAGATCATCAAGTCGTTGTCGACTTTGCCCGCAGCAATCTTTCCGGGCCAACGAGCAATAAACGGCACGTTGATACCACCTTCGAACAAAGATGCCTTGTAACCCTTTCGTCCTGCCGTGATGCCCTTGGACGCCGCGATCCCGAATCCAGCGCCCGTTGCCGAATCGTACATCAGGTCAAGCGTCGCCGATGATTTCGTTCTAGCCGGTCCGTTGTCCGAGCTGAAAATGACGAGCGTGTTGTCGACCAAGTTCAGACGTTCAAGGGCATTCAATACTTCGCCGATTCGATCATCAGCGTGCGACAACACGGATGCGTAGATTTCGTCATTTTCGTCGAGCCCATTGTCACGAAATCGCCACCGATATTTGGGGACGACGTGAAACGGTGTGTGAGGTTCGTGAACCCACAAGTTAACAAAGAACGGCTTGCCAGCTTTTTGACTCTCTTCGATAAACGAGATGGCGTTTGTCGCATCTTCGTGAACCGGCATTTGTTCGCCCGAACAATTGAACGCACCATAGGCGTCGTAACCGTAAACCGCAGGCGTCGGTGAATCGGGAATCATGTCGTTGGACAGGTGCCACTTGCCAAAATGCCCCGTCGTGTACCCGGCCGATTGCAACAGCTTTGGCATGGTCACGGCACTGGTATCGAGCCAGTCGGGCATATTCCGTTTCGCATTGCTTGGCACCCAAGCAAAGTGACCGTCGATATTGAACCGCGCCGGAAAATGCCCCGTCATGACCGCAGTTCGGCTGGGCGAACAAACTCCACTCGCGACCGTGAACCGATGGAAATCCGTACCTTCGCGTGCCAATCGATCGATGTTCGGAGTTTTGACATACGGGTGATCGTGACAACTCAGATCGCCCCACCCCCAGTCGTCAGCAAAAATGAATAAGATGTTAGGCTTTGTCGGCTCCGTCTCGGCAGCCCGCACGAGTGTCGAACAAAGGCACAGAATCAAGCCAGCAGTGCATGTGAAACGATTCACGAGGATTCTTTTTAGGTCAGGGGGGAAACGGGGATGTGGAAGACACACTTGTTAATCTTGAACGTAAAAATCAATTCGGCCGTCCAGTCACTAAAAACCAGCGTCTCACTTTAACCAAATTCGCATGACACATCGCTTACAAAGACTTCCATTTTGGATCACTCCAGGATTCACCGCGATTTTTTTGGTCGGCATCATTCTAAACTCTGGCTTGCTAGCGATGGCCGCCGAGCGTCCCAACATTGTATTGCTACTTGCCGACGACCTCGGTTCGACTGGACTGGGTAGCTTCGGTAGCGACTACTACGAGACGCCAAACCTAGATGCTCTTGCCGAGCGAGGCGTCAAATTCACCAATGCTTACGCGGCCTGTACGGTGTGTTCACCGACGCGTGCGTCGATCATGACGGGCCAGTATCCGGCGCGACTGCACTTAACCGATTTCATCGCCGGACAGTTTCGACCCCATGCCAAACTGCTTGTCCCTGACTGGACGAAGCGACTCGGATCCGAACACACCACGATTGCCGAAGTCATGAAAGACGCGGGCTACCGGACAGGGCACATCGGCAAGTGGCATTTGAGCGGGCGCGGCGCCGAAGCGGCAGGCACGATGCCGACGGACCAAGGATTCGACGTCTCGTTCGAGCGACCGCCGGGATCGAAAGGCTACTATCTAAAACAGCCTTCGACGGGCGAATCTCAATCGAGTTATCTGACCGATGCGTTGACCGACAAAGCTTGCGAGTTCATCGACCAATCAAAGTCCGAACCGTTCTTTTTGTACTTTGCCTACAACGTTCCCCACACGCCAATCGATGGACGTCGTGATCTGGTTAAACAGTTCAAGGCCAAGCTTGATAAAAAGGCGACTCACAACAACCCCAGCTACGCGGCGATGGTCGCCAGCCTTGACCAAAGTGCTGGTCGCATCGTTGCTCAGTTAGCAAAAAACGGACTTACCGAAAACACAGTGATCGTGTTCTACAGCGACAACGGCGGCCTAACCCAACGTTACGGCCAGGCAACCGGCTTCACAGACAACACCCCTTTGCGACGCGGCAAGGGATCCGCTTACGAAGGCGGCGTGCGGGTACCAGCGATCGTCCATTGGCCAGGTGTCACCGCTCCCGGCACCGTCTGTGATACTCCGATCATCACGATGGATTTGTTTTCCACGTTTCAAGAAATGGCCGGTGTCCAGCCGGACTCGAACGCGGCGTCGGATGGCACAAGTCTGGTCACGTTGCTGCGGACACCGACGGCCAAAATCGATCGAGACCTGTTTTGGCACTACCCACATTATCATGCGGGTGGTGATGGCCCCTACAGCGTGATCCGCTCGGGCGAGTTTCGGCTGATTGAATTCCACGAAGACAAACGCGTCGAACTGTACAACCTTGCCAGCGACATTAGCGAGCAACATGACCTGGCGGCATCGCAGCCCGAAAAAGCCGGGCAACTGCAAACCAAGTTGCACCAATGGCAAAAAACGGTGGGAGCGCAATTCCCCACCGCCAATCCGAAATATTCTGGCGCTCGAGAAACCGAAGTCGCAGGGCGAAAGTGATTGAAACCGTGCCGAATCGTTGCGTTTGCCGACCGGCGATCAATTTCGATACCCGTTAAGACTAGGTTTCGCTGATCTTCGTCGCCACGGCCATTTCAGTGAGCCACTGGTCGATTCGCTCGGCCGAACTTTCAGGCGATTCGGACTGCGCGGGAACAGTTTCTGATTCCCCTATGGCCAATGTGGAAGTTGACTGCGAAGAAGAAACTTGAGATTGCCATGGCAGCGAACTGAGTGAATAGGACTCGAGAGGATCTCTCCGCAAGACGAAGTCTGACCCTAGCGGCGGCTCCACGACAATTTGATTGAACGTGTCCGTCGACTGCTGAACTTCGCCCGGTACATCATCGCGGAAGTTCATCCTGGATAGTTGGTTGATTACGCGTAGTGCATCAACCGAGGTAACGCTACCGTCACTGTTTTGGTCGTAGAAGTTGCCTGGGAATGGGGCGTCAGTAACGGGGCTGTTTAACACGCCTGATGTTGCGATCGAATAGGCTCTGCGGCCGAGTTCGTTGATGATCAGCAAGGCATCGCTTGCCGTCACATCACCGCTGTTATTGATGTCGGAAGGCACCAATAAGTTGTGCCAGCCCGATGACGTGTTGCTCCGCACCCTCTCGCCCGTGATCTGGTTGACGGTCACTTGCATATCCTGTCCATCGAAATGCTCCGGTGCATCCATTCGCCAGTTTGCAACATCCGAGAACACGAACTGATCGATTCCCAAATCGCCTAGGATGGTGATCGCCTTATCGACGGGCGACATTGCAGAGACTGCTCGGGCATCGAGTGTCAGCACGTTTGGTCGGTCGTCTAGCAAATCGATTCGCGAGAAGTTCTCGACCGATAGAGATTCTTGTTTCGTCAGGTCAAGCGACGCGACGTCGACCAAAAGTGTGTTCTCGCCAGGCCCGCCGCTGACCTCCAGAACGGCTGTATCGGAAAGATGCGCCGTCTTCAGTTCGATCGTGTCGTCCCCAGGGGTGCCGACGGTTCGCAGTCGTGTTAGCGTCTCGGTTGCCGACTGAAAGACAACTTGATCGGCAGATCGGACCACGATGTCGCCCGATTCGATGGCGATCGAGGACGTGGCATTCGGCAGGGCGACAATCGACGGATCCACATATTCGACAGCACCGATGTCGGCTCTAACATTGAACGTCCGAGTGAACGCAGCACCACGTTGGTCGTGCATTTGCCCGGCTAGTAACTCGTTATCTCCTGCATCGATCGCCGGACTGTTCGGCAGCAGGTCGTGCGTCAACGTCAGACCGCCGTTGTCTTGCAAAGGACCAAGCAGTGGATCGATCAGTGCCGCGGGCGTTCCGATCAGATTACCGTTGGCGTCGGCGGTTTCCGAGGCAGTGAGACTCGTGCCTTCATTGTCACCGATGATGCTTGACTTCAAATCAAACGGGGACTCTGGCGTGATCGGCAATTCCAAGTCGGAGCTGATCCGCGCGGTGTTGCCCGCGATGATCGAATTATGGATTGTCAGATTCCGGTCATACACATCCTCGGGTGTCGCTAGACCTCCGCCAGTCCCGGAAGCAGTATTTCCGGTGACGGTGCTGCCCATGATCGATACTGACGTTGGACCGAACCACAGCCCGCCACCGTCCGAGTCTGTTCCATCCGCTCGATTGTTTGACAAGGTGCTGCCGAATAGCGTTACTTTGCCATACGAAGCGATCCCGCCGCCACTTGAGCCTTTGCCCGTCGTTCGATTCCCCGACAGTGTGCTGCCCGTCAGCGTCACACTGCTGCCGAACGAATAGATTCCGCCGCCCCACGAATCAGCGCCGCTTGTACTGTTGTCCGACAACGTGCTGTTTAGAAGCGTCGCGCTGCCAGAGCCCATCCCTAAGTAGATCCCGCCGCCTTGACCCGCCGCAGGTCCGGCCGTGCGGTTGCCTGACAGTATACTGTCCGTCAGCGTCACTTTACCGGAATGTGTAAAGATGCCGCCGCCTTTCCCCAATAAGCCCGCGGTGACGTTATTTGATATCGTGCTTTCCGTCACTGTCACATCGCCTTGATAGGCTTGGATCCCAGCACCTTTCGCATTCTCACCTGCGGTGCTGTTGCTTGACACCGTGCTGCCTGTCAATGTCACATTCCCTCCCCCCGCCGAGATCCCACCACCATCTGATGCAATGCCCGTCGTGTGGTTATCAGACACAGTGCTATCTATCAGCGTGACGACGCCAAATTCCGAACTCACGCCGCCGCCATACGCGAAACCTCCAGTTGTGCGGTTGTTCGACAATGTGCTGCGAATCAACGTGACGTTACCAGTCGACGTAAAGATCCCGCCGCCTGCCGCGAGTTCGCCCGAAGTGCTGTTCGCTGACAAGACGCTATCAGTAGCGGTGAGTGTGCCACTGGATAGAAAACGAATCCCACCGCCACCGTGATCGTCTATCGGTTGCACATTCCACTCATTGCTTCCCGTCGTTTTGCCGCCAGTGACCGTTAACCCCGACAAGTTCACGTCGATCGCATCCCCTTCGATGCTAAAGACCCGTGACTGTTGGTTCGCGTCGACGATCGTCTGGGTTGATCCATTGCCTGAAATGCCTACCGAGTCAGTGATCGAAAGCTGCCCGAGCTCTGCGGACAATTGGATGGGTTGGCCGTCGATCGTTGGCGCAAACGTGATCGTGTCGGTGCCAGCTAAACCATTTGCGGATTCGATTGCTTCACGCAGGCTAACAAAGCCATCATCGGCAACGACATCCAGTGCCGTCGTGACCTCGTATGTTGCCAGCATGCGGCGATCCTCGAACGCCTCGATGAGCAACCGTCGCCGTCGTTTATCACTGCGGCGTACCTGGCCCCAACGCGATTGATTGCGGCTGGACGAAGTCGAACGAAAAGATAAACGCATAAAAGTGGCCTGGACCATCTGGACGCTGAGTCAAAGGATGAGCACGCAATCATAGTCTGCCCCCCGCTTGAAGCGGCATTCCCGGCGTTCTGGAAAACCCACAAATCGGCGAAAACAGAGAGAAACGACGTATCCTAAATCGCCTATGCCAAGGCTCTTCGATCGACGACTTCGGGCACAACGAGCCAAAGCGTCTGCTAATTCACCGGCATAGAGTGCTGAGGGTTGTAAAACTTGCATCCGATTCGCTGATCAGAGACGATTAGGCCGTGAAGGAAAACGCCTTCCGACTCTCTCTTCTCCTTTAAGTGTGGTTCCATGCGATTTCGAATGACAATTCTTGTTTTGGCTGTGGCTACCTTCGCGGCGGCAATGGTTGGGTCACAGGCTTGGGCGCAGGATGATCCGTTTGGTGGCCCGGCCACGAACGATCCGTTCGCCGGACCGGCTGTCGCGCCGCAGCCGACGCCCCAACCCAAACAACGTAGTCCACGCCGAGCGTCATCGGTTGATGCAGTTAAAACGATCGCCCCCAGCCAAAAAAGCAACACACACGAGCCCGGCCAGCCTCGCATTTTCGTTGCGACTGTCAATGAAAGTGAAGCGGGAAATCGAATCAATGCGGCGTTGCGGGATGAGACAAGTCAGGAATTCATCGATACGCCGTTGTATGAAGCAATGCATTTGTTGTCACAAACCCACAACATTCCCATCGTGATCGATGGACGGGCGTTAGAAGAGATTGGAATTACACCAGACCTGCCAATCAATCTGTCGCTGAAAAATGTGTCACTGCGCAGCTTCCTTCGATTGCTGCTTCGCGATAGCGACTTAACCTACATGATTGAAGATGAAGTCTTGAAGATCACAACCACCGAGTCTGCCGAAATGAATCTCGGAACCCAGATGTACCGTTTGCCAGTCAGCTTGATCAAGAAGTCCGACAGAGTTCTGCTGGCGTTGCAATCAACCATCGCTCCCGACACTTGGGCCGTGTTGGGTGGGCCGTCGACCGCGACCGCTCTCGATCATGTTTTGATCATTTCAACGACCAGTGATGTTCATGTTCAGGTCGAAGACTTTCTCAATACGTTGATTCGAACGTACGGCGAATAGCGAAGTCAAACGGCCCCCTGGCGTGCGTTGCCTTGAAACACGGTGGGGCGTGCGCTATTAAAGAAAGCCCGCTTCCGACATTGTCGAAAGCGGGCTTTATGAATCACAAAGATAGTCGGCCGTCGAGTGTTGTGGGCGTTGACCGACGCGTCTTTATCCGGGCACTAGTAGGTGAAGATCGTGTCGATTCCGAACGTGGTTTGGTCGTTCGAGTTGCCTTCTAGCAGTCCAAAGTCGGCGGCGGCCAAGCGGTTCTTGTTGCCATCGACCCAGTCCCAACGAATTTCGGGGCGAATCATCACGTTGGCGTGCGGCTGAACATTCAAGCCCAATGTCAACGCATAGACGTCGTAGTCGCCGATCGCACCGGTCGGCAAGCCGTAGCCAGAGCTATCAGCTTGAACTTGCCACCATTCGAAACGCGAGCCCAATTGCACGTAGTCATTGATGGTGCGGAACAGGTACTGGTTGATATCGAACGTTTCACGATCGGTATTGCCAGCGGCATCTTCGGTTTCAAGCAAGTCAGTTTGGAAAACGTAGCTCAACTTTGGCGTCAGTTGAACTTGCGCGACCGTCGACGACATGAATCCTCGCTCGGCACGTCCGGCGCGGTCATTGAACCGACCGCCGATCAGCGTCGACGTGACGTTAATGTCGTCGGTCAGTTGAACGTTTGCACCGCCCATGACCGAGTCACCGTTGTCATCAAACCCGCTGTCCCAGCCCATCACATAGCCGCCGAACACGTCGACGTCTTCGCTCATGCTGTAAGTGATCATTGCACCGGTGTGCGTGAACGGCTCGGAGTTGTACATCGTGTAAGCGTGGCTATAGAAGAAGTTGCCGGTCGCGGGAACAACTTCGTAACCGATGGCGGTAAAGAAGTGTCCTACTTTGACGGACCAGTCACCGTAGCCGGCTTCCAAGTAAGCCTGTGGTAACGCGTGTCCATAATCAGGGCCATTGTCCCAGCCGGTATCCCAACTGCCGGTATCGACACCAAAGGCTTGCGTGTCAGGACCGTCGGTGCCGTACAGGTAGTCGACCCGTCCACCGATGTCGAAACCGCCCGACGTGTCGATCGCCTTCTCGGCATACACCCAAGCTTGGTGCAATTGGAACTCGTCTTTGCGGCCGTTGAACGACGACAAGTTCTTGTTGTGGTAACCCAGTTGGGCCCAACCGCCCATCGAGATTCCACAGGCTTCGCCAAGCAGTTTGTAGGGATCGCCTAAGCAGCTGCTGTCGTTAAGGATGCCTTGATCAAACAGGCTACCGTCACCACAGCCACCGTCTCCGCAGCCGCTGTCGTAGATTTCCATCGGCATGCCGCAGTCACCACTGCTGCACCCACCCGAGCAAGCCCCGTCTGGTGATCCGCAATTGCAGTGGCTGACCTGGGAAACCCCGGATCCGACAGATTCAAATCCGTACGAGTCGTCCGCGGGCGACTGCCCCCAGGCGTTCGAATCGGATACGCCGGCGCCGATGACAGTGCCAGTACAAAGGGCGGCGAGGAACGCCAATTTGCTAAGTCTCATTCGTCCTGGACTCCCATCCATGTTTCATAACCGGCGTTCTTGTTTGGTTAGCACCGGGCTGCTGCAACAGTCATCGGCTCGCGCTTTCGTTAAAATCCAACCTTCCCGAAAAAGCCAAACAACCGAAACTACCCGGTTTAACACCGGGTGGTAAAGTTTGCCGGTCAGGTGGCTTTTGTGGCGGACGAGTGGGAAAGCGTGGGCAGGCCAGAACGCGATTATCAAACGGATTAGGCCCAGAAAGCCAAACGGATTAGGCCTGGAAAGTAGAATCAGCCCAACAAAAAACCCGGCCGCCCTTTTTCAAGGACGGCCGGGCGTTGTTTAGCAGAAGGGATCACACCACCTAGGATGCCGCGAACGTCGGGGAGAATCGTGCGGGGCTGCCTCTGTAATCCCTTTGGCAGAGAGTCAGCTGATGCCTAGAACGTGAAGATCGTGTCGATTCCGAACGTTGTTTGGTCATCGCCGTCTTCCAGGCCGGCGATTTGATCTTCGTCCCAGTCCCAGCGGATTTCAGGTCGAACCATAACGTTGGCGTGCGGCTTGTAGTTAACACCCAAGGTCAAAGCGTACACATCGCTGGCATTTCCGGCGGCCAAGTCAGCATTCCACCATTCGAAACGTCCACCAACTGCCCAGCAGTCGTTCAGCGTTTTGATCAGGTACTGGTTGATGCCGAACGTTTCACGAACGGTATCGCCAGCCACGTCTTCGGTGTCCAAGTAATCGCTTTGGAAGATGTACTGGACGCTATCGCTAACAGCATAATCGGCGATGATCGAGTGCATGTATCCACGCTCGTCAGCACCATAACGGGCTTCACCAAAACGACCGAAAGTGGTCGTGTAAATCAGGGTTAAGTCGTCAGTCAAACCGGCCGAGAAACCGCCCAAGAACGAGTCGCCGTTATCGTTAAAGCCGCTGTCCCAACCAGTGGTGTATCCACCCCAAACGGTCAGGTCATCGCTTGCGTTGTAGGTCGCCAAGGCACCGGTGTGCGTGAAAGGCTCGCTGTTATACATCGTGTAAGCGTGGCTATAGAAGAAGTTTCCGGTCGCTCCGACGACTTCCCAACCAATGATGGTGTAAAAGTTACCGACCTTAACCGACAGGTCTCCGTAACCTGCTTCCAAGTACAACTGTGGCAGTGCGTGTCCGTAGTCCGGACCGTTATCCCAACCGTTGTCGTAGCCTGTGCCAGTACCAAAGGCTTGCGTATCTTGCGAGTCAGTACCGTAGAGGTAGTCGATGCGACCACCGATATCGAAACCGTTGCTCGTGTCGATCGCCTTTTCGGCGTACAGCCAAGCCTGGTGTAGCTGCAATTCGTCGGGACGGCTGTTGAACAGCCCATTACCTTTGTTGTGGTAGCCCGTTTGGATCCAACCGCCAGCCGACCAACCGCAGTGTTCGCCGAACAAAGTGTACGGGTCGCCCAAGCAGCAATCAGTGCAGCTACCAAGGTCGCTCAAGCAGCCTCCCGAATCACAACCGCTGTCGCAGCCCATCGAGCATCCGCCGTCACAGCTATTGTCGCCGCAACCGCACGAGGTATCGATCGACTCGCAACCGCAGGCTGGCTCGCCGCAATCGCAAGACGCTGCTGCACAATGCGAAACCAATTGAATGTCGTTTGCCTGATCTGCAAACACGTTGCCGGCGTAGGTACCACAGGCAAGCGCAGCGACCAGTGCTAATTTACTAAGCTTCATTGCTATTAACTCCCCAGTTATCCGTTTTGGGTTGCCGAAAAAACGGCTCGTTTAAAGTGGGCCCGACCGATCCATCATGGATCGACGAGATCAAAGGAACACTCCTTCGACCGGTTGCTCGTTGTCAGTGTCATCCGCCTATCGACTGGCGACTGGCCATCCAACCCACAATCTGTCATCGAAAGTATTCATCGGAATCTCTTTCACAGTTTGCGAGGCAATACCGCCTGACATTCCGCAAATCAATCCGACGCCGCGATACTTCTATGCATCGGAATGGTCGCACCGTATGTTCGGTGAAATTCAGTGGGGAAAGGTCCACCCATTAAGAAAGAAGTCCCACTTCCGTAACCTGTACCGGTTAGCTCGACTTTATGCCGAGTGCGCGATTGGGGGGCACTGGGCCACCGCTCGGTCAAGCGGCCCTACCGAACGATGCGAACTTGCGTCAAACTGGGTGATTCAGGCGTTCCCGCACCAGTGGCTTCGCCTGTGAGTTGATCGAACCCAAAAGTTCCCTGACCAAAAGTTCCCTGACCAATGTTCCCTGACCAATGCGATTGCTACTATGGCGTTCTGGAATTCCAAGAAGACTGACGAAAAGCCCCCTGAGCCAGAAACCGGCGTGTTTTCGAAAATGCGAAATGCGCTGACGAAAACCCGTCAGGCACTCAACACCGACATTCGAGACCTCTTCAAGAGCGAAGGTCGCCTGGTTGATGAAGAATTTCTGGGCGATCTGTTCGCGCGACTGATAGGCACTGACATGGGCGTGTCTTCGGCCGAAGCAGTTCGTGACGATATTGGAACCCGCTTTCGTGCGCGGGTGGTCCACCTCCACGATGTCTTGGACTCGATCACCCAACAGACCAGCGAACGGCTTTCACAAGAATCCACCGAGATCCAATTTGCGGAATCTGGACCTACGGTGATCCTAGTCGTCGGCGTCAATGGCAGCGGAAAAACGACGTCGAGCGGCAAACTGGCTTATCACTTGCACTCGACCGGACACAAAGTGGTCTTAGGGGCCGGCGATACTTTCCGAGCCGCAGCGGTAGAACAGTTGACCGTTTGGGCTGGCCGCATCGGATGCGAAATCGTGACCGGAAAACCCGAAGCCGATCCGGCCAGTGTCGCCTTTCAAACCGTCGAAAAGGCTGTCGATATTGGCGCCGACATTGCCATCATCGACACCGCTGGCCGGCTACAGACGCAAACCAATCTGATGCAGCAATTGGATAAAATTCGCCGAGTGATCGGCAAAAAGATCGAAGCGGCACCGCACGAAGTCTTATTAGTACTTGATGCAACCGCCGGACAGAACGCGATCAGCCAAGCCCGTGGATTCAGTGATGCGGCCGGCTGCACCGGAATCGTTTTGTCGAAACTAGACGGGTCCGCCAAAGGTGGCGTGATCCTGCCGATCCGCGAACAGTTCCAGTTGCCGGTCAAGTATGTCGGACTCGGCGAAGGAATCGAAGACATCGCCAAATTCGACGCCGCCTCATTCGCCAAAGCTCTTTTTGAATAGGCGGCGAACGATCACTCATTGGCCGACGCTGATTCCGCAGCATTTGATTCAGTCTGATGAAACAGCCGGTTAGCCTGCACGGCTTCCAATTCCTCGTCGCCTTCGGCAATCAAGAACTCCAACACTTGTTCGCCCTGGTCTTCGTAAAACTCGATCCGGATCGGATGCAGCCCCGCCTGCAGATCGACCCATTCCGTACGCACGATCGGCGCATGGTTCCCGTTGTTGTCGATCAACAACTCGTCATGCAAATACAGCTTTGAACCGTCATCGGAACTCAGACCGAGTCGATAGACGCCCGCTTGATCGACTTTCAGGAACCCTTCGATCAGCAACTCGTAATGATCCTCTTGCGACAAAGAATCCGGCTTGGGACCAACGACCGCCATGATCGATGACGGACCTTGCGGACGTTGATCATCGTCAAGCGGATTCGGTAATCGTGGATCGTAGGGCGATTGTCGACAAAGCAATCCGGGTTCGGTCTCATCAACTTCTTGCCCTTTTTGCCCCGTCCGTGGACCCAACTTGATCGACGCCGACATGGTTTCATCACCGCGTCGAAACCCTAGCGTGTACTGATCGCCTGGACGCCAATCAAACCGAGTGAATTCCCAATCGATGGGATCACGCAACCCTCGCCCGTCGACCGAAATGATTTGGTCGCCGGCTTGGATGCCAGCAGCCGAAGCCGGCGAGTCACTGGCAACTTCGCTCACCACCACGTCTGCCAACTGCGGATCAATCGCAATCCCGCTGACGTATCGGTGTCGCAGTTCACTGTTCAGGATCGCTGGGATTGATCGGCGGATCGTTTTCAGTGGCAATGCAAAGTGAATGCCTTCTTCGCCAGGGATTCCGCTGACCGCCATACCGATCTGCTGTCCCAACAGGTTCACTAGCGGGCCACCCGAATTGCCCGGATTGCTGGCCGCATCGAACTGCAACATTTCGTCGAACGCGGTCGACGACTGCGTCGCCAGCGACAGCGGATTGATTCCCGTGAATGCGACCGCGGACAGTATCCCCTGCGTCGCAACAATCCCACGACCACCGGGGCTGCCAATATTCAAGACCGTTTCGCCCATCCGAACGTCCGCATCCACACCAAGACGAATGATGTCCGGCGGCAAGTTAGCCCGCGGATGTGTCGGTGCGCCAGGGCGATGATACGCCCGATCACCCAGCTTCAAAATTGCCACATCAAACTCGGGCATGGTTCCGATCAACGATGCGCGAAGGGGCGGGCGACCACCCAACAGCACAATGTGATCCTTCATCACGACATGCTTGGCTGTCAAAACGTAACCGCGAGGATCAATCACCGATCCGCTGCCGGTCGCACGCCGACCGTCATCAAACGAATAGACAGCGGCAACCGCCGGCTGAGATTTTTCGATCGCCGTCACCGTCGCTGATCGCCGCACATCATCGGCCTGCGAACCATCTTGCGTATGACCAACCGGCATGCGGCCCAGCAACAACATCGAAGCGAACGCAAAACCCATTCGGTAGCGAAATGAAGGTAACAACATCGTTTATCGTCTCTCGGAATGGGCGTCACTGTTGAAAGCCCATATCCTAAGTGACGGACGCCCATCAAGCACGACCGGCAGTAAAAGACCACAGCCGCCTCGATCGTCCAATCGTTACGACCGGTTCAACTGAATCGCAGTGGGGGCACATCGGGCGTGACGAAGCAATCGACATGGCGGAAAGCTGCCGATGTGCCGTCGCCGATACAGCGTTCGAGACATCCGCCGGCGAACTGAACATCACCGCCAGTTTCGGATTCGCAGTTCTGGATCCGAATGCACCGACGACTGCCACGGAGTTGCTTGAGGCCTCCGATCAACAGCTCTACCATGCAAAACATGGTGGCCGAAATCGAGTCTGCGGTTGATCGATGTGATCATCAAGAGAGCGTCGACCGGATTTCCGCAGGAAAACTTGCGACTCGCGCCTGAAAAACGTTCCGGTTTGGAAGTCAAGGCATATTGGTGCCCTAGAACGTTGCGGGACAAGAATTCGTTGCAGCTATCTCAAAAACCTTTGCGAGGGAGTTCCCTGCGAGGATGTCACTTTCATTGCCCACACCCAACAGCGGCAGTGGTATTTTAGGTGCCTGTTCGTGGTCGCGAGACTACGTTTGCGGCCGTTGGCAAGTTGCGAGTATCCAGCAAGATGAGTGTCTTTGATTTATGGTTGCCGATCGTTGTCTCGGGATTCGCCACGCACATCCTCAGCACGATCGCTTGGATGCTGTTGCCACATCACAAACCTGAATGGAAGCAGTTGCCGGTCGAAGACGAATTTCTGGAATGGATCAGTGAACGCAAGGTTCCAGCAGACCAATACATGATTCCGTTTGCTCAATCGCCCGACCAGATGAACAGCGACGCCTATCTGCAGAAGCAAGGAAAATGCAAAGGCATGATGGTGATCTGGGAAACGCCTCCCAACATTGCCAAAGCTGTTGGTTTGACTTTGGCCTTCTTTTTTATTGCGGCGTTCGTGATCGGCTACCTAGCGTCATTGGCATTGCTACCCGGCGAAAGCTTTTCTCGTGTGATACAGTTCGTTACCACTGTTGGATTACTAGCTCACTGCGCCGCAAAGTTCCCACACGTGTTCTGGTTTCGTCGCCGAATCGCGATGGAGGTACTGGATGGAGTCGTATACGCCTTCGCGACAGGCCTTATTTTCGCATTGCTTTGGCCGGCCGTTTAGAACCTGATTTCGGGTCGTCACGGCACAACAGTGTGCCGACGGGTCACACCCATCCGCAGTCGCCCTCGATCTGTGAGCCTCCGATGCCCACGATTGCGACAATGCCACGATCGTGTTGCGCTGAAATTCACCGGAGCGATCTGTTCCACGATTGAGAGCGGCCGCCAAAACGCCCGTGGACCAGGAGTATCCGTAGGTCCATTCCCGGCAACTTTTTGCTAGGATCCGTCGGAAACACCACTCGAGACCAAACGATGCCTGAAAGCCTTTACTTAGCAACCAACGAGAACGCGACCGGCAAGCGAATGATCGCGCTCGGCGTGATGGAGTTGGCCGTTCGGCGGTTCAATCGCGTCGTCTTCTTTCGTCCTGTGGTACGCGAATCCGCAGAATTGGATCAGAGCATCCAATTGATGCGAGCGCGATATCATTTGCCCCACACGGCCCAGCAGATGGCGGGTGTGACACGAATGGAGGCACGGAAACTATTGGCCGAAGACCGCTACGATGAACTGATCCAACGAGTCCAACAGCGTTTCAAGGCGATCCAGCAGGATGGCGATTTTGCGGTGGTCGAAGGCACTAGCTTTCAAGGCTTGGTACCCGAGCTTGAGTTTGAATTGAATGCTGATTTTGCAGTCAATTTTGGCTGCGCGATCATGCCGGTCTACTCATCCCGTGGCAAATCCGTTAGCGATTGCGTGCAGTCGATCCGGATTGGCAACGACTCATTGATCGATCACGGCGGCCATGTTTTGGCGACCATTGTCAACCAAATCGATGACGATAGTGCCAATGCCGTTCGGGAGGCGTTTCAGGGAACAAGACTTGGCGGTAATGAACCGATCTATTTTATTCCTGAATCTCCGTTGCTTCGCCAACCTACGCTGCGTGAAATTCAAGTCGGTTTGGACGCCAAGGTGCTCAACGGCGATGACACGACACTCGATCGCGAGGTCACTCGGCTGAAAGTTGCCGCCATGCAACTGCCTAGCTTTTTGGAACGACTGTATTCCGGATCGCTGGTAATCACGCCGGGCGACCGCAGTGACATTGTTGCGGGTTGTGCACTTGCGTGCTTGAATTCCGATGGCCCGTCACCGGCCGGGATGGTGTTGACCGGCGGCTTGGCGCCGCCCGATGCACTACTGCGACTGTTGCAGTTCCCCGGGTGCTTGCCAATCTTAACGACGACCGACGACACCTTCACCGCAGCCAACCGAGCGGCGATGGTCAAGGCTGAAATCGGAGTCAACTCGCCCCGTAAAGTCGAATCGGCAATCGGCTTGTTCGAACGTTTTGTTGACGGCGACGAGTTGGCTGATCTGTTAAAGGCACCTAGCACAGCCAGCTTGACGCCAATGCTGTTCGAACATTCGCTGATGCAAAAGGCGCGAGAGCAGCGTGTTCGAATTGTATTGCCCGAAGGCAACGAACCACGGATTCTGCAAGCCGTTGACGCGCTGCGCCGCCGTGATGTCGCGGACATTGTGTTGCTGGGCGATCCGGTCGCGATTCGCGCAACCGCCGCCCAAGTTGGCGTCAGCTTGCTGGCCGAAACCGACCAACTAGCCGATGCCGTCACCATCATCAATCCGGCGACGAGTCCGCTGCGTGAAGAGTTCGCCAAAGAGTATTTTGATCTTCGCAAACACAAAGGCGTCACGATGGACGTGGCGCGTGACCGCATGTTAGAGGTCAGCTACTTTGGCACAATGATGGTCCGCCGTGGGTTGGCCGGCGGCATGGTTTCGGGGGCCATTCACACCACGGCCAATACCATTCGCCCCGCGTTTGAATTCATCAAGACAAAGCCGGGCGTCAAAGTGGTCAGTAGCGTATTCTTGATGTGCTTGAAACACAGTGTATTGGTTTATGGCGATTGCGCCGTCATCCCGAATCCAACAGCCGAAGAGCTTTCCGAAATCGGCAGCAGCAGTGCAGACACGGCGAGCCAGTTTGGGATCGAACCTCGTGTCGCGATGTTGTCGTATTCGACCGGCGAGAGTGGGCACGGCGAAGATGTCGAGCGAGTTCGTAAAGCGACCGGGCTGTTGCGTTCGATGCGTCCCGAACTGCCTATCGAAGGCCCGCTGCAATACGACGCGGCCATCGATCCGTCGGTCGCCGCCACCAAATTACCGTCCAGCGAAGTGGCGGGACGCGCGACCGTGTTTATTTTCCCCGATCTGAACACGGGAAACAACACCTACAAAGCCGTCCAGCGTTCGGCAGGCGCGGTCGCGATCGGCCCGGTACTGCAAGGTCTTCGCAAACCCGTCAACGACTTGTCTCGCGGTTGCACGGTCGCGGACATCGTGAACACGGTCGCGATCACCGCCATCCAAGCTCAGGCTTCAACCGACCCGATATCCGAAAGGTCCCAGTCGTCATGAACGTGCTCGTTTTTAACGTCGGCAGCACAACGCTAAAGTTCGCGTGCGTCGACACGACCAGTGGCGAACGTTTGACCGAAGGACTAATCGACCGAATCGGACAATCCGGTGGCGAGGCAAGCGATCACTTGTCGGCGGCCAAGGCAGCACTTGACCAACATCGGTCGCTTTCCATTGACGCAATCGGTCACCGAATTGTCCAAGGTGGCGCAGTGTTTCAATCACCTGCACTGGTAACGCCATCCGTCATTGCCGAATTGCGCAACTTGGACTCGTTTGCGCCACTGCATAATCCGCCTGCGCGATCGGTGGTCGAAGCAATCGATCAAATGAAAACGGGCTTGGATCAAGTCTTAGTATTCGACACCGCTTTTTTTGCAACGTTGGGACCGGCCGCGTACCGTTATGCGGTCCCCGAATCGGTTTACGTCGACCACGGTGTGCGCCGTTACGGGGCCCACGGAACATCGCATCGATTCGTGACAAAACAAGCGATCGCCCACCTCAGTCAACGACAGCCTCAATTGGCATCGAACGCTCGAATCGTCTCGCTGCACCTAGGTGGCGGTGCGAGCGCCACCGCGTCAGTCAATGGCGTTGCCGTCGACACATCGATGGGCATGACGCCGCTCGAAGGCCTCGTGATGGCAACTCGGTCGGGCGACATCGATCCGTCGGTGCCACTTCACTTGATCCGAAATGCCGGCATGACGGCCGACCAAGTTGACCACTTGCTCAACAAGTCCAGCGGGCTGCTTGGTCTGTGCGGTGACTGTGACATGCGATCCATTCTTAGCAGGCGTGACCAGGGAGACGATTCGGCGTCGCTAGCGATCGATATCTACGTTCACCGGTTGGTCAAGACGATCGGCGGGTACGTAGCAGAGATGGGTGGTGTCGACGCGTTGATTTTCACAGCGGGAATTGGCGAAAATTCAGCCGAGATTCGCCGGCTAGCGACCGAACGATTGCAGCACCTGGGCATCAAGATCGATACCCAGGCCAATCAATCAGGCATGTCGGCGGGCACCGTCACGGACATTTCCGATTCGGACGCAGCGGCGAAAACCCTGATCGTTCGGACGAACGAAGAACTTGAAATCGCCGTGCAAACTGCGTTTATCGTCGGCTGACTCGATCCAAGAGCGATTTGGCCGCCAAACAGGGCTGGACAAAACACGGCTCGGGTGGGTGCCTGGGATTGGGCGTGCCACGTATACTCAAGCGCTGTGTTGGATTGATTTCTTGAAGTTTGGTCATGTGCCTGCGGGCCGTTTGCGGAGTCGGTGATATGAAGTGGCGTGGACGTCGTCAGAGCGAGAATGTGGTCGATCGCCGTGGAGTCAGCGGCACAACCGTCGTTGGCGGTGGCATCGGC
>JBAUHR010000513.1:0-2283 GCA_049680385.1 Rubripirellula sp. | reverse complement strand
ACTCCAGAGCGATGTGAGCATGCGGGTTGAAAATTTTGTACGAGATGTCGCTGATCAGATACCTGATTGGGCTAACGACTTCACGCCGACAAATAAATTCAAGGTCATTGCAGTTGAAGACTGGAAGATCAAAGGCGCGAAGAAGCAGGCGGAGGTACTTGCGACCGAAGTAGCAGAACACATCAATTCTAAAATCACTCGTGAATACACAACATGGGCTAAACAAGATTTGACTCCCTTTGTTCAGCAACGCGTCGTCGAAATCACAGAGGGTGTAGAACAAGAGGTCGATGAAATCGTGATTGAGATCGACGCGATGAAGAAAGTCCTAAAGGGCGAAGCGAAATCGGATTACGAGCCTCCCAGCGGTTTAGAACGCCTGCTTGCGGGCAGCGCTGGTTTTATAGTTGGGGGCGTTGGGTCAGCTCACATTGGCGCAACGCTCGGAACTAAGGAAATGCTGAAGTCTTTAGGTCCCGCGATCGGAATTGTCCTGACCGGAACACTTCTCCTTGGTATCACCAATCCAGTTATTCTCATTGGAATGCTCTTTGCCGGAAGCTTTCTACAGAGCGTTTTGAAAGAGGGAAAGATCGCACGTCAAATCAAAGATTCGACAGCGAAAATGGTTGCTTCCGAGCTTCGCAATAATGCTAGATCTGTCGCCGCAAAGGGTGCTGCGGCCGTTCACGAGAAGACCGAGGGAATTCAGAAGGCGTTGAAGTCTTCGATGGAAAACGAGTTGCGAAACGTTGATGAGCTAATTGAATCCGTGTTGTCAGAGAAGAAGCTCGGCGATGCTCGCTGCAAAGAGAAAGCCGAAGAGTTGTCGGATGCATCTCAAGAACTCAAGAAGGTACAGGCTGACCTGAACGACTTGATTTTTGACCACGCTCTTCCGTCGACGTAGAGGTTGGACGATAATGAATCAGCTTGCGATCTCCTCGAAAACTTCGCAAGATTGGACGCAGCGTGAAACGCTGCGAGCTGACATACGCCGAACCCCGCGTCATTTGCTGACCAAGAACGGCTAGCAGATCGTATAGAAATTCGATGCGAACAACGTTGAGTTACTGAAATCGCAAATTGCAATTTCCTTGATCATGGTTCGAGCAAGCGGTCTTCGATTTCCGACAAGCGTTCTTGCAACGCGTTGACCGTGTTTTCTGCTGGCTCGTACTTGGCTCGCAGGTCGGCCAGGATGGCTTTGTGCGTTTCGGCTTGCTCGGCGTAGCGGTTCGCTTCGTTCTTGAACGGAGTCGCCTTCCCTTTCTCTCTGTCTTGCCGAGCCCAGCTTTCGCGTTTTTCCATTTCTTCGGCGAGGGACGCTCGCGTGTGGTCGGCCGCGCTGAGTTCTTCGACGACCGAATCGTATTCGGCGACGAGTTCGCGGTCCTCGCACGTGTTCCGTAGTTCCATGCGGGCCTGGGATGCTCGTTTACGGATCGCGTTGATCTCGTTTCGCCGGATGTAGAGCGGCGACATTTCTTCTTCGTGCTTCGCCGTCAACGCTTCGAGGGTTTGCTCGGCAGCGTCGATCTGCTTGGCGAGCTTGGACGCTTCGCTTTCGAGCGGTGCGATGGCGTCGTACTCGTCACGCAGGCTTCGACGGCGGGCCAGTAGTTCGGCGTCGTGGCGTAGCTCGTCGAGCGTCCGTTCATTGTCGGCTAGTACGGTAGCGATCTTGTCTGCATCCGGTTCTTTGCCGTCGCAGATGCTGGCGACCAATCGTCGGTAGTCAGACCACTTGGTGATCCGTCGCTGGCGTTGGCGGTTGGTGATCGTTTCAAGTAGTGATGTCAAATTCATCGTGGCTCCTTTGCCTTTCGGGGTGGGCGTTGATCCATGCACGTTTGTCGGCTTCGTAGATGGCCTTGAAACCGGGCGAGACGGGCTGCGAGCAGATCTGCCGAAACGACGCGGCGCACAACGTGTCCGCTTCGGGCTTGATCGCTTGTGCGTACTTGGCGGCCGGCGACATGCCGAACCGCTCGGGGCTGTAGACTTCGTCCGCTCGGATGTCGTAGCCGAGACCGGCCGCACGATGGCGCAGGTGGTACGCAATCCGCATGAACCGGGATTCATGCGTCGTCCACGGTGGCGTCGAACCGTCGCCCTCCTCGTCGCGAGAAACGGCGTCGGCGATTCGGATGGCTTCGGCGCGGATGTACTGCTGGTTGTAGGGACGCGGCTGGAACAACGACGGCCGTTCGAGGATGTGGGCCAGTTCGTGAAGCGTCGTCCCGAGCATTTTGTTGTACGTTCGCTCGGGGAAGTCTCGCT
>JBAUHR010000512.1:0-7038 GCA_049680385.1 Rubripirellula sp. | reverse complement strand
TTGTCGTCGTTGGGGCGCACATCGACCACCTAGGCAAAGGTGGCGGCAGCAACTCGCTTGCCAAAGAAGACGAACGCGACGGGATTCATGTTGGTGCCGATGACAACGCGTCGGGTGTGGCGGCGATGCTCGAAATTGCTCAGTACTTGGCTGCCGAAAAGAAGGCGGGACGTTTGAATGCGAAGCGAGACCTGTTGGTTGCTGGTTGGAGTGGTGAAGAACTCGGGCTGTTCGGTTCGCAGGCGTTTGTGGATGCTTACTATGATCTTTACCCCAGTGCCCCCAAGACACCCGTCGATGCCGACTATGCAGCCGCAGCCGCGGCGCACGGCATGACGACCGATGCGGCGCCTTTGACCGCAGCCGTTGCGGCGTACTTGAACTTGGACATGGTGGGGCGACTTCGTGAAAAGCTTGTGATTCAAGGGCTGGGGTCATCGCCAGGGTTTGATTCCGAAGTCCAGCGGCGAAACGTGCCGGTTGGATTGGAATTGACGCTGGATAAAACCAGCACGCGTTTACCAACCGATGCGTCGGCGTTTGTGGCTAGGGATGTGCCGATTTTGTCGGCGTTCACCGGTGCGCACGAGGACTACCACACACCCCGCGACACTCCGGACAAGCTGAACTATGAAGGTGCCGCAAAAATCAGTCGCCTGTTCGCACTGTTGACTCGCGGATTCATGGCCGCGGAAGAGCCACCAAAATTTGAATTGGCCGAAGGCGAGGCGTCGGAGAAAGACGTTCCGCGTGCAAACTTGACGGCCTATTTGGGAACGATCCCGGACTATGTTGCCGGCGACATCAAGGGTCTAAAGCTAAGCGGCGTGGCGGGCGAAGGGCCGGCGGCCAAGGCGGGGGTGAAGGGCGGCGACGTGATTGTTGAATTGGCGGGCCGAAAAATCGAAGACATTTACGACTACACCTACGCCATCGAGGCTTTGAAGATCGGCGAAGAAGTGAAAATCGTGGTCCGTCGGGGTGACGAAAACGTCAATTTGCAAGTGACGCCAACAGCGCGGGAATGAGTGCTGCACCGCTGCTTGGCCGCGGCGGACTGCCGGTTGGTCCGGCAATTGCATAATTGTGGGTGCGAACCGATTGCTGCCGTTTTGGCGGTCAACGTATTTAGGTCAAGTGAGAGACTGCAACGATGATCATGTACTTTCTTTTTCTGGCTCCGGCGATGCTTTTGGGGCTGTATGCCCAGTGGAAAGTGAAGTCGTCGTTCAGCGAAATGGCGAAGATTCCGGCACGGATGTCGGGTGCCGAGGCGGCGCGCCGAATGCTCGACAATGGTGGTTTGCAGTCGGTTCGAATTGAACAGGTGCAAGGCCATTTGAGTGATCATTACGATCCACGTGGGAAGGTGCTTCGTCTAAGCAGCGATGTCTATGGCGGTCGTTCGATGGCGGCCCTTGGTGTGGCTTGTCACGAAGCGGGTCACGCGTTCCAGGATGCAACGGGCTATTTGCCGTTGGTCGTTCGTAACGCGGCAGTGCCGGCGGCAAACTTTGGTTCCGGCATCAGCGGCGTGTTGCTGATGGTCGGTTATCTGATGTCGTCGAAAGCGTTGATCTTGATCGGTGTGATCTTCTTTTCGGCGGTCGTGTTTTTTCAGTTGGTGAACTTGCCCGTCGAGTTTGACGCTAGCGCACGAGCGAAACGTGAACTGGTGGCCCAAGGGATGATCGCAGCCAACGAAGAACATTACGTCAGCAAAGTGCTGGGTGCGGCGGCACTGACTTATGTGGCGGCCACTCTGCAATCGGTCATGACTTTGGCGTACTACCTGTTCATGATTTTCGGCAACCAACGCAGCAACGACTGACGACCCGAAAAATCGTTACAGCCTGAATCTGCTTTCGCGGAGAAACCAGCTCAGCCGGCGAATAACTGTGAAGCCGACGGGAAACATGGCGAAGACTTACGAAGTGCAGTTTCGTATGTTTTCTAGATGGTGATTCCCGATGTCGAGTATTCCCGCTCCGGTACAGCAAGTCCTTCAGGCTCGTGACCAAGCCATGATTCAGAAAATCGACATGGCGGTTGCGAAGAAGGCGCTCGATACTCAAAAGCAAAGCGGTGACGCGATCATCTCGATGTTAGAACAGACCGTAAACGTCCAAAAGCAAATTGCTAATGGACATCTCGACGTTCGCGTTTGAGTCAACGTTACTTCAGCGGTAGAACGAGCCCGACGTGTTGGGGGTTTCGGTTCCCGTTGGATAGCCGCTCGCCTTGCCCGTGCTGCCGGGCATGTAGGAACTGCCGCCAGTGCTTCCTGGTGTGTATCCGGTGCTAGACGGTATCGAATCTTCGGCAGTTGCCTTGGCGGTCGAGAACGACGGCTGTGTTGAGTTCGGAAAGCTGAACGAAGCAGGTGTAGCCGAGTCCGCTGGTTTTGATGCTGGCGTGATTGCTGATGCGGCGGGCGAAACGCCGGATGGTAACGCGAAGCCGCCTGACGACATGCTCGGTCCCGATGGTGAACTGGATGGCAATGACGAACTAGCAGTCGCGGTCGCGGGAACTTTGGTCGGTTCTGGCGGTGGCGACGAGTAGCTGGTCGACGGCGTCGTTAGCTTTGTTGATGCGGCAGTCGATCCCGGCAAAGCATAGCTGGACTGTTTAGGCACCGCATAACTGGATGGTGCGGCGGATGATTCCGTGCTTGCGGTCGCATCGGACTTGGGAACGAACGCACTGTTGCCAAACGTGTATCCGGATGGCTTCGTTGATGTCGTCGCAGCGGACGGTGCAGTCGTCGGTGACGTGTACGAAGCGCCGCTGTAGATGCCGTTTGCTTGGGCTGCTGACATGTTGGTCGACGCAGTTGTGTTGCTTGCAGGCGAAGCGTAGCCAGGGGTTACGTTGTAACCGGCGACTTGTGCGTTGACGGATCCCGGTTTCTTGATCGGCGATGGGACGGCGGTGCCACCGGCAATCGATGCGATCGCTTCGGGAGTCGCGGACGCACTTGGCGGGGCCGGATAGGTTTGGCTGGGGCCCGTACCTGCGAGAGCTTCGGCCGACGGTTCGCTGCGACGAGCGAACATTCCCATGCCTGGAACGCTGCGGCAGCCGGTGGAAACCAGCGTAGCGGCGGCGCAAGTGGTCAACAAAAGTGCGCGAGTTGTGTTGTGTTTCAGCATCCGTGCTTACCTTCGGCTCAGCTAACGATCAGCATCGTGAAGTTCTGTGCTTTGCAAATCCATTCACAAAGCGAAAACGATTCTCGAAGTCTTTATCTGGATAATCGGCATTCTTGGCCCAAAGTGCCAAGGTTTTTTTCGATTCCATGGTGACCCTAAAATTCCAACCGAGCGGGTGTCAATGCCAGCTTCGGAAGAATCAGTCGACCAGTTGGCCGGGCAGTGACGCCTCAGCGTTTGAGCTTTGATGCGTGGCCACGGCATGGCGAATCGACGACAACCGTGGACGAAGCGTCGTCGTGGTTACCGGCGACGCTTGCGACGAATCAATAGGCATAGGCTGCTAAGACCAATCACAGCCAACGACGAGGGCTCGGGAACGGCGGTGACCGCTAGCAAAGCAATGTCGTTGCCACCGGTGAAGGCATTGCCAACGCTGTCGCCGAAGTAGCTGATCTGCCAATCGATTCCGCCATAGGTCGTCGCAGAGTCGCCTTGATTGAGGCTAGCAAAAGTGCCAGTGACCGCATCGGTGCCGTCATTGCGGACAATGAACAATAAGCCGCCGTTGGAGTAACCGCCAGCGGAGAAAATTGGGTTCAAGGTGACGCCCGAAACGTCCACGAGACCATTTACGTCGACTTGGTCGTACCCGCTGGCGCCAGGAGCGGTTCCTGTGATCTATGCGTTGAGCGTACCGGCTAACGCCTGCCCCGATTTCAATGCTGCCTGTGCCGCTAAGCGTTGAGCCAATATTGAAATCAATGCCACTTACTTGACGAGTGGAGGATAGATCGACTGTACACCACTGAAAGTCACAGTGTTCGTCGTCAGGTCATCGACTGGCGCTGTGCCACCCCAGTTGCCACCGTCTTCGTACGTGGAACCGTCGCCGGTCATCCCAATTCTTGGTGCCTGCACTCGGGGAAGCCGTGCGGTTTTTAGTCATTATTTGACAAGCGTTTCCTTCGCTCTCGCTTTGGACGAGTCGAGCGTCAGCGAGAAGAGGGTTCCGCACTGGAATCCTCCCCTCGCTTGGGATCAGGTCCTCCTTGAAAAAAGGGTGAATTCAAACCGCACGGCCTCCGGTGGGGTGGCGGCGAGTTTTGCGGAATGCGCCAATTTTGACGTCATATCTCGGCCGCACCCGTCCGTTTCACGCGGGTGCCCCTCGCTTGGGATCGCTGGTTTGGCCGCACACGCATGCATCGGGGAAAACGCACGTGAGTTGGATTATCATGCTAATATTAGGGCCGACTGAACGCCTTTGATCCGGTCGCGGCGGGATAGAAGCGTTGCATCGGTGATGCCGGACGTTTGGCCCCGCGGCCTCTTTTCTTTTTCAGTTCTGATTTTCAAGCAAGTGTCCACCGTGGTTCTTTGAGCCTGCTGTTTTCGATTGCACCGAACAGCAGCGCTGCGACCTAGGTTACGGACCAGCTCGATCTTTTCATCTCGAATCATTTTTGATTGCCAACTCAATGCCTCTATCACTTTGCCGGCCTTCCGGTTGGTTGTCCCGCGGTCCAAAGTCGCCACGCCGGCGTACTGCAGTTCGACGGCGCCGACAGCAATTGTTCGAGACCCTCGAGACGCGAGTTGTCATGACGGCGGTGGCTTGGTACCCGCTCGATGAAACCTCGGGTGTGGTGGCGAGCGATTCGTCAGGAAGCGGCAATCACGGCACCGTCACCAACGGCACATGGGCGGACGGTCAACTGGGAGGCGCGATCGAGTTCAGTTCCAGCGGCAACGTCTCGGTTCCGACCGCTGCATTTTCGACGGTCAATCAAGAAGTGACGTTTGCGTTTTGGTCGTACGGGGGTGATACCCAACCGACCAACGACAGCATTCTTTATGGAGTCAATTCAACGGGCGGTCGCGTCTTCAATGTTCACATGTCGTACAGCAACGGCAGAGTCTACTGGGACGCTGGCAATGAGTCTGGCTATGACCGGATCGATCAGACGGTCTCCGATCCGTTGATCCACAAAGACTCGTGGCATCACTGGGCGTTTACAAAGAACGCGACCACCGGCGACATGAACATCTATCTTGATGGACAGGTTTGGGCCTCTGGTACGGGCAAGTCAAAGGCGATGTCTGGTATTAGCGCGTTTACGTTGGGTTCGCACACCAATGGATCCAGTGTTTATGACGGACGGTTGGATGATGTGCGCATCTACGACAACGAGCTGACCGCAGCCGAAGTGCTCAGTCTGTATATCAGCACATCTTCGCCCAATACCGAAGAAGTTTTGACCGCCAACAACACGCTGGCCGCCAGCGCGAACGCCTCGACCATCATCACGTCAGCGAACTTGCAAACAACCGATGCCGAGCAATCCGCGGCGGAGTTGACGTATACGGTGACGAGCCTTCCCGAGAGCGGTACGGTTGTTCGCGGTGGTACAGTTCTAGGCGTCTATGACACGTTCACCCAGGCCGACGTTGATAACAACCTGGTGACTTATGCTCACAACGGCACGTCCATCGCAGATGCATTTTCGTTTGCGGTGAACGATGGTTTTGGAAGTACGACGAGTGGTACGTTTGGCATCCTGCTTCCTAATAACGGCACGGCCAACAACTTGGCGGAATTGCGGGCATTGGCAAAGTTGGTGAACAACACCACGGTGTCATTGAGCACGACGGGTGGGGACCCGCACCCAGTGACAGGCGTTACGACACCAGGCACCTACTGGATCAACGGCGATCATCTTGACACATCGGCCGGGGCCATCGAACCGAAGTTCTTGGAATTTCTTGGTACGGGAAATACCTTCGACCTGACCGGAACCACGATCAAGGCGGACACCCGCGACTTCGCCGGATATGGACGTTCGTTGGGACACGGCAGTGGCGTTCACCTTGTCATACTTGACGGCACCGACAATCTGCTCACTGGCTTGACGCTGATCGGCGAAGACATAGCCCTGGACACCGATCCGAATTCCCAACGTTACGCCGACTGGGGAACTCAGTACGTCAAGTTGACTGGCGCCGACAACACGATTGACGGGGCAACCGTGGTCGCCAGAGGATCCCATACTGAATACTATGGATTGAGCGATGCCTTTGGTAAGGGATCTTCGCAGGGGAAGCAGCCCTACCTTGGCCATCGCAAAGCTGCCGGGCTGAATGTGGACGACGCTACCAATGCGGTCGTTAACAACCTGAACTTAACCATGATGACGTTCGGTCACGGTTTTTTCACAGGCACCGAAGTGACCAACACGACGCTGAAGAACAGCACGATCACGGGACAGCTTTTTCCATCGCAAAACGTGATCGATCGTCCTGAGTATCAACAGTATGGACACACTTGGTGGGGGTATCCCATCCAAGACAACATTCAGCTTTCGGGTTCGGAAGGTGGCGTTCGTACGTATGGCGGAACTGACTTCACGATCGAAAACGTGGTTGTCGATGGAATGCGAACGGGCTTTGCAACGGTCGCCACTGCCGGCGATGTCACCATCACAAACTCGTTCGCTTACAACACCACGTCCGGCTTTGACGTTGGCAACAACACGACGATCACGGGCAGCGGAGGCAATATCGTCAACGGGCCGCTGTTAGTTTGGTATTCCAACAGTGCCGGCGACAGCGAGATCGAACTTGAATTGAAGGGCGGAACTCCGGTCGGCGTCAATTGGTCTGCGTTTTACGTTAACGGGTAACCGTTCACGGGCCGGTGTGATGAATTAGGCTGCGGCTGTTTTCAGATCGTTGGTGTCAGGCAGGAGCGATGGAGCGGGACGGCTGGTGAATTGGGCACGCATTGATTCGACCAGGTACTCGTAAGCGTTTCGGATTTGAAGACGGCACGTTTCCGAGATTGTCAGGATTCGCTCCAGGTACCGACTGCCCGAAGCACTCT
>JBAUHR010000511.1:0-4255 GCA_049680385.1 Rubripirellula sp. | reverse complement strand
AACAGCAACCATGGTGCCGCCGGGATTTAGCGGTGGAGTCGTGTTTGAGTGCGTGTCCGATGTGGGCAGCCGTTTTGCTTTAAAAGGCTGGACAAGCGGCACCGGCATATCGCGAGTCAAAGAAGTTCACGCCGTGGCAACATTCGCACGGCGATCTGGATGCGTGTTGGTTCCAGAAATTTGTGGCGTGACGACGGCAGTGGGTCGACCGTGGGATCTCGTATCTTGGATGCCTGGCGCACCAGCGCCCGCAGACGCGCCACCTGACCAAATTCAATCAGGCGCGATCGCACTGCGGCAGTTTCACACGGCAGTCGCTCCCTACAAACAAATACAGCAACCTGCCCCCGCAGTTTTTGCAAGACTCCGCCGTATCGAAGAACTGCGTCCACTTGTGACTCAGGTGCTTCAATCTCGACACCCACCAAGCACCACCGAAACGCTGCCAACAACGTTGTCAAACGCCGTGGAGCGTGCATCCGAGATGCTGCGGCGTCATTGGTCGCCCACAGCGGACCAAATCACGGCGGACCTCATGGGTATGCAGGGCCGCTGCGTGGCCACCCAATATGTGCTGCGTGACTGTCACCGCGACCACGTCTTGTTCAGCGACGGACGTCCGGGCGGCCTGATCGACTTTGATGCGCTGCGAATCGACACTCCCTCGGCCGACCTGGCTCGTTGGGTAGGCGGATTTCTGGCCGGGCGCGATGAAGCCGAAGAAGAAACGGTATGGCAAGCCGCTATGGCGGGCTTCGGCCTAGAAAACGTATTAGAAGCCCAGACCATTCACGCTGCGACGGTATGGTCCAGCCTGGCAAATTGGCTAGTTTGGATCGTTCTAGAACAACGTTCATTCCCAGCCGGTCCCGACGCAGTCGCCCGGCGAATTGACGAGATCACCGAACTTGCGGCTCAAATTCACAGCCGAAACAGCGGTAAAACACGCAAACTGCACAAACCTTGATCCCCAGCTTCGTTGACTGAACATTCGCGGGACAAGTAGAATTTGCGTGCTCGCCCCCCTCAAACACTAAAACCATGCTGAATAGAAAAAACACGACCGTCACGGATCGGCTGGCCGCTCTCTTCGCAATGCTTCTATTGTTCGGGACAAGCTTTGCGCATGTAGCGACAGCCCAGGATGACTTTGGTGCTGGATCCGATGTTTTCCCCAATTTCTCATTGGGTGGATTCGGAGAGAGTGCGAATGTTGCCGAGCCGGTCACGTTGCAAGCAAAGTACTTTGTCGACGCATCGGGCCAGGGCCGGTTGGAAGTCGAAGCGACGATCGCTCCCACTTGGCACGTCTATTCGACGACTCAAAAGAGCGGCGGCCCACTTCGCACCACGATCGAGATCAAGTCTCCCAGCGAAGTAAAACGGGTCGGCGACTTCGTGCCTAGCGTCGAACCGTCAAAGAGCATCTCGTCACAGTACAACGGCTTGACGGTCGAAGAACACGAAGACAAAGTCGTTTGGTCGGCGCCGCTCGAAATCCCAGCGGGCTTCGAAAATTCGATCCGAGTCAGCTTCAGCGGTCTGGCCTGCGAAACGATCGATGGCAAATGCATGCCAATTCGCGAAACGCTGACCGCCAATTACGGTGGCCCAGCGGCCGAACAAAACGCATTCTCGTCCGCCGTCGCTATGACACCCGCGGAAAAGAATTCGACGAATCCCGAAACCGGCAAGCAACCAATCAATGCACCGGAGTGGTTTCGCGACGGGGACTACGTGGTTCAGTGGACGGCTTCGCTTAGTCCGCAACAAGTCGCACCGGGTGATACGGCTGTCTTGACGTTCACGGCCAAGCCGGATGAAACGTTCCACGTCTATCGAGCAGCGACGGACGATGCTGAATCGTCGACCAACTTTGTGCTGACTCAAAAGAGTGGACTGAAGATCGGCAAGCCAGCGTCCAACAAGCCCGTGATCAGCAAATCCATCGTGCCTTCGTTGCCGCCGGTTCATTACTACGGCGGCGAAGTGACATGGTCGCTGCCGATCGCCGTTCCCGCCGACGCGACCGCTGGCGTCAGAACGATCGAAGGCTTGATCGCCTACCAAGCCTGCACGGACAACAGTTGCCATCGCCCAGTCGCTTTGACGTTTTCATCGACGTTGACCGTCGGGGCTGCGACCGGCTCGGGTGCTAGCGCGGTGACATTTGCAAAGTCCAAGTCATCGACAGCGTTGGATGCGGCTGCCGAAACCAACTGGGTTGACGAGGTTGCAGCGACACCGACACCGACAGCGACTGCCACCGACGACCAGGCATCAGTCCCGATCGTAGGCTCGGTTTCCGGTGGCAACTCAAATGGCCAACCGCCGACTCTGACTGAAATCGAAGGCAGCCCGAAAGCGGCAACGTCATTTCCGATCATTTTGTTCTTTGCGTTTGTCGGCGGCGTGATCTTGAACGTGATGCCTTGCGTGCTGCCGGTGGTCGGATTGAAGATCATGGGATTCGTCAGCCAAGCCGGCGAAGATCGTCGCCGAGTGCTGATGTTGAACCTCGTTTACTCGGCCGGCATTTTGGCGGTCTTTGCGTTGTTGGCGATGCTGGCCGTCGTGTTCAAGTTTGGCTGGGGACAACAATTCACCTACTTTCCCGTCAAGCTGGGCCTGACACTGGGGCTGTTCGCTTTGGCGCTTAGCTATTTGGGCGTTTGGGAAATCCCGGCGCCCGGCATGGCGTCGAACAAGGCGTCGCAAGATCTGCAGAGCCGCGAAGGGTTGACCGGCGCGTTTTCGAAAGGTGTCTTCGCGACGATCCTGGCGACCCCATGTAGCGGACCGTTGTTGGGGTACATTCTGGGTCTAACGCTCGGGTTGTCGTCGGTTGAAACGATCGCGATTTTCATGACTGTTGGTTTGGGAATGTCGCTTCCGTATCTGTTGATTGGGTTGCAGCCGAAACTGATCGCTTGGTTGCCCAAACCCGGCAATTGGATGGAAACGTTTAAAGAGTTCATGGCGTTTTTGTTTTTGGGAACCGTTGCATTCTTCTTCGCCCAGTTCCAAGACTTTCAAAAACTGCCTGTCTTTGTCTCGCTGATCGGCGTCTGGTTTGGATGTTGGATCATCGGCCAAGTTCCGTCCTGGTCAGACCTGCCAAAGCGAATCTCCGCATGGACCGGCGGCATCATCGCAGCAGCTTTGATTTCGTACGCCGCATTCAATGTCTTGGTCCCCGGTCCCAAAGTGCTGGCGTGGGAAGATTACAGCGAAGCACGTTTGGCCCAGTACCAAGCCGAAGGCAAAACTGTGTTGCTGGATTTTTCGGCCAAGTGGTGTACCAACTGCATCTACAACTATGAATTCGCGATCAATACGGAAGAGACGCGGAAGCTTGTCGACAAACTTGATGCCGTTGCGATGTACGCCGACTACACCGACTTTGACCCGGCGATTCAACAGAAGCTCGAAGAACTTCAAAGCCGATCGATTCCGCTGTTGGCGATCTATCCTGGCCGGACACCGAATCAACCGATCGTTCTGCGTGACTTGCTGACTCAGCAAAACGTGCTCGACGCACTCGCACAAGCTGGCGAGAGTGTCGAAGGCGTGGCATCCCGATCGTATCCGTCGGCTTCATTGGTATCAGTGAATCACGAATCCGCCAGCGGCGGTCAATGATCACGTGTGGGACACCGAAGAAACCATCGTCGCAATCGCGTCGCCAACCTCGCCCGCCCCGCGTGGCATCGTTCGAATGTCTGGCACGGATTCCGTAGGTATCCTTTCTCGCCTTGGCTTTTCAGTTTCAGGTGTCACTCGGCCCACACGAATTTCAACGACGGTTGATCTCGGCAAACCGATCGGTCAGATCCCCGTCGACGCGATGCTGTGGCCGACACCACGCAGCTACACCGGGCAACCCTCGGCCGAACTGCACACGATTGGCTCGCTGCCATTGTTAACTCGATTGACGCAAATGGCCGTCGACAGTGGTGCCCGGGCCGCCCGTCCCGGCGAATTCACCATGCGTGCGTTCTTGGCTGGTCGGCTGGATCTGACACAAGCCGAAGCCGTGCTGGGCGTGATCGACGCCGAAGGCCGCGGATCGCTGGACCACGCCCTCCGACAACTCTCTGGCAACCTATCCAAGCCGCTTGAGTCGATGCGATCGACGCTGCTGGATTTGCTTGCGGACGTCGAAGCCGGCTTGGACTTCGTCGACGAAGACATCGAATTCGTCAGCGACGAAGTCCTGATCCAGCGACTGACCGAAATCCGCATCACACTGGCC
>JBAUHR010000510.1:0-1806 GCA_049680385.1 Rubripirellula sp. | reverse complement strand
TCATAGCCCTGGTCGATCAATGCCGGTAACAACGACTCGACACCGGCTTGCAGTTCAGTCTCGTGGTTGCCGACGATGCCGTTCTTGTACGGCATCAGCCCCGTGAACAACGCCGCCCGACTCGGACCGCACGCTGGTGATGCCACATATGCGTTGTCAAACCGAATGCCATCGGCGGCAAGTCGTCGCATGTTCGGCGTCTGGAATTCAGACGCCCCGTACACTGAAGAATGATGGTATCCATGATCGTCCGCGATGGTGATCACAAAGTTCGGGCGCTGTGCGGCGCAGACGATTGTCGGAAGCAGCAAACTGAAGAGAACCAGCGAAGTGAATGCTTTTGAATAGATCGTTGGATTCATGGTGCTTGCTTGTTTATTGGTCGATGACGTAGATAGATCTCACGTACCGGAACGTCGCCTGACGCTTCGGCGACATATACGATGCATTCATTGGAGATTTCAACCTTTGACGCGACCGTCACGGTTTGTGATGAATTCCAGTTCTCCGGTGTGAACGTGAGCGATTGGGGTGTCAACTCGACGGTGTCAGAACCGCTTCGCTTGCGAAGACGGACATTCACCGGATGGTCTGGAGCGACTTTCAGCGAAATGGAAAAGCTGGTTGATTCCCCGGCAGTGACATTCAAATAGGGGTGATCGATCGAGGTGAGAATCGACTGCTTCGACGCCGGCTCCAACATGGGTGAATCAGCGAGAATGCTTCCGTTTGCCGCCTCCATTTGTTGCTTCATCACGTTGGATTGTTTCGGATGAGATCGGCTGACGTCGATCAACTCGCTTTGATCCTTTGCGATTTGGATCAATCGATCCTGATACTGCTTGAACCCTCGATTGCTAATCGCGATCAGCCCCTTGCCGCGATCATGAGGGACGAAGGGGCGAGGTGAAGTTGTGCTGGGAAGTCCGGTCAGGAATGGCCAAACATTGAAACCGTCGAGTTCACGGTCGCTCGGAATATCTGCACCAGCGACATCGGCGAACGTTTTCCACCAATCGAGTCCGGTGACTGGTTCGTGCGAAATCACATTGTCTGGAATCACGCCTGGGAATCGAATGATCGCTGGGACTCGAGTGCTCCCTTCGTAAGCCTCAAATTTCGCGCCGCGGTAGGGATAACCGGTTCCCGAGATACCGGGAATGCCCAGTCGGGCTTTGGGGTGATTCGACCAAGATCCGTTGTCGGATGTAAAGACGACCAGTGTTTCTTCGGCAATGCCGAGTTCATCGAGACGCATCAGCATTTGTCCGATGCGATGATCCAGTTCGTGAACGACATCGTGATAGTCGCTGGAAATCTCAACCGTATTCGTTGTGCGGTCGCCTTTGAGGTACCGGCGTTTGCCCAGCAACTTGTCGACGCTGCCAACAAAATCAGGATGAGCGACGTTGCGATAGTGTGGTTGGTGGCAAGCAAAGTAGACGAAGAAGGGATCATCGCGAGGCTGTTCGATGAACGCCATCGTTTGCTGTGTCAGACGCAACAACTCCGTCTCACGCTGCCCCGAACTCGGTTGGTAAACGTCAAAGCCATGCTGGGTCGGCTGATGCTGTTCGGCGTTTCCCAGATGCCATTTCCCGAACGCAGCGGTGTGATAGCCAACACTTTTGAGCATTTCCGGAATCGTGATTTCTCGACTCGGGATTCCCGAGTCCATCTTATGACTAATGATGCCACCGAGACCAAATCGCGAGGGCGTTCTTCCGGTCAACAAGGCGAGACGAGAGGGAGAACAGACGGACGAGGGCGAGTGGTAGCAGGTTAGCTTGACGCCTTGCCCGGCCA
>JBAUHR010000509.1:0-2480 GCA_049680385.1 Rubripirellula sp. | reverse complement strand
GAGTCCCGCCCTGGGTACTGACGTGTGACAGGCTATCACACGAATGACGGTGCTGTTCATCGTGAATTGCGGGATTGGATCACCTTGCCGATTGAGCGACTGCAATGGCTTGACTTCGGCGTGAGTGTCACCGGCTGTTTTGTGCTGGGACTCTCGGCACTGGCGAAGTCACTGGCGTAGAATGCCGCCTAGCTTTTCGATTGCTTGTGGCTCGGCGTCTGGGAACAGATGGCCGTACGTGTCCATCGTCAGCGTGATTGTCTTGTGACGCATCACCGTTTGGATTGTCTTTGGGTGGACTCCTGCGATAGCCAGCCACGCGCCGCAGGTGTGTCGCAAAGCGTGGAAGTCGAGATACTCGCCCGCATCGTTGGTTGACACAAGGAAGTCACCGTCATGATCTTCGTCAGTGCTTCCGGGACGCTCTAGCCACTCTGCACGGGCGACCGCCAAGTCATCTCGCAACATGTCGGCCATTCCGTACTGGTCGGGAAGGCCGAAGAACAGTTGGCGTGAGTGTGGCTTCCTGGACGCGAGACGCTTCGACAGATCCTTGGTGATGTACTGCCGAGCCTGCTTGCTGTCCTTGGTTATGCTGCTGCGGACGGTGATGTAGGGCTGCTCTGCATCGTGCTTAACGTGGCTGGGGTGCAACGACCGGATGTCGCTTGATCTCAACCCCGTCTCGATCGTGAGTTCGTAGACGATCGCTCGATCGCCGGCAGCTCGTTGGAGCCATGGCCATTCAGCGGGCAACAACATGCGGCGTTCGCGGCGTCTATCGGCCCCGGGGTTGGGCTTAGTGACCGTCTCTAATGGGTTGGCGTGTATTCGGCCAGTGCGGGTGAGCCACCGCGTGAACTCTTTGACAGCCTGCACATAGTGGGCAACCGTCTGATTTGATCGGTTGAGTTCGTGCAGCGATGCGACAAAGGCTTCGACCGATTCAGGGGTGATCGAGTAGGCTGTTTTCCATCCGGCATGGTCGACTATCAACTGCAGCTTCGCCTGCGTCTGGTTGACATATTTTTCCGCTCGCGACTTTGCTTTTAACGACGCGATGAATTCGGCCTGGTGTTCCTTGATCGGCCGGGACGACTGGGCACCGATGCGTTCGGCAACCGGATCGATCAGACCGCTGGCTCGTTTGGCTTCTTGGGTCTCCCAGTGTGCCAATATCTGGGCTGCAATCTTCTTGTCGGGCGTGCCAGTTGATTTACTTGTTCGCTTGCCGGTGTGTAGCGTGTAGTCGGCGATCCAGTTTGATCGTTTGGCGTTTCGCCCGCGTCGGTAAAGTGATCCCATCTATTTCACGATCCGAAAGTTGTCACAGCAGATGCGGAGGTGCATTTGACCAAGGTCGCGATCGTGCCAGCGACGGATCAGTCGTAGCATCACACGCCGGTCGAGAACAGTTGGCAAAAACTCACGCCCGAGGATTTCGTGAGGCATCGTGTCGCCTGGTCGGTACAGTGCAATTCGCAGATTGCCAGGTGCTCGATACTCGTCGCTTGATCCGAGGTAGAACTGCCGCCACTCGCCGACGTCCAGGTCGATGCCTGTGACCAGCCAGCGAGACCGCATCACGTAGGGTCGCCGTGCGAACTCGTTGATCGTCAATGGATCATGAACGAGATCGCGAACGCGTTTGACTTCGATTTTTCGGAGCCGTCTTGGAACAGCTTCGAAGTTCCGAACGTGTCGGTTGGTTGGGTAACTGAATTCGAGGTAGGAGCCAGGTTCGACCATCTTGGAATCTTTCTGCCGTGCGGGGGGACCGTCATTGGGAGAAACCCAGTCTTGCTAGCACGGTGACACGTTTGGTCATTACCCTTCGGCGTATTCGTTTTCGTAGATCCAAGCGAGCAATTTCGCGGTCACGAAAACGAAAAGCAGAGAGCGGATCAGCGACAGTTCTGCTCGCACCACTTGGATCTCGTTTGCTGTCTTTCCATAGGCGTTGTCGTCTTTGAAGCGATCGTAGATCCCAGGACCTTGGGTGATGTGAAATAGGTTGAGGATCATCACCAGCACGAAACCGAGCAGGAAAAGCGAGATCACCGAGAAGCAAGTTCCAATGAAAAAACTCCTCAAAACACTGCCCCACCCAACCTGCTTGCCATTCGGGTCGTAAGGCCGTTCGGAAAATGGTTTTGGGGATAGAGGTGGCTGGGTCACCGAACCATTCGTTTCAGCGACCGGACTGAATGAATCAACCCGATCCAGTGGACTTGAGTTAATGGCCCGCCATTCGCTAAGTATGTTTTCAACGTTGCAATCAGGGCACTTGATTGCGATCGCCCCATCACGCCCCACTGTCTTTGTGCTTCGGCGTTCTTTGCTGCAACCAGGGCAGGTGATTTGCTCAAATGTTGTCATCGGTGTTAGCCGGATTTCTTTCGTTTCGTAGGCTTTGACGCGGTTTTCTTCGCGTCGTTCTTGGACTTCGCGGCTTCGATTTGGCGGTTGAAGTCTGATTG
>JBAUHR010000508.1:0-2422 GCA_049680385.1 Rubripirellula sp. | reverse complement strand
TACATGACCTGCAAAAATGCAAATCAACACGAATTGACTGCAAAAATTCAACTCAAGTGGTGGCAACGACTTCCAGCAAAAGACCACCCTGAAAACCACTTCAGACTTATGGGTAATGACAAGGTGGGAACCGGCCCTACCCGATAACCAAGCTGACTCGAACTACTAGCCCATCGCAACCTAAAACATTTGGTAATCGCCGGCGACTTCGAACGCGGATTCGTAGTGTTCGATCTTGTTGGGCGACGGCCCATCGCCATGCCACCAAACGGCGATGACATCGAATCGAGCGGTGACGCCAAGCAGTTTCTTGCGTTTCAGATACCGCAGCGCCGCTCGGGATACCCTGCCCTGCTTTTCGGCGTCGACACGCTCGGCCGGATGCCCCGGCTTGGTCGTTGAATGCGTTTTGACTTCGACAAAGACGATCGTTTTTTTCTTGCGGTCAATCGCGATCAAGTCGATCTCGCCACCCTTGTCGGATTCACTTTCGGCAACCACGACTAGCCCTTTCTGACGCAGTAGCCGGGCGGCCGCCTGTTCGCCACGCTTGCCCACCGAAGCGGTTTGGTCGATCGCACCGAAGCGGACATCGATGTATCGGTCGTGAACACGTTTGACAAACCAGTGCATCGGAGACGCCCCTTGGTACGCAAAAAAACGACGCGTCCTTCATGATAAAGGACACGCCGTTTGTTGTGTGGGCATTGAACTGCGAGCAATTCGCTTTAGCTGCGGCGACGTTCTTTCAGACGAACAGCCTTACCAACCCGGCCACGCAAGAAGTAAAGCTTGGCACGTCGGACGACGCCGCTTCGCTTGACTTCGATCTTGTCGATCCGTGGGCTGTGAACGGGGAACTTACGTTCCACACCTTCACCCGCAACGATGCGGCGGACCGCAAACATTTCTCGCGATCCCGTTCCACTGCGTCCGATGACGACACCGGTGAAAACTTGGATTCGCTCTTTGTTGCCTTCAAGAATCTTCAAGTGCACGTCGACCGTGTCACCGATTTCAAACTGAGGCGCGTCTTCTTTCAACGAGGTCTTTTCGACCAGGTCCATAATGGCTTTGGACATATTATCAGGCTCACGCGTTAGGGTTTTTAATGTCGTTTTCGCTCTCGACCAGCAAGTCGCTGCGTCGAGCTTGGGTTCGCAATCGGCTTTGTTCCGCTCGCCACTTGGCGATGGCTCCGTGGTCGCCGCCCGTCAGGACGTCGGGCACGGTGTGGCCCCGAAACTCTCTCGGTCGCGTGTATTGTGGAAACTCAAGCAACCGGTTTCCCTGGCTGAAAGAGTCGTCAATGTTACTTTGTTGGTCGCCCAGCACGCCGGGAATCAACCGAATCACCGCTTCGATGATCACCATCGCCGCCACTTCGCCACCGTTAAGGACAAAGTCGCCGATACTGATCTCTTCGGGCTGCCAAATGTCGGTCACGCGTTGGTCGAATCCTTCGTAGCGGCCGCACAGCAGGATCAACCGCTGGTCAGTCGCAAATTCTTCGGCCATTCGTTGGTCAAACCGCTTGCCACCGGGCGTCAGCAAGATTTTTCTTGCTGGCAGTGGCGACATCGCTCCGACCGCTTCGACACACTTCACCGTCGGTTCGACTTGGATCAACATCCCAGGGCCGCCACCGAACGGTTTGTCATCAACCGGTCGGTGAACAGAATCGGGTGCAAAATCTCGCAGGTCGTGCCGATGGATATCGACGAGTTCGTTCTTAATCGCTTTGTTAAGAAGTCCTTCGCCAAGGTAGCCCTCGAACAACGCTGGAAAGAGCGTGACGATATCGAATCGCATGGTTCTCTTTCAAACGTTTACAAATCGACTATTCGGACGCGGTTTCTTCCGCAGGTGCAGTTTCAGCAGCAGCGGCTTCTTCGGCTGGTGCTTCCGGAGCAGCTTCGGCTTTGGGCTCTTCTTTCTTCGGCTTGGCCGGTTCGGGCGGTGCCGGAGTGTATTGCTTGCGTTTGCCGAGGCGTTCCATGGCCGCTTTTTGAGCTTCCAAGTGAGTGCCTTCGGTGCCGTACTTCTTGATCAGCACGCCGACCTTATCGGTCGGTTGGGCGCCGACGCTCAACCAGTAATCGACTCGTTCGCCTTTCAGGTTGACGCGAGCATCCGTTTCGGGGCACATCGGGTCATAGGTTCCCAGTTCTTCGATGACGCGACCGTCACGAGGGCTACGCTGATCCATCGCAACAACGCGATAGAAGGGACGGTGAGTACGTCCCATTTTCTTCATTCGAATTCGAACTGCCATAAGTAGTTTGTTCCTAAAGGGAAACGAGTTTCGACGACTAGTCAGACTTCCTGGAACCGAAAACGATTTCGGACACCGGGTCGGTGCCAGTACGACTGGCACTTTGTGTTCTATTTTTTGCGTTTCATCCGGCGTTTCAACTTGTCA
>JBAUHR010000507.1:0-15244 GCA_049680385.1 Rubripirellula sp. | reverse complement strand
ACATTGCCGTTCTGCAATTTAGCGAGGGAATTTTGTCGATGGTCGAGTGTGGCTACAAGCCAGTTGACGCCGTCCAAATTGCGGTCGACTGCATCGGCAATCGTGAAGTCAAGGCGGCGGGCGAACGAATTCGCCAGAGCGTCCAACGAGGCGAAAAATTGAGTTCGGAACTGGAAAAGAACGAACGCTTCTTTCCGGCGACTCTGTGCCAACTGATCGGTGTTGGCGAGCAATCCGGCAACTTCCCCAAGGCCATGCAAGGCACCTGCGAACACCTACGCGAACGATTAGAAACACGGATTGATGCAACCGTTGGATTGCTGGAACCGATGCTAACGATCGGACTTGCGATCGCAATCGGCGGAATCGTGCTTTCGATTTACACACCCATGTTTCATATGTTTGAGGTACTTGAGTAATGCCAAGGTTCAATTCCAATCGCCGAGCGTTCTCGCTGATCGAAATTTTGGCAGCGGTGATGATCGCTGCCACCGTCGCCACGATCGCGGTCACCCAGTTGCGAACGCCAGGCGATACCGCGCACGCAAGAAGTTGTCAGTTGAGTCGCCAAACGGTTCAAAACGAAACCAACCGTTACGTTGACATCACCGGATCAATGCCGTCGTCGGACTTGCGGCAATTGACATCGGCCCAACACTGGGACGGCCCCCTGCCAACTTGCCCGGTTACTGGCGACGCCTTCACACTGGATCGCTCTGGTAACGTCAATTGCACGTCGCACCCCTAAACGTACAAACGCACCAGTAACCTCGCTGCGTCCGAGATCGCTGCGTTCGAGTTAGGGTCGGGCTGCCATGATCGAGCAAATGGATCCCGGTTCGATGCCAAGTGCATTGGCGTCGACCGATAGGACGTCTACTTGATTGTCGTGGACGCTAACACGGGTGAGAACGCTAGCGAACCCGCCTTGCCTGCTGGCCAGGATGACTTCTTGGGCGTCAGCGTCGGGTGCGTCCAGCACGCGGCCGACGATCATTTCACCACAGCGGCGGACGGCCCCGATTCGGCTGGTCTCGCACTGGATCACCGGGCCGGCGTCGAAGATGTCAACCAAATCCGTCCCGCGGAAACCTTCCGCCTGCAACATCTTCAGAGCCGGCTTTGTCTCGTCGTGAACCTGTCCGAGGCCACTGCGAATCTCGTCGGGCAATAGATCCAGATAGATCGGATGCTGTGGCATCATTTCTTCGATGAAGTCTTTCGACATCGTCGACATCGCATCCGCCGTCGCGAACTCGACTGGAATGAACCGGCCGGTCACGGCATCCCAGAACGGAACGCTGCCATCGGACGACGCGCGGCCTCGCATTTCAGCGATCACGGAATCGGCGAAACGGTGAGGCTGCATTGCGATCAACATGAATCGAGCAAGCGACAGCCATCGGCCTCGTCCGCCGCCGCGAAACCGGCTGCGCAGGAACAGACTGCCAATTTCCGTGGGACCGTCGTGAGTACGGTACAACGCCAGACTCTCGCGATGATGCCGCACACCAAGCTGTTCGCTGTGATGATCCGACACGATCCGTTGGTAGGCATAGAACGGTTGATGACCACCGGTCTTGGTGTAGATCGTGGACGTACCGATGATCTCGCCCACCTCGCTATCGATCACATTCGAATCATCAACCATCACCAACACGAACGGTTCGTCGCGTGCCGCCGCTCCGGTGCGACTCATCGCAAACACCGACTGCTCGATTCGATCGAGCAGTTGTTCACCGTTTAACTGCAACGACGTCAGGCCTCGCGTGGCCGATCGAACCAACTTCAACAGATCGTCGAAGTCATCAATACGAACGGCACGTACCATCATCATCGCAATGCTCTCCTCGAGAAGCGTGAACGTCTAACCCAACTTCTTTGCAAACGCTTCGAGCGATTTGTCGAGCAATCCGATGGCCGCGTCGATGTGATCGTGCGTCGTCGTGACCGGCGGTGGCAAAAATCGGATACGCGTCGGTTCGCCGCCACAGAGAAAACAAAGCAGGCCGAGATCAAACATTGTATCCATCAACAATTTAGCTTGGTCATAGCTTCCATCGCCGGGCGTGAAGGCAATCATCATGCCTTCGCCGAACGGACCATTTACCAACTTGGGATACTTCGCGTGCAGCTTTTCCAGTGCGGCAGCAAAGTAGGCATGGCGAGTCATGTTTTTTCCCGTTTTGCCAAAGCAACCTTCGGCATCAAGCAATTCCAATATCTTCATACCGGACGCGATCGACGAGGATGCCCCCGTGAACGTTTGGCTTAGCAGAGGCCCCTTGGGCACAAAGTCTTTTCCATAAAGCGTTGCACACACCTGAGTGACCTTGCCGAGCGTGACGATGTCAGCAAACTCGTCCAAGCCGTAATGCTGGAAAGCGAACGGCATCGATGTACGCGAGAACGATTGAATTTCGTCGAAGATGATCGGAACGCCGGCATCGCGAAGCGGCTTGCAAATCGCAGCGAAGAACTCGTGGCTGCCCGGATAGTAACCGCCTTCCCCGGCGACCGGTTCGGCCCAAAAGGCCGCATATCGACCGGGGTGACGTTTGAGTAATCGTTGCAGTTCGTCCACGGCCCATTTTTGGCTTCGCTTGGGATCGGCTTGATCACGAAACGGCAAGTAATCGACGTTCACGACCAGCGGCAAGCCCATGCGATACTTTGCCTTGTCCGTTAACGCGGCCATCGCTAGTGACCGACCGGCAAACGCATTGTCAAACGCAATCACTCGATCGGCTGGCGAGTTGTGATGCATTGCGATCTTCAACGCGTTTTCGTTTGCCATCGCACCGCTCGTCGACAGCAGACAATGGTCCATGCGAGCGCCATTCTTTTTGGCCAACTCGATCAACCGTTCGCTCATCTTGATGCTTGGCGGATGTTGTTGCAGGTTCCCCTGCATGACCGTGTCCTCGAGCGCACCGTCGATGGCCGCATCAATCATGGCCGGATGGCTATGCCCGCAACCATGGACGCCGATGCCGCCGATGAAGTCCATCTTGACGCTGCCGTCGGCCAACTCGATCATCGGGCCGTTGCCCAAGCCGGACGAAAGGTACGGCAAGAAAGGCGGACCGCCACGGGTCGCGCCCAATCGTTCAAGCAACGTTTGATACGACGCGACGAGCGCCGGATCCGGATCCTTGGGGGCGGTCATCGTGGCAGAATGATCGGCAACGGCTTCGGCGATCAAACGACGCGCTTCGGCGATTCGCGGGTCTGCTCGCAGCGATTCTGCATTCAAAGATTTCTGGTCCGATGATTCCACGACAACTGACTCCGGGGCCGACAACGACTGGGGGATGGAAAGGAACGATTCCCGTTCAACAACTCACGAACATAGTAACGCGTGCAGTCGAAAAGGTTCAGGCGCCGCCGATTTCACGACGACTCCGATTCCTGAATCGCCTGATCTCGACTAGCAAAGTTGGCAATGTAGGCGGCAACCGTCAACGCGGCCGGCGCGACCGAGTCGACGTCACAGTACTCGGTGGGACTGTGCAAACCGTCGCCCGAAACGCCCATCGTGTCGACATTTGTCAGTCCCCATCCGGCCAGTTTTGATCCGTCGCACGCGCCGCCTGTATCGGACCACCGAACCGACCGTCCCGCGAACTTCGCGGCTCGCTGGACGGCCAACTGCATTTCGCGGCCAGCCGCGTCAACACGTTTCGGTGGCGAGTGAAATTCGCCCTGTAGCGCGACGCGAAAACCGTCCCGACAAGACTGCTGGGCCAAATCGGTTAGCGAGTGCTGCACTCGCACCATCGCATCAGCGTCCGTGACTCGCACGTTCAACTGGACCGCCGCATGGTCGGGCACGCGGTTTAGCGGACCGCCGCCGGTGATGCGACCGACGTTGACCAAAACGCCAGCGTCTGGATCGTGCAAAGAAGTGATTTCGGGGACTAGCTTGGCCAAATGAACGATCGCGTTTCGACCGTCTTGCGGATTTCGACCCGCGTGAGCCGACCGACCGCGGACGACGAACACAAAGTTGCCGGATCCTTTGCGGTTCGCGACCAGCGACTGGTCCGGCAAGGTCGGTTCAAAGACGAGTGCCTGGTCAAACTGACCGACCATCGCACGAATCGCTTCGCCCGATGCCGTGGTGCCAATTTCTTCGTCCGGATTCAGCACAATCGAGACGCCGATGCCGTCCGCCAATCCGAACTTCAAAACCGCTTCCACCGCCAGCTTGATGACGGCGATCCCACCTTTGGCGTCGGCCGTCCCAGGCCCGATCAGACGGTTGCCCGCCCGCGCACATCGATCAGGCTCATTGCCTGAGGGATAGACGGTATCGTAGTGAATCATCAACAAAATCCGTCGCTTGGACGATGCGTTGTGATGCCAGACCAACAAGGGCCCCGTCGGTTTACGAACGAATTCTTCGGTATCGCCAATCAATTTCAGTTCGGGCAGGTCAACGGAATCGAACCGAATACCGCTTCGCCCAAAGTCGCCGACCAGCATCGCAGCCATCGATCGCAGGCTGGCCGCGTCCATGGACCACGAATTTTGATCGCACCAACGAACCAGCTCGGCGACCGCGGACTCAGTTCGCCCGCCAATCCACTGGGCCGCTGCGTTGATTCGCTCGGCAGTCATTCGTTCGGTAAGCTTGGCAGACGACGATTCCACAAGATTGGACTTTCAAAAGGACGAGATTGCGACAAAAACGGTGAACCGACCCGAACTGGGCCGCGAACGGCATGGTTCACTTCACCGCAAGATCCGTTATTCTGCTAAGCTTCGAGATTGGAGATTCATCGAGTAAATCTATGGGCGAAATCCTGCTCTATTACAGACGGCCCGACCCGACGACTTGGGTTTACTTGTCGTCGTTTTTGGCCATTGGATTGTACTTCGTTTTCCATCGGTTCTGGAGCATCCGGAATCTCGACATTCTGCTGATCATCTTGCTGGCGCCTGGATTGTTGATCGTCCACGAAGGATACCGTCGCCAATTGGTTCAGTCCGAGGCGTTAGTACTGGCGGCGTCCAGCGGGAAAGTACCGGATAGGCCGACATCGGACATTAAATCGGTCAAGTCGCTGGCGTCATCGCTGCCAATTTTTGCATTGTTCCAAATTGATACCGATCCAGTGGCTGATGCGGCTGAAACATCGGATTCGCTTGAAACTGAAACAACCGACGCAGCCGAAACGGACGCCGCCGAAACGTCTGACCAGCCACCGGCGGCCGAGCCCATTCCGCTGGGACCACGTGACATCCAGCGTTGGGGCTTCATCTATCTGTTCATCGTCGAAGCGTTTCTGCTGTTGCGATTGATGCTGGATCCGTTGATGGTTCGACGACCGCTGCTTGATCCCAACCTGACCAGCGGCGGATTGACGTTTATCGGCATTTCGTTGTTCATTTTCATGATGGCGAATGTCGTGACCAGCGATTCCCGGATCCAGGTCACGCAAGGTCCCGCCCTTGGACCGGGCTATGCGATGATGAACATGTTGCCGGCAATTCCGACGCGACCGGTAAGCGACGAAATCGGCGGCGTCTCGCTGCAAGAGATGCCGACGGCGACCGAGATGTCGAAATCACAGTCTCGATTGGCGACCGTTGCCAAAGCACTTGCTATCGCTGCTCATCTGGCGATCGTGACGGGAATCGTTCTGATCGGCAATCGTCACTTTGCCAACATTCGCGCCGGCGTTGGTTGCGCGACGCTGTACCTGATGTTGCCCTACACCGCTCAAATGACGGGGCGTGTTGACCACGCTTTGCCTGCCGCACTCTTATTATGGGCGGTGCTGTCGTATCGACGTCCGTTGGTCGCCGGCATCTTCCTTGGCCTCGCCGGAGGTTTGGTTTATTACCCGCTGTTCTTGCTGCCGCTTTGGTTCAGTTTTTACTGGCAACGGGGTGCACGGCAATTCGCGATTGGTGTGATTGGAATGTTGGCGCTGCTGATGATCTCGCTTTCGTTCGACGACACAGCCTCGCTGACGGAGCATTTTCGGCGGATGTTCGGACTACTCAATCCGAACCGTGATTCGATCGGTCTGCGTGGATTTTGGAGCCTAGGGCCTGAACCGATTTGGCGACTGCCGGTGATCGTTGCGTTTGTCATCCTGTGTGCGTTCTTTGCCGCGTGGCCGGCGCAAAAAAACCTCGGCACCCTGATCAGCGGATCGGCCGCAGTGATGGTGGCGTCTCAGTTTTGGCATGGTTATGGCGGCGGACTCTACATCGCGTGGTTCCTGCCGTTGCTGTTGCTGGCCATCTTCCGCCCCAATCTTCAGGACCGGATCGCGACCAAGGTTGTGCTGACAGGCAAACGATCGATGGGCGGAAAATCCGGCTCAGCCATCGCTGGTTTCGCCGCGGGAACTCAGTCCTGAGACTTCGCCAACTGCGTTTCCTGGATCCGACAACCATTAGCGCCAAGCACTCACCAGTGCCAAAATATCTATCGAGAATGCCTTGAACGAATCCGTCCCCCCACCTGAATCGGCTCCCGACCTTGACCCGCACGACGCCAGCGAAGCGGTCGCTCGGTACCAATCGCAATTGGAAACCATCAACGCCCAAAGCAACGAACTGGTGGCCAAGGATCGCTTGATCGGCAAATTCCGAGTTGCGTTGTTCTTTGCCGCGATCGTGTTTTGGGTCGTTGGATATTCAAGCGACAACTTGTCGGGCGCTGTCTATTTAGGATGGTTCATGTTGCTGGCGTTCTTCGTTGCTGCAACGCTGAATGAACCGATCCGTGATTCGATTGACGAACTGAAACGTCACCGCAGTGTGTTCGAACGACTGATCGCGCGTTTGCAGCGAAACTGGGACACGCTGGCAACGAAACGACTGACGCGACAACTCGCTTCGATCGAATTGGCCGGTCATCGCCGCGAAGTCGCTGGCGACCTGGACCTGCTCGGCCGAGCCTCGTTGTTCCATCTCGTTTCGATGGCTGCGACCACACCAGGAATCAAGACGCTCGCCCATTGGTTGTCCGGCCCCGCCGTTGCCGAGGTCGCGATCGAGCGAGCCGCAGCCGTTGACGCACTCGCTCCCATGCGTGACCAACGACTGCGTTTCTATACGTTGGCTCGCGAAGTTGGCGACAGTACCGGCGACCCCGAACGCTTTACCGATTGGGCCACGGGCGATGCATGGCTGAAGCACCGCGGCTGGCTGTCGACATGGGCCAAGTTGTCCACCGCGATCGCCTGCTTGTTGTTTGCCGGCGTGGTGCTGGGCAGCATCCTTCCAATCTCGGCCATCGTTTTCAAAGCCTCGCTGGTCGGTTTGGTCGCGCTGATCATCGTCAATCTGTTGATCACGACGATGGTGCTGGGGCCTGCTCACCAGATTTTTTCGATCGCGATGGCCAACCGGCGAATGGTTAGCGATTACGAAGAGATTTTTTCGGCCGCCGACTGGCTGCCAACGACAAGTGCCTCGAACACACAGACACCGGAAACACAGACACCGAACACCGTGGCAATCGAAACCGATGGTGTCCTGGCGAGAATCAGGTCCAGCATGATCGATGGCGACCGCTGTGCCGTCGAAGGAATGCGCGCGCTGCAGCGTGTCGCCAAAGCGGGTGCCCTTCGCCAGTCCGCGGGCACGTTCCTGATCTACCTGCCACTGCAAGCCTTCGCGTTGTGGGACGTATGGGTTCTAAAACGCCTGGAAGATTGGCAAGCAACCTATCGCGATCAAGTCGCGGGCTGGTTCGATGCGCTCGGCGAACTAGAAGCACTCGTTTCGATCGCCGCGCTGCGTGATGAATACCCAACGTGGGCAAAGGCAACTTGGATCACCGATCCGGACAAGGCCACGGTCAAAGCAACCGCAATCGGCCACCCGCTGCTGCCCGACGGTTCGCGAGTTCGCAACAACGTTCAAGTCGGTCCGCCAGGAACTCTGCTGTTGGTCACCGGCAGCAACATGTCAGGCAAAAGCACGATGCTGCGCAGTGTCGGATTAAGCGTTTCGTTAGCCGGCATTGGGGCACCGGTTTGCGCCGAAAGTTTCGAAACAGCCTCGGTAGAATTGGCAACCAGCATTCGTGTCAGTGACGATGTCAGCGAAGGGGTTTCGTTCTACATGGCCGAACTGAAACGACTGAAAAGCGTGGTCGACTTGGCTCGGCAGATGGCAAAGAACCACGACCGTGTTTGCCTGTTCTTGCTTGACGAGATTCTGCAGGGCACCAACAGTCGCGAACGACAAATCGCGGTCGTGCAAGTGCTACAACACCTGATGGATTCGAAAGCCATCGGTGCGATCACGACGCACGACCTAGAATTGGCGGACGAGCCCGAATTGCAATCGATCGCAACCACCGTCCACTTCCGCGAAACCATTCGCCCAGACGCCGAAGGCAACGAACAAATGACGTTCGATTACCAAATGCGACAAGGCGTATCGCCAACCACCAACGCGCTGCGTCTGCTAGAAATGGTCGGACTCGGGAAATAACGGCTCACCCTGCGTGGACCCGCGACTCCGCTCGCGGGATGTCGGCTGCAAAGCAGCCAACAAAGTACGTTCACGCCGGATGGACTCTTCGTTCCGTGCGAAACTTAGCCGTTGACGAAGTCGATCAGTGCTCGCAACCGGCCAAGGGACCGGCGGTTGAAATGGAATACCAATCGCGGCATATCGGCCAAATCGGGTTCGCCACTTTCTTCGGGTAAAGGACCGCGTTGTTGGAACGATCCATCGACGATGATGTCGTCGAACTTGGCTTGGATTTGTCCCATGTGTTCGTCCGACAAACGTCGTTTCAATCGCATGACGACGTGATCGCCTACGTAACGCATGCTGTGATACACGCGATAGAAACCCAACACCTCTTCCATCGCTTCGTCGACCGAATTGGTGATCTTGTAAAGGTTGACGTCGGCGGGACTGATCATTCCGTTACCAAGCAATTGCTTGCGAATGAATTCCCCCAAGTCCTTCCAATAGCTTCCGCCGGGATGGTCCACCAAGACCAGCGGAATCATCGTTTGCTTGCCTGTTTGCATCAGCGTGATCGTTTCGAACGCTTCGTCGATCGTGCCAAAGCCACCCGGCATGCAGATCACCGCACTGCACTCTTTGACGAACATCAACTTGCGAGTGAAGAAGTACTTCATCGTCACAAGTTTTGCATCGCCTTCGATGTAGGGATTGGCTCCCTGTTCGAACGGCAACATGATGTTCAAACCCATTGATGCTTCACGACCAGCACCGCGATGTCCGGCTTCCATGATGCCACCGCCGGCCCCCGTGATCACCATCCAACCGTGACCGGCAAAACGCCGGCCAATTTCGACCGCCGCCTGATACTCGGGATGCTCGGGCAAAGTCCGAGCGGAACCGAAAATCGTTACCTTGCGGCGCCGACGGTAAGGACGAAAGACCGTGAACGCGTAACGCAACTCGCGCAACGTCCGCGACAGGATCTTCAAATCGCCTCGTGCGGTTTTATCCTTTTCCAAACGGTCGACGGTGTGTCGCATGACCCGAATCAGGTCCTGCGAATCGTCGCTTGAAATCGGATCGTCAGCCGGCTGTGGCCGCTTATGCTCGTCCTCGCCAATCGCTTCTTTAGGAAGCGATTTCGGAAGATCGACTGGCTGTTCGTCCTGGTCCATGAAACTTCGGGGGCAAAGGGAAAGGGTTGACTGACTCTGCTGCGGCGGTCAATTATGCGCTGAGCGCTGTGACCGTATCCGCATCCGAGTCTTCATTTTCAGTATCGGTCGCCACGCTGACGGGGACGATTCCAAACGCTCGCCCCATCACCACCGCAATCGGTGCCGCAGCAAAGCTTAACAGAGCACCCATCTTGACCGAATCCTGGATCGCACCAGGAACCGTAAATGCGGCCACTGAAACAAACAAGGCGACGGTGAATCCTAGCCCGGCGACCATCCCCAACGTCACCACGTGGCGATAATCCATGCCAGCAGGCTTTTCGAGTTTCAGGCCTTTTTCAGCGAACAACGTCATCAATGTGATGCCCACAGGCTTGCCGACCAGCAATCCGGCCAAAACCAGCCAAGTGCCCGTCCCCAGGCTGCTCATCACAACACCAGCGTTTGCCAGCCCGAACAGTCCCAAGAAAAACTCAACCGGCAACTTCCAAAAATGCTCGAACTCGTTCAGCGTATCGTGGCGATCGAGTTCCTCGCGGGCAAAGATCCCGAGGTCCGTATGAGCGTGAGGCAGCAATGGAATGATCGGAACCAATCCCAAAGCTGGGTGAATGTTTGCTTGGTAAAAACTGAACCAGCAAACCGCACCAGGGCCCAACAGGTACGCCCAGTGGCTGTGTACTTTTGATCGACGCAGCATCATCGCACCGCACATGGAAACGACCGTCAACAGTAACCACTGTGGAACAATCGGAGCCTGAGGATAGAAGATCGCCAGGATCATCAAACCGGCTGCATCGTCGGCGATCGCCAATAGCAACAAGAACGCGATCGCAGGGTGCCCGGCACCAAAGATCACGCGAGCGATCAAATAACTGAACGCGATGTCCGTCGCACAAGGCACCGCCCAACCGTTGCCCAAACTAGCCGTCGACCCGGTCAGGTAGGTTCCAACCATGTAAACGATCGCTGGTCCAAGCACACCACCGACCGTCGCCAGCAGTGGCGTCGCTGCTTTGCGTGGCTCGTTCAGCGATCCACCCGGCAATAACGATTCCCACACCTCTTTCGCGGCAATGGCAAAGAACAATGCCATCAGGATGTCGTTGATGATGAAGTGAAATGAAAGCCCGTGCGTGGCTTGCGAAACAATCCCTTGTGGACCTGCGTCCGAATGATCGGCAGCATGATCAGCAGCGTGTGGCGCCGCCGTCGAAACGAGTGACGCGTCCACGGCATGGTCGGCCGACGTACCAGCAACATCGGCGTGTCCACCCCAGATCGATGTCACGTCGAAGTGTACAAAGTCGTGATAGGAATGGCTGCCCGTTTGATGAGCCACGTTCGCCCAAATCAGGGCGACCAAAGCTCCGGCGATCAGCAAAAATGAATTATCAATTAACTTGCGGACAATTCCGCGTTTCTTGGTGTGACTCGACATCGAACAGGCTGCCCCTTAAACGCTTTCAACAGCATCTCGGTTCCCCCAACGGGAACCAAAACCATGCTTTCGAAAACGTTGGTCACGCCCTAACACCGCGCCAGAATCAACCCAAACAACGAATCAGGAAACTGGCAAACCGCACTGATTGTGCGGATTCTGCCGCCGATGCCGTTCATCCCCTAACGCCATTTGCGGAAGCCCCGATCGAATCAGCCGCCATGATTGCCCACGTCATTACTGCTGCGGTTGGATTTCCAGTGGGCAGTTCAGGCAGCGCCGAAGCATCGGCGACCCAAAGCCCGCCGGTTCCCCGGACTCGAAAGTCAGTATCCACCGGTGTATCGCTTTGATCACCCAATCGACACGACCCGACCGGGTGATACAGCGTTTGCGAGAACCGTGCGATTGCCTGACGGACCGATCGTTCATCGGTCCGCCGTTTGCCGGGAATCACTTCTTTGGTGATGAACTGGCTAAGTGACGATTGGGCAACCAACTTTCGCACGTCATTGACGGCGCTGACCAACCGATCACCATCGCTTGCATCGGAGAGGTACTTCGGCTGAATCGATGGCTGCGAACACGCGTCCGATGACGAGATTGTGATTTGCCCACTCGATTTCGGCCGAGTCAAGTTAATCGCTATCGTCATCATCGGCTTGGCACTGTCGGCCGGGAACGTCAAGTAATGCGTCGGCGTAACATGCACTTGAAAATCGCCACCGCGAAACAAACCGCCGCTCTCGGCGACGTTGGATGCAACCGGCCCCGTGCCCATGACCTGCCAGCTTGCCAGGTCGCGGGGCGAAGGATTCAGCCGAAAGTTATCTCTAAAATTCGTTTCAAAGATCACCGGCATCACCAAATGATCCTTCAACTGATGTCCGATCGTTGGCCGGTCCACACGAACGTCGATTCCGTGGGCCGATAAATCACGAGCGTCACCGATCCCGCTGCGCATCAGTATCGTCGGCGTCGCGATCGACCCAGCGCACATGATGACACCGCAACGGCTGGTCAATTCACTGCGCGAGCCGTCTTTGATGATCGACACACCGACGGCCCGATCGCCTTTGAACACGACGCGATCAACCGTCGCACGAACGACGTCCGTGTTTTCCAACATTGGCGTCCAATCCAACCGTCGCCCATTGCGATTGATCCGCTGGTAAATCATGGGCTCGGCATCGGGCAGAGTCTCGGCGACGGAAAGAAACCGTCTTGATGCTTCACTGATCCAGCGAGGTGATTCGGGACACGCGATCGACTCGGCGGCCTGATAAGCCTGGCGCCATTGGCCTATCAAGCGACGCCCACCGCTTGCCGATTCCCAACTGGCAAAGTCCGACTCGGTCGGCGGGAACCAAATCATTGCGTTGATTCGTCCGCTGCCGCCGATACCACGACCTCGCGGCCAGACGATCTTACGACCAGCCAAATGCTCGCTCGGATCAGTCGACAAATTCCAGTCGTCGCTCGACCCCATCAACTTTAGCCATCGTGATGGACGCTGCTGATCGATTGTTGGTGGCAGATCAGTGTCAGGCGCGACACTAGGTTCGATGATCGTGACACGGTGTCCCGACCGAGAACTTAGTTGACGGGCGAGAGTGCATCCTGCAACCCCGGCCCCCACGATGATCCAATCAGGTCGATTCATTTCCACAACCACCGGCGATTCAAGACAATCACGACAACAACGAAAACGCGTACAGCATTTCTCGAGCGACTTGAGCGCATCGTTCGTCGTAAGTAGCCGATTCCTCAGGCGTGTCGTCCGACACCTTGGGATCAACATACTTGATCACCAATCGCTTCGCGGCGCCGCGAACGATCGGGCAATGGGCATCGGCGTCACTGCAAACCATCACCGCACAATAACCGTCAACTGGATTGGGCGACTGATCATAGACTTTCGAAAAGCAAACGATCGGCGGCGCGGTCAAGCTGTATCGAACTTCGTACTGCGGGTTGGGAACCTCGCCTGCGGCGGTGCTAACATCAAGCCCCGCACGGCCCAACGCAGTGACGATACGCGCGTTCATCGCGGTGGCTTCGGTCCCGCCCGAAAACGTGTTGACGCCGCCGATTCCGCGATCCGCCGCGGCAATGGTCGCCCAAACTTGAGCCAGATGGCTGCGACGCGAATTATGCGTACAGATGAAGTTCAAATTTGCTTGGCCGTCTGCCGCGATCGCACCGCGAACATGGTCAGCGAGTTCCGATAGCTCGGATCGCCGAGAATCGGGAATCTGTTCAAACTCGGACTGCCGCTGCTTTACGTAGTCGGCCAATGGTTCATTCAATGTCACAGGTTCTATCGCCACCGGATTTGTGGAAACTGTCGCCGCTATCGCCGTCATCCAGCCCCCAACTTTTTTCTAGCCACAAGGCTGTCATCAATCGAGATCGGGGTAAGCGGCCTTGTCTTGGGCAGCGTTTTAGCAGAAGCAGACGAATGATCGATGTACCGGCCCGAAAATTCGGGCAGGACAGCAATCGATCCCTCGTTCTCCGTGCAGCCAGCTCGTTGCAGCCAGCCAGCGGGTCCGATAGCCGAATCAGGCAACTTTGACTACGATTCGCAGTTCCACCGTTCGTCTTTAAATCCTATTTGTTTAAAAGTTCGATGACCGAATCCTCGAAAATTCCGCCGCGTTTCTCTGTAGTCGCTACCGCCCCCCCCGATTCGATCCTGGGATTGAACGAAGCCTTTGCGGCTGACAAGAACCCGGAAAAAATGAACCTCAGCGTCGGCGTCTACAAAGACGTATCGGGCCAAACTCCGGTACTGCGATGTGTCAAAGCGGCTGAGCAACGATTGGTCGACGGTGAAAAGACCAAGGGATACCTGCCGATCGACGGCCAAGCCGACTACCGCAACCACGTCCGAAAACTGGTCTTAGGTGACACGGTCGACGCGTCTCGAATCGCGGTGCTGCAGACGCCCGGCGGAACTGGTGCGCTGCGCGAATCGGCTGCGTTTCTTAGCAGCCAAATCCCCGGTGCGCGAGTCTGGATTTCGAACCCGACCTGGGCCAACCACCAAGCGATTTTCGCATCTGAAAACGTCCCCTACGATTCGTATCGATACCTGGCCGCCGACAAAAAGTCATTTGACGTCGACGGCATGATCGATGACTTAACCACCAAGACCCGTCCAGGCGATGCCGTGTTGCTGCACGCCTGTTGCCACAACCCGACCGGCGTCGACCCGACCGCCGAGCAATGGAACACGATCGCGGCGCTGTTGTCGGAAAAGCAACTGTTGCCGATCATCGACTTTGCCTACCAAGGTTTCGGTCACGGGCTCGACGAAGACGCAGTCGCCATCCGCACAATCATGAAGGTTTGCGACGAAGCAATCGTGTGTAGTTCATTCTCGAAGAACTTCGGACTGTACAGCGAACGAGTCGGTGCGGTATCGGTTGTGTCGGCTGACGAAGCAACGTCGACGGCTGTGCAGAGTCAATTAAAAACTCTCGTACGCAGCAACTACAGCAACCCGCCTCGTCACGGCGCGGCGATTGTGGCGACCATCCTGGACGATGCCGAACTGACAAAAATGTGGCACGCCGAACTGACCGAAATGCGAACGCAAATTCGCCAACTGCGATCAAAGTTTGTCGAAACGATGAAGACAACCGGCATGGGTCACGACTTCAGTTTCTTGCTCGACCAAAACGGCATGTTCTCGTTCAGTGGACTCAACCCCATGCAAGTCGACGAGCTGCGACAAAAGTACAGCATTTACATCGTCGGCAGCGGCCGAATCAACGTCGCCGGCATGAGCGAAGACCGCATGGACCACCTCTGCCAAGCCGTCGCCGCGGTGATCGAAAGCTAAAGCCTTTATATCGATCAATTCTGGATAGAACGGTTTGCTGTGCCGTGATTGGAAATGACGGCGCTAGCGGACTTGTTGCGGTCAGTTGACAGCCGATGATGTTGAAAGATCGTCTCGTCGTTGCTCGACAGGTTTGTGCCTGGCGAGCTTGACCGATCGTTAGAAGCGCGATGACGTTTCCAATTTGATTCCATGCTTCGTTCGAAGACGTTCGAGTTCCGTGGCCCAGCGGTCAATTGGACTTGGCAAGCCCAAGTAGAATCCCTGGGCGTGCGAACATCCAATTTGCTTGAGAAGATTCAACTGAGATTCGTTCTCGAC
>JBAUHR010000506.1:0-1897 GCA_049680385.1 Rubripirellula sp. | reverse complement strand
CGTCACCGCTTTGCTCAGCAGACGGCGTTGGTCCTCCGGGAGGAAGTCCAACAACGCTTCGACGAGTGCGTTGCGTGCTTCGGTCAAACAATCGCCCGACAATCCAGACTCGAACACTTCTTGGTCGACGCTGTCCTTGTCCGCTTGCGGTTTGCAGACCGCGAACAGGACTTCACCCAGCAACAGGAAGTCTTGCGTCATCTGTGGGATCAAATCACCATCGACCGCGTCGAGCAAACGAACGCCGGTGAGCGTTTTGACGCGTCGAAGCGTGGTGTTGTCGATGTCAACGATCCAAACACGACCGTGCCGGTCAACGAACTTTTGCATGGGATTCCGTTCCGTGTTTTATTTGTCGAAAGATGTCAAGAATTTACAGACGAGGTGATCCGATTTGGCGGCGTGTCACCGCTAATTCTGTTGTGTGATCTGCTAATAGAAGGCCCCCACGATCTGGAGGACGAAACCCGTAATTAGCAAGACACCAGCAATCATCCAGCGTGTCCTTGCTTTTTTTGCTGAGTCGCGTTTTTCTGCACGTCTCAGAGCGATGGACTCCGGCGATGGTTCAATCAAGTGCGCAACGCTCGATTCCCCATCCGGCGCGCTACGAGCTTGCTCGAACTTATTCGCAAAATGGTCGTCCGGTAATTCCTCCCAAGCCAATTGAGTGTTCCGTGACAACCATTCGTTAATCATTAACAAAAGCACGCCAGCAACATCTAACGACAAACCTACTACGCTAAACCACATTCAATCGCCTCTCGCTCTTTGAAATACCAGACTGTAATCACCTGACGCATTCTCGGCGATTCGCCTTCCGTTTGGGATAGGCCTTGCTTCGTTAGGAACCACCACCAACGTTCATTCCGCTGCCGGATGCGGATTGTGTCGGCTTGAGCGTCACGTCGGCCGAGACCACTTCCTCGAGGTTTTGGTTGACGTTGAAGTTCATCACTTCGCACGTGAGCGTGAGTGCTCCGCCGGCGTCGGTGATGCCGACATCAGTGGGTGAGCCGCTCGACCAGAGTCCTTGCAGCATGCCGAACGCTGTGTCGCCGGACTTGTTGAGGACCGTGAACTCGATCGACGCGTCTTTGAGCGTGCCGACGGTGGCTCGCCAACCGTTGTTGTCGCGGGTTGATGCATCGGCTTCTGCCTTTTCAAGCGTGACGGTCAGGTCTTTGACGTTCTTGATCTCGGCACCGTCGATCGTCAGGACGGCGTCGAGACCGAGTTTTACTTCAGCGGACATAGGGTTTCGTTTCCATCCGTGGACTGGGATCTACTTGAATACAGTGGTTTACTTAACGGAGTCCCGCCAGAACTTGGGGAGTTGGGCTCGGTGGGTGTCGAGGGCGGGCTTCATGAACGGTCGCTTGGGATAGCGGCCGGGCTTGGTTGCTCCGCGACGTTGGTTCTCTTCGTCGATCAGTCGGCGGGCGCGGTTGGCTTGGGCTGCGGTTCGCAGTTCGATGCGGGCGAACTTGCCAGGGCGGATCGCTCGGATGGGGCCGTGCTGGCCGACTCGGAAGCGATGGCGTTTAAGCCGTCGATGCTTCTTGGCTTTGCCGCCGAACTCGTGGAGGTTCCACAGTTGGCCGGAGATTTCGTTGACCGGGCCGATGACGACGCCGGGCGTGCGACGGTCGACTTCGTAGCGGAACGAACGACGCAACCGGCCAGTGGGTGAACTTGGCGGACTGCCGGGCCGCGATGGGTTCTTGCGTTTGCGGATGCTGCGATACGCGGTCTTGCGGATCGCTCCGCCGGCGTGACCGAGCGAATTGAACGACGCTTGGTCAACCTTTTTCTTGACGCGGTTGGCGTTGAAGCGAACTCGCGTCCGAATGTGCATCACTTGGCGAGTTCAAACGTCAAAGAAAGCAGACTGGTG
>JBAUHR010000505.1:0-13445 GCA_049680385.1 Rubripirellula sp. | reverse complement strand
GCTGGTGACGGCACGACGACCGCGACCGTAATGGCCGAAGCCGTTTTCAACGAAGGCCTCAAAGCAGTCGTTGCGGGCGTCAACCCCATTCAAATGAAGTCGGGTATCGAAGCCGCTGTGGCCGACATCACCGACAAGCTTCACAAGATGGCCACCAAGGTCAAAGACAAAGAAGCAATGGCAAACGTTGCCACCATCGCAGCGAACAACGACCGCGAAATCGGTGACTTGTTGGCCGACGCGATGAGCAAGGTTGGCAAGGACGGCGTCATCACCGTCGACGAAGGCAAGAGCCTAAAGACCGAACAAGAATGGGTCGAAGGCATGCAGTTCGATCGCGGCTACCTGTCGCCATACTTCGTCACCGATTCGGCAGCCATGTCGGTCGTGCTCGAAGACGCTTACATCCTTGTCTTCGAAAAGAAAATCAGCAACATCAAAGACATGGTGCCGCTGCTAGAGAAGGTTGTTCAGCAAGGCAAGCCACTATTGATCATCGCCGAAGATGTCGACGGCGAAGCACTTGCAACTTTGGTCATCAACCGCCTGCGTGGCACCTTCACCGTTTGTGCGGTCAAGGCACCTGGCTATGGCGATCGTCGCAAAGCGATGATGGAAGACATTGCGATCCTGACCGGCGGTCAAGCAATCTTCGAAGCTCTCGGAACCAAGCTCGAAACCGTCGACTTGCCGATGCTCGGCCGCGCCAAAAAGATCATGGTCGACAAGGACAACACGACCATCATCGAAGGTGGCGGTAAGAGCACTGAAATCAAGGCTCGCATCGACCAAATTCGTCGCGAAATCGAAAACAGCTCCAGCGATTACGATCGCGAAAAGCTGGAAGAACGACTCGCCAAGCTGGCCGGTGGTGTTGCCAAGGTCAACGTCGGTGCGGCGACCGAAAGCGAAATGAAGGAAAAGAAGGCTCGTGTCGAAGACGCCCTGCACGCAACTCGTGCCGCCGTCGAAGAAGGCATTTTGCCCGGTGGTGGAGTCGCGTTGTTGCGTGCTTCGGCATCGGTCAAGCATGCTGACGGCATGACCGACGACCAGATCGTTGGTTACAACATCGTCATTCGTGCCTGTCGCGCTCCGCTGACCATGATCGCCGAAAACGCTGGTCAAGACGGCGGAATCGTTTGCGAGAAGGTGTTGGCCGGAAAGGGCAATGATGGCTACAACGCGTTGACCGACGTCTATGAAGACATGGTCAAGGCCGGTGTCATCGACCCAACCAAGGTCACGCGAACCGCTCTAAGTAACGCCGCCAGCGTCGCCACGTTGCTGTTGACCAGCGACGCACTGGTCGCCGAAAAGCCTGCCGGCAGTAAGGCTGGTACCGGTGGCGACCACGACATGTACTAAGCAAAGACTTTGCTAATGACAAACGAAAAACGGCCGACAAATGTCGGCCGTTTTTTTGTTTAGTCATGAAGAAGCAGCAAGCTGATCGCCGCCCCCGTCTACGCTAGCCGTGTAATCTCATTCGGCTGTATCCGCATCGACGGTTTCGGTTTCGACGGTTTCAGATTCGGCCGTTTCAGACTCGGTTGACGATGATTCAGAATCGGCCGTTTCCCCGCTCGCCGCGTTCGTTTCTGCTTCGGTCTCCGGTTCTACTTTTTCTTCTTTAGCTTCGACCGCCGCTTCGTCTGGATTGGGAATCTCTTTTTCAGATGCTTCGAGATGCATTTCAGCGATTTCGTCATCGCCAATCTGCTTGTAGCATTCGGCTAACGAGCGGTGCGCGTTCTTGGCTAGGCTTGGAACCGAAACGGCACGCTCGAGATCAGGGATTGCTTCTTTGTAGCGTTTCAATCGAAACAGAATCTGGCCGCGTGTCTCGTAGAAATGCGGGGTCGCATTGATGGTCTGCAGGATGGCTTGATCCGAGATCTTCAGTGCTCGCTCCAAGTTGTCTTCGCTTTGCATCGACAGCGCCACTGCCAAGTTGTTTAGGATTGCTCCGCTCTGCGGCAATTCTTTCGCAGCCAGCGACAGCGACGTTTGAGCTCGGTCGATTTCACCTTCCATCAATGCCGCCGTACCACGGATAAAGTGAGCAATGCCGGGCGAACTGCCGCTAACCAACGCGTTCCGAACGGCCGAAATTTGTTCGTCTTCGTCGTTCAGTGTGGCTAAAACTTTGTCGGCTACCAGTGTCAATACGCGTGGGTTTTGAGGGGCAAAGACGAGAGCAACCTGCAACATCTTCAGAACACGCAGACGTTCTTCTTCAGTCGTCGTTGACTCCTTTTCGATTTCGCCGACCCACATCACGATACAGTCGCCCATCTTCGCCGAAAGAACGCGTTTGTCTTCATCTTTATTGGTGCGATTGATGCCAGCTTCGAGTGTGCGGACGGCCTCGGCGTAACGATTCAGAAACATCTGGTTCTGAGAAACCGCGACCACCAAACCGACATTGTTGGGCTCTTCCTCGAACAGCCGTTCAACGGATTCAAGCGTTCGTCGAGCCAGTCGGTCTGCAAGAGCGTCGTTGCCTTGGAATCTCGCCAACTGGGCTGCTTGGAGCCCTCGCATGGGTTGTGTTCGCGACAGATCGTCCAGCAACGGGATTGCTTTCGAGTAATCCTTCGACGCAATCAAGTATTCGGCATAGACCTGTTTGATCGCGATCTCGTCCGGGGCCTCTTTGTGGACCATCGCCAGCAACTGTCCAAACTCCGTCTTGTCGTCATCCGAGAATGTCGACCAATCTTTGTTCAGAAACTTGTTGAACAACAGCCATCGCGCGGCGGGGTCATGGCGTTTGTTCTTGACCAGCATTCGCATCAGATCGACGGCCGTTTCTTTCTCATCCTGAGCGAACTTGGCAAGCCCCAGTCGAAACAGCAATTGCGGATCGTCGGGAGTCTTGCGGATCTTGCGGTTCAGGACCAGTTCGGCCGTGCCAAAGTCGTCGCGTTCAAACGCCGAAATCAATTGTCGATCTAACAACCGGCCTCGCCAATCCGATGTTTCTGAATTGGCGGCGATGGCGCAGATGACCAATAGGCCAAGCACGGCGACTGCCAAAGCAGCCTTGGGAAGATCGCGGACCGGCAACGATAGAAACCAATTCGACGTGAACTGGCTTGCCCACCGCATCCACTTTACTGGATTCAAATACTCGGTCATGGCGTTAACTCATTAGAAAACGTGGTCTCGATGCTGTCGATGTCAATCTTATCGGGAATTCCAACCTGTACTTTGGTTGATGCCAAAGCATCGGATAGGACGCTGCGATATTTGACAAACGCAAGTCGCAGTTCCAGCAGGTCCGACGATGATAGACGTTCTTTCGAAACAACCCACATCTGAATCATTGCAACGGCTGCATCGCGATTGCCAAAGCCCATTCTGCGTTTGAGTCGTTTCAAGAGTGATTCGAATCCCGTCGGTGCAGCGCCGATCTTGCCTTGCTCATCAACAGATGAGAAGAACAGGTAGCTCTGCAGTAGTTCAGGCTCCTGCTGACGAAGGCGGGCGTAAACGAACGGTTTTGAAAGCACGTCTTCATCTGACACGTCTCCGTCTTCGGTTGCGACAACGGTATCGCGGTCAAGCACTTCCCAACCCACTTGGCGATAGCCATTGGACAGTTCCCACCACCCAACCAACGGCTGAGTGATTTGGATCTTTAGTTGTGCTTCGCCGAAAGTACCTTCCCATGAATCGCTTCGCAGTTCAGGAGCATTGCCTTGCTCGGTCATCGCCAGGGAATGCGACGTGATTTCTGCAGCCTGAATCTTCACCGTGGCAAAGAAATCTTCGTCCGGTGAAAGCAGAGCCTTCGTGGCGACAAGTTTGTCATCGGACACGACTGGCGACCGGAACACTTGGACCACCGAAAGCAATGCAAGCAGAGCGCCAATTCCAAGCAGGCCCAGCCACGCAGGCTTTGCAATTGAGGCAACTTCATCACGGTTTTCGCGTGATCGAAGGTGTGACATTTCTTCGAACGCCCGATTGTCATTCATGTACGAAAGCTTGTTGAAGCCTTGGACGATCGGGTTCACGTTTGCGTCTTGGTTCGGTTCAACAAAGTGAAAAAACGCCGTGATCAAATGATGAAACGAGTAGAGAATCGCAATCGCTGCGATGCCGGACGTGACCGCGGCTGCAGTCGGTAACCAACTGACAGCCTCATCGATTTCGAGTGATTCAATCGCAAAAATGTGAAAGGTGACTCGCGATGCATTGATCAAAATCGTGGTGGCCAGCACCGCAATCGCGTAGGCCGGCAACAACCACAGGCTGACGCGTTTCCAAGCCATCAAACTGCAAGCGATAAAGAAGAGGCAGAAGATGGACAGAAATCCGCCATTGACTTCGCTGGCAAGGACTTCAAGCTCGAAAAGCTGGATCACGCTGCCGTCGATCGCGTGAGGGATCTCTAGGAAATCCAAAAAGATACTGGCGATCCACGTTGTTTTACGGTGTGCCCAGTTGACGATCAGATCGTCGATTTGGAACGGTGGAACTAATATCGAAATCAGCGGTGCGGTCAAATACGTCAGATTTCGCCGCAGTCTTCCACGCACACTGCGAAGCAATGATCCTGCGATGCAGACAAATCCAAAAGCGGAAAACCATGGATAGGAAAGAAGCACCGCCATCAAAACCGCAAACAAGCCGATTCCAATTGGGATCCAGCCTGCTTTCTTCTTAGGGCGACCGACAGGGCTGTCGGCTCTCGACCGATACAACAATCCAACCAACAGAAACGCCAGCGGGATGTAAGCAAGCGGCGCGGTACGAACAGAGCCCCAAAGGTAGACCAACAGCAGGGGCAACGTTGGAATCAAGCAAACGATCCAAAGCCGGATGCCTGATGAGTTCGATAGCCAGCTGTCCTTGTCGCCGGGGTGGTTCAGCTCATCCAGTTGTCGAGAAATTCTCGCCAGAGATTCATCCGAGTTCATTCGTTCGAGCAAAGTTAAAGGTGTTGAGCCGAAGTAAGCCGCGATTTGGCCCGTGCAATGGATCCATCATAACTAAGGGATGACAACGAAGGGATGATGGACTGGGGCGATGCGGTGGGGCACCTCGTTGATCGCCCAGCGATTTATTGCAAATGGCTGCAAGAGTAACCGCAAGGCTAAGTCCTGATTCTCACCTGTGAATCCACCAGATGTGGATTCACTTTTTGATCATCCGCAGACGCTGATGCTCTTGGGCATCTTGGCCTTTTAGTCTGTCAAATCGTTTAGCGATGATTCCCCCAATGTCGACGGAGTCGCCGCTCGGGAGGACGGCATTTTCGCCGACGTTGCTTTGGCCTGCGAATTCGATCCCCTGCCGGAAATGATCAGGGGCTGCGAAGGCTTGTGCGACTTTCCAGACTTACCGGCTCGGTAATAGCGGCTGGTGTGTCGGCCGTATCGGTAGTAACCGTAGCCGCGGTATCCGTCACTTGCACCGGCTTCGTCCGAGTTGTTGATCACAATTCCAAGGATTCGTGCACTTACCGAACGCAGGATGTTGATCGATTCCCGAGCGTTGTGTCGACTCTTGCGTCGAATTCGCAACGCAACCACAACGCCATCTACCATGCTAGCCGTGATGCTTGGGTCGGTGACCACCAGCAATGGCGGCGTATCCAGCAAGATGTAATCGTACTTCTCGCGAAGCATTTCCATCATGTTGCTCATCTCGGGCAACGTCAGGGCTTCGGCTGGGTTAGCAGGGATCGCACCGCTTGGCATCACGAACAGGTTGCGAAGTGGCGTCACATGGCAAGCGTCAAGTGCGTCGCACTCGCAGTTCAGGACATCGGTCAAACCTTTCTGGTCCGCCATGTCGAAGTTGTCGGTTAATTGTGGGCGACGAAGGTCACAGTCGATCACAAGAGTTCGCTTACCGCTTTGCGCGATCGAGCAAGCCAAGTTACCTGCAATCGTACTCTTTCCGTCACCCGGCAGCGGGCTCGTCACTTGGATGATTCGACCGCCCGTCGATCTGTCAGCCGCCCCCCACGATCCGCCGCCTGTCAGTTCAAAGAAGACTGACGTTCGGCAACTTCGGATCGCTTCCGCCGGGATCGACGCCGGCATATGGACGACCGCTAGTGATTGGTCGAACTTCTCGTACGGATTTATGTCGCCCTTGACGCTCTTCTTCACCTTGCCTTTAAAGAATGGAATGTGAGTCAAAACAGGAACGCCCAAGATGTCGGCGATTTCGTCTGGATCGCGGAATGTGTTGGCATTCTTTTCCAGCAAGATCGCAAGACCGCATCCAAGCAGGATGCCAAGGATGCTGCCAGCACCGACGGTCTTGATCAAGCTCGGCCCAACCTTGTAGGCCAGCGATGGTGCAGTCAGCTCGACAACTCGCGTACCTCGTTCATCTTCGACCAGATTGACGCGAGCCATTTGTTCTTCGAGTTGGCTAAGCAATTCGCGGGTGCGCTCGATCTCGCGGAGCTGAGCTCCGTTTTCTTGTTCGAACTGAGCTAGTTTTGCTGCTGAGGTTCGCTCCTCGGCGATTTGTGAATCAAGCTCCTTGACCTGCGATGTCAGCAATTCCACCTGTGCTTTCGACGCCAAAACGACGGCGTTAACGGCTTCAATGGCTCGCTCGCGTGGATCCGCCAACGACTCGCTCATCAGTGTCATCACGCGAGTGGTTTTCTCTTCGACTAATCGTTGCAGCTCGCTACGCATCGTCTCAAGCTGCGAATCGAGCACCTTGACCGAAGGGTGGCTGGGCCCGTATTCCGATTCGAATTTGTTGCGTTCGATCATCAACGGCACCAGCTCTTGTGCCAGGTTGTTCTTCGCCAGTTCGGCGTCACCTTGTTGCAGGTCTTCGAGGCGGCCCTGTGAATTGGGCATCGTGAAACTCTTGCCCAACAATTCGCCGATGATGTTCAGGCCCAAAAGCGGGTCCGATTTTGATTCGCGAATGATCGACTCGATGGCGGCAACCTCGACAGCCTTCTCTCTCAGCTTTTCAACCACTTCGCTGCGACGCCCCACCAAGAACAGTTGCCGTTCACGGTGCGGATTGATAGCGATCCCTTGCGAATCCCACGCCAACGGCGCTTCGCGTCGGAACTCGCGATAGCGAGATTCAAGATCAAGCATCTTGGGATGAAGTGTCTCCATGCCCTTAGCGATCAGGTTGATCAGCTCGCCACGGTTGCTCTTGTAGTTTTCATTGTAATAGTCTTGCAGAGATTCGCTGAAAGACTGCACCACGGGTTGGCAAAGTTCTTCGACGTCACTTTCGAAATGCAGAAGCGCCACGACCGACTGAGCCGTCCGAAGATCGTCTACCTCGGGTTCTAGTTCCAGCGAGTTCAAAGCAACCTCGTTGAATAACGCCTGATGGCTTTCAAACTCGCTTTGGAATGGCCGCATACGTGGATTCGTAAACGTTGCAGCAAGCACACGATCGCTGAAAAGTTGTGATTCGACGATGTCCAATCCAGGTACACCGCCGAGCACCTCGCCGCTCATCGATTCCAGCACTGCCTTATTGTCTGACTCGATCATCAATCGAGTTGTGCTGCGATAGGTTTCCGGCAATTGTAGGTAAATCAGCAATCCGCAAACCGCGCCAACGACAACCGGAAGGGCAACTGCCCAGCGGTAACGCCAGACTGCATCGGCAATATTGACTGCTTGATTCTCGGTTTGAGCCGAGGCAGTTAGGCCTTGGTTCGGATCAGAAAACCGAGGTTCGGTAAGCTGTTGAGCTTTCATCCGGATGATTCTGCTAGATGGAATTCGTGTGGCAGGATAAGGGAGCAGCCCCTAGTCTAACGTGACGCCTTCAAAAACAAGCTGGAATTTCGGCCCGGACTCGTTGTCGGCGCGATTTCAAAGTCGCTCTCCTCTATAACCGTTACTACGTGATCAAAGCGAATTGAGTTTATTCGGCCGCTAAAGGTTTGGCTTTGACATTTTACGTTCCGCGTGGGCCCGTTCGAGTCGGCCAACGATGGGAAGGGGGCCTAACGTATCACGAGCCTGGATTAGATTCTCGAGCGACTCGTCGATTTCGTCACTGTGAAACTGCCAAGCTGATAAAGCGACTTGGCAGTAGGCTTTCCCTCTCGATTCGGCCGCGTCTGGATCAATCAATGCTCTGAGAACCGGGGTCCAGATCGCAGATTCATTCCCATCCGGTCTTAAGTTCGCAGCATCGACCGGGAGGGCCGTGACGCTATATCGCCAAAGTGCAACGAACGCGACGCGGATCGGAAGGTCGGATTGTAGCATTTCTGCGGTTTCGGCAATCTCGGTCATTTTGTTCGTTTCGGCGTCCATCGCCGCCGCAATCATCGCGGAAACCAAGCTCGCCGGTTGGCTGGGAATCGCCATCGCCGCATCGGTAGCTAAAGCAAACCTTGCCGCGATCGATGGATCCACCTTGGTTCTCTCCGTTTTCGAACGCAGTCTTGCAATGGCGTAGAGCATTGAACAGGTTTCGGCAGCACCAGCATCCATCGCGATCGCGAGGCTTAGCCCGTCCGACATTGTTGCTCCCTCAGATGTCGCCGCGGAAGCACGTCTTTTTGAAACGAGCAAGCGGCAAATGAACTTGGCCGTCCAGCGCCGAATGAACGAAACTTCATTCGACGAAAGCGCATCTTGACGCCCCGCTTGATGGATCAATTCATTTACACGCGGCCAATTCTCTTGTAGGCAACACGCTGCCAATCCCGGCAACCAATCCACCAGGTGAGTTGATGTATCGAGATGAGAGTCACTGATGATTGATTCGGTGTAAAGTGATGCCAATGCATCGGAAAAATCTTGAGTCGATGCATCGGGTTGCTGCGTGTCGTGACGTTGCGAGAAATCAAGTTGAGATTGAAGTGCCAACGTGATGGTTTCGAGCGACCGATTCCCGTCGCCATCTACGTCCCGAAGCGACGATCGCAAATCAGCGAGCTCTAGAATGGCCCGCTCGATCGATTGCCGGTTAGCGATTAGCGGAGAATCGCTAAGTGCGTCACTCCATGCCGATTCGAAAAGGAGTATTCCCGAAAGCAGGGCTGCACGCCGACGCGTCAGCGGTGACCGTTTTACGGTGTGTTGATCACTCGATCCCGAATCTGCGGGGCTTGGCAAATCATCGGACTGCACAATGACGGCGCCGAGAAGTTGGCGATATTCGTTTATTAGTGTTTGGTCTAACGAACCGTTTGCCAAGGCGTCTTCGATGCGGCGCAGGTTGGCGTCGGTGCTGTATGCGGAATTGGATCGCAGCACCTTTTCGGCCATCTCTTGCGAATCACGCAAGTATCCGCCCGTGCGTTGCACTGCATCTTCAAGAAGTGCGGGATCAGACCAGTCGCCGGGAGACTGAATGAGTCGGCTAAGTCGATGAGCATGGGCTCGCAGAAACTCTGAACGCTGCCACTGGCGGCCCGGGTCCACCGAATACCGATACAGGCGTCTTGATAAAACGTCGACACGCGACCCTAAAGTAAAAAACACATCTGGGTCGCGGTCCGCCGCCGGGATAGCAAGTTGCTGTTGGTATTCCGCTGCTGCGGTATCGTGAAGTGCCTCGTATTTGGCCGGCAGTCTCGCTTGACGCCACCATCCGCCGTAAAGCAACACGCCGGCAACCAATGCTGCAAAAGCCATGGTCGCTAACGCGTACCTTAGGTCTCGTTTCTCTTCCGTTGCAGACGCATCGCAAGGCAGAGCGTTGTTCGCGTTTTCTGTGTTTTGTTCCATCATAGGGAATGCAGCCAGTTCGTTTCCGGGGTCACTGTCGTAGTGACTCGATAAACGTTTTTTCGATCTCTTTCGACGCATGCTGACGAATTTTGACCATTGCATCGACGGCATTCTGTTTGTCGGCTTCGCTGATCGGTTGCGACTGCGTCATCCAGTACTGAAGCATTAGCGTTTGCGCACTTCCCGACGTTTCGGCAAAGTCATCCATGATCAATGGATAGACGGGCGCCAAAATACGAGCATACGGCGAATGCCCAGGCGTTCGCGGAAGTTTGCCGTTCGAATTGACGCCCGAGAAAACCAGACAGCCATGCCGACCGTCTTCGGACACGAAGTCGGCAACGACCACAGGTTCTTGTTCGCCGGGAACCGTGACGGAATTACGAGCCGTCATGTTCCAGTTTTGAACCTTGTAGCAGATCGTCAACTCATGCCACCCCATGTACGGCTGGCTCAATACAAATTGACCGGGCTGCGAGTTGATACCGCAGGTCCAGATGTCCGAATTCATTCCGTGTCTTGCATTGCGATCGCCGTGCGCATCTCGATTGACCTCGTGCGATACAACACGAATCGGGGCACCAACCCCGCTAAGGAAACTGGGGGACGGTTCGTAGAGCACTTCATTGGTTGCCACCACGGGACGAACGTCGGATTCGCTCGTCGCATATTGAGCGGACATCGCAAGCCCGCACAGCACGACGGCAGCGGCAGGTGCCAATTGACCAATTCGCATCCCACGAAACCCTTGCCCGATCGAGAACCCCGAATCGACGTTTGCCAATACCGCACTATCCCTCTTCGTCGTAGTCGCGTTTGGCTTCATCCGTGTGGTGTGCGGCAATAGTCCGATCAAATGGTCACACGAAACAAGCATCCCAGCTGCGATCGCTAGACAGAGATAGCCGATCAATTCATGTCGCAGCCCCGTTGTGATATCGATGCGAAACCATTCTTCGACAATTGCAATGGAAGTGACTCGAATCACGTTTCCAGCTATCGCAAACAAAAACGCAATCACAAGGTAAAGCGGAATCAGCATCAACGATCGGCGTTGATAGACCAGCACGACCAGCGATAGAAAACAGATTGTAAACAATGACTGCACACCGCTGCAGGCTTCGGCCACAAACAAGTTCTTTGAAACGAGTTCAATTGTGTTTGTCGATTGATTGTGTAAGACGCCCATCACATCTAGCAAAATGCTGGACAAGTCCGTGGTTATCAATTGCAGCCGATTCATCACGGTGTACGTGGCCAGCAATGGGGCGCGCAGAAACATGATCATCGGTACTGCAAGGTACAGCAGTGATCGGCCATCTTGTCCTCGTTGAGAACCAAGAAACGCTGCGGTCAACAAGATAAAACCCACCGCCCCTAACCAGCTCGACTGCAGTATCGCAGCAGGTACCAAGGAGCCAATCGCAGCCAAAATGATAAGGTTTGCTCCTAGTCCCCTTGGTAAGTAGACGCGATGGTCAAAACGCAGATAGGCTAGTCCGAATACCGCAATCAACAGAAACGGGAAGTACTGGTACAGATCTTGATTCCACATTGCTGCGCAATACTTGATCAAGAACGGCAGCACGCCGACCAGAATGACAATCCAGAACAGGGCCGGTGTTTGATTACGAGAATCAAGTGAGAACTTCTCGCGATTTACGCTGTCATTGCCGGCCCCCGTTGGGGCAGGCACGGCATGTTTTGGATTGGAAGTGGCCGTCACTGCGCTACGTTCCCGGTCGACCAGCAGACTTGTGTTCCGTGCGTGAGCGGATTCGCTTTGCCGGGTTGCCCGCAACAATGTCCTCGCTGGCAACATCTTTAAACACAACTGATCTCGCACCGACCACCGCGCCACGTCCAATCGTGACACCTGGGCCAATGAAGGCTGACGCGCACACCCACGACTCGGGTTCAATGCAAATGGGTGAGGCAACCAATGGCAGGTCCACTTCCCGGTAGTCGTGTGTCGCCGCACATAGCTCGACATTTTGCGACACCATCACGTGTTCGCCACAGTCGATCGGTGCAACACAGTAGACATCGACTCGGGGCCCGATCACGCAATGCGCCGCAAGGGTCAAGTTGCGAGGCAGAAAGACTGATGCAGAGTTATAGATTCGAACGTTCTCGCCGATTTTTGCGCCAAAACATCGCAGCAGGAATCGTCGCCATCGGAATGCGATTCTCGGGGATGGGCGAAAAAGCAACATCCACGCAATCCCCCAGGCCAATCTTTCCAGTCGATTCCAAACCGAAAGATTGCTGTGAAACCGGTCAAGCCGTTGGATCTCACAACGGTCAGTCGACTCAGACGACATGCGGTTGACTCTCTGCACTACATGGTTTCTTCACGAGCGGTACATTGTTTAGGCGGCAAAGCAACTCCAATTGTTGGCCAGCAATTTTGTCGACCGTGTAATTTGCCTTGATAAATCCGGCGGCCTCCGATGACCACTTTAAGACTTGGCCTGGCTCCAAACCCGCCGCCGTCATCAAGGCATTTTTAATGCTCTCGACGTTCGGTGATGCACTGATCGTAAGCGATTTTGCTTCGGGGAAATTACATCCGTCTGAAATGATCGGAATGCAACCACGTCCCATGGCTTCGACCACTGAGGAAGGAAAACCTTCGCTATGCGAGGGAAGTACGAAAAAGTCAGACGACTCAAGGAGGTCGAACTTCTGGTCACCGAAGATCGCGCCGGGCACCACCACATTGTTCGTCTGAGTGGTTCGAATGCACTCAGTAATTCGGCTTAGCTCGCCTTCATCGGGGCCTGCGACGACAAGTTCAAAATTAGCGTTGTTTTTCAAAGGCGACTGACAAAACGCCATGACTAATTCCGCGACCGCTTTCTTCTTGTGCAATCGGCTCAGGAAAACGAATCGCACGGTCTCGTGTGGCTTTCGACGAACAACCGGTGGTCGATCGATTCCATTCGGAATCATCTCCACGTCTATCTGCTTCAAGAGGTTCCCAAGATTATGTTGTTCGGGGCGGCTCACCGCTCTTATGACGTCGCATGACTGGATCATTCTTTTTTCAAAACAATGAAAGTAAATTGCTTTGCGGATCCATTTTTGGCTAAGGCTCCACGGTTCAAGCATTCCGTGTGGAGTAAAGATCCAAGGAAGGCCTAGTTGCTTTGCATGAGCCGCCCATCGAGTTGGTTCGCGCCACAGACCATGGCTAACCACGACGACAGGCAAGGCATCCGCCATTCGTTGTTTCAGCAGATTCTTGAACTGTGCCATCGAAGCTACTTCTTCAAACGCGTCCACTTGGTCGTGAAATGCGTTCGGGATGACCGTGTTGCGGTCTCGGGGGAACCACAGTTCAGACTCGATTCCAGCTAAACTCTTCAGCGTCGGTGCTGTCGCGATCGCAGCATTCCAGATCCCGAAATTGATCTGGCGGCGTGAGTCGACAAGGTTGATGACGCGTAGCACTAACGGTTCACTCGGTTGAGCTTGGTGCGGCTTGTTTGATTGACGGCATTGATCATTTTAGCCGCCATCGTAGAAATGTTGATTTCTTCGGTAACGATTCGCAGAGATTCGATTGCTTTCTGTAGGGTTCCGGGGGGGTCTGCAGCAGCCGATTCAATCGCATTGGCAATTTCAGATGCATCATTCGGCGGTACTTGCCATCCGTTGGTTGCCCGAACTAAATCGGTTTCGGTTCCGTCCGCTTGCGAAACAATCACGGGCAATCCAAAAGCCATTGCT
>JBAUHR010000504.1:0-8718 GCA_049680385.1 Rubripirellula sp. | reverse complement strand
ACATCGCTCGGATCAATCGAGCCTTGGTAGTTCCGGTTCAAGCGGCTGGCGACCAAGGCCACTAACCGGATGGCGTAGCGATCAAACAGAATTCCGGCGGTTCGCTCGTCACCTGCTTTCCACTTGCGCAGCAACCAGCCATCCGGCCGATCGGAAAGCGACTCGGAAATTATTGAACTTTCGTCTGATCGGGTGTCCGGTTCCAAACTCGCTTTCTCACTTCCGAGGTGGATCTTGTCAAAGATCCTTCGTGTTCATACGGATCTTTCACAAGATCCACCACAGACTAACAAACTAAAGACTAGAGGCGATTCTCATGGCAATGGTGGTGACTCAGCCCTGCATTGGGTGCAAAGACAAAGCGTGCCTGCGGGTTTGCCCAGTTGAGTGTTTTCACGAGGACGATGCGATGGTCTACATCGACCCGTATGAATGCATCGACTGCGGAGCCTGCGTGCCTGAATGCCCGACCGAAGCAATTTTCTACGAAGACGACGTACCGGATCAGTGGAAAAGCTACATCGAATTGAACGCCACCAAGTCGGCGGAATGCCCGTCCGCACACGATTAATTTCGCGATCGAAGTAGTCGCTTTATGGCCGAGGCAACACCGATGGTGACTTCGTTCATGCAGGACAATCGAGTGTGTTGGGAGTGTCGGTGGCGTGGTGATTGCTTGTCGGAAATCGAATCGGCATTGGCGGCGAATGACTTTCATCGCGCAATAACGGCAAGATCGCTTTGCATTAGCGTCCGGACTTTGCATTACAAAATGAACAAATACGACCTTCACTAAGAATCGGTGACCGAGTGACCGGTACGACCGTTTCGGGCCGTTTGAAGCAGAAATTGTCCTACACCCAAAACATACACCTTGACGTACACAATCAAAAGCCTACCTTTTGGTGCAGATCGTATTTTGTCGCCGAACTCGGTTGAGTTTGGGACACCGACTTACCCTTTTGCCCAAAGTCTGGCGCCTTCGGCACCCAGTAAACCAGGAAACGACCGATATGCTGAGCGAAAAAACGATCCGGATCGTCAAAGAGATCACTCCCTTGGTCGCCGCAAACGCGGAAACGATCACACGACGTTTTTATGAACTGATGTTCGAGGGTAACCCCGAAGTCAAAGCGTTTTTCAATCAAGCTCACCAGCATTCCGGTGGCCAACAAAAGGCTCTCGCCGGGGCGATCTGTGCCTACTTCACTCACATCGACAATCCAGCCGTGTTGATGCCCGCGGTTGAACTGATTGCTCAAAAGCACTGTTCGTTGGGCATCAAAGCCGAACACTACCCGATCGTCGGCAAACACTTGCTCGCTGCGATCAAAGACGTGATGGGCGACGGCGCCACCGACGAGATTATCGAAGCAGTCGCCGAAGCTTACGGATTCTTAGCGGACATCTTCATCGGCCGCGAGGGTGCGATCTACGAAGAACAACAGACTGCACCGGGGGGATGGAACGGGACTCGCACGTTCGTAGTATCCAAGAAGGTTTCTGAAAGCGACGTCGTCACTTCGTTCTACCTGAAGCCCGAAGACGAAGCTCCGTTACCACCGTTCAAGCCGGGGCAATACATCACCGTTCACATCGATCACCCGACCACACCGACGTCGCCTCGCAACTACAGCCTGTCCGATAAACCAGGCGTTGATCATCTTCGCATCAGCGTCAAGCGAGAAGAATCGCTAACCCCCGGCGTTCCGCACGGTTTGATTTCCGGGCACCTTCACGACACGGTCGAGGAAGGGCATCGCGTCGAAGTCGGTCCACCGTGCGGTGAGTTTACGATCGAAGCTGACAAATCGGATGGCCGACCAGTGGTGCTGTTGGCAGGCGGCATTGGCGTCACGCCTCTGTTGTCGATGGCCAAGTCGATCGTACATGCCAACCCGAATTCACCCGTCTATTTCTTGCAAGCCGCGCGGGACAGCCGAGTGCATGCGTTCGCTGACGAGATCAAGAACTTGGCGTCGCTCAGTTCCAACATGCACACAAGAGTCCTGTACGACGCGCCTCTTGATGACGACGTCGACAGCGGCAAGTGCGACGCGTCTGGATTCGTCACCACGGACCTGCTGCGACAGTGGACGCCCTTCGCCGATGCGGATTTTTACTTCTGCGGCCCCAAGCCTTTCATGCAAAACATTCGCGCATGTTTGCAAGAATTAGGAGTCGATGAAACTCGAGTTCGCTACGAGTTCTTCGGACCCAAGGAAGAGCTGGCAAACGCGTAGTCGGCGACATGACCAGCCATTGATCTCGATGCGAAATCGCCGGTCACGACCAATGGTGTTGATGCAGTACTTTGCCTTTAAGATCAACGATGCGAATGTCGAGTGATTGCCGCCCTGTGTCCTTTGCTGCGTCAATCACTGTCAGCGTCGCCTGCTCAGGCTTTGGTCCACCGCCAACAAATTGCAAGATAGGCATGCCATCGGTTGCTGCGTCCAAACGGTCCTTGTGCATATGCCCCGACAGAATCGCCTGGACGCCGGCTTGCTTCAGGATTGGTAGCCAAAGTTTGGCACCGAACCCGCAGTAACTGGCGTACCCATCAAGGGTTGTTCCATCACTCTGGCCGTCGAGTCCGCGCAATGGAATATGGCATGCGACGATCTTCATCGCCGCAGTCTTGATTTCCGGTCGGTCAAGCACGCGTTTCAACCAAGTTGCTTGCCGCTGTCGATACGGTTCGTAGGCGGCGGTGCCGGCGAACACCGGATGCTCGTCGGGTTTGTCCTCGCCCGTGTCCAGCGTGATCAGTGCCAGCGGACCGAGACGCAGTGCTTGATTGTAGGGCAAATCTGCCGATTCCGGACAACCTGCCATGCTCTTGATCACCTCTCGCGCACGTTGCCCCCGGACATCGTGGTTTCCATTGCTGAAGACAAGCGGACATGTGCTGGCCCAGGATTGATTCGCGTCTTGTGCTGGGTTGAGCAGAATTTGCTCGGGCGAATCCGCCGCGTCAAAGTCGTTGCAACTGTCTCCGTTCCAGATCAGCAAATCCGGGTTCAACTTTTCAATTTCGCCGTGCAGTGCTTCAATCGTCGCCAGGTTCTCGTGCGTGTCGTTGATGCTGACCAGACGAATTTGATTTGCGGTGGGACTAGGTAACCGCAACGCATAGATAGCGGTCGCTTGCGACTCACCACGCTGCAACGAATACGCGTTCGCATAGCGAAGTGACTGTGCCACGACTCGATAGTAGATCGGCTGATCAGTCGGCAGCAGGTCGGGATGTTCGACGCGCACATGCAGCACGCGATCATCGGCGCTGACCAAGCCATGGTGGCTGGCAACGGCGGTGAACGGCAGATCATCTTCGGCAAAACCGTATTCGACCCAAGCGGTCGAAAGAGCACGAACTGCAATGCTGACGCCGAAGCCATGCTCGCGAGGATTCTGAACTACCGGAGGACTGGCGATCAGCGAGGATCCTTGCGGCGTGTCGCTTTGCGGTTGTTGAGCTTGCGCCGATCGATTGATCCCGATCGTTGAAATGGCAACTGCACTGACTGGGATCGTGCCTATGAATTGACGACGATTGAACATCATGGACTCCGAGAATGACAAAGAAACGACGCCTCTAACATAATCGCTTGATAACTTGATCGGTCGCTTCGTCGATCGGTAAGAAATCCGGCTCAACAATGAACGCGGCAGCACAGCTTGAGCAATACGCGCCCACGTACGATTCGGGCTGCGGCCAAATCAACTATCATTGACCCTAATGTTTCTTATCGAAGCTTCCATCAAGCACCTAAAAAATCTGAACTCAAAAAGTCGAGCCATGATGAAGCGCAATTTCGTTTCTGTGAATAAGACGCGTGTCCGATTCATGAGACTCGTCACACTTTATGTGCTTGGTCTAACGATATCGTGTGGCTGGGCGACCGAACCGATTGAAATTCGTGTGCGAGATAGAGAAGGTCTTCTTCGTTAGAGTCAACGAATGAGTCGAGCCACCGGATGGCGGCCAAGATGTGTTTGTGGACCGCTGTCGAAGCCGGCAAGTTCTTGGATTTGATTTCGTCGCGTTGCTGGATAAAGAAGCAGGATACAGCCGCCATCGAAACGGATAGTTGATCGCGATGGCCAGTACCAGCATGACGAGCGCGTTTAGCAGGACGGGGTAAGCAACGACTTCCCCGACTAGCTAAACTATCGATTTGTGCAACGATGAAGCGAAGATTGCCAATCAAGAATGCGGTAATTAAATCCGGAAACCATGAGTGTGGAAGTAAACCATGTCCCGACTAATGTTTCTTTTACTCGCGTTCGTTTTGGGCGTGTTCGGCACAACGATGGCGAGCCAGTTGATTGCCGATCAGCCAAACGTGATCGTCGTCATGACGGACGATCAGGGCTACGGTGACTTGAGTTGTCACGGCAATCCTGTCTTGCAAACGCCGAATCTCGACAAACTCTACGCTGAATCGGTTCGGTTGACGGACTTTCATGTCAGTCCGTTTTGCACGCCGACTCGAGCCGCGTTGATGACGGGCCGATACCCGGGCCGTACCGGTGCGTATCGAACCAGCAGCGGCCGCACGTTGATGCACACTGACGAACGTACCATCGCGAATGTGTTTGGTGATGCTGGCTACGTCACCGGGATGGTCGGCAAATGGCATCTTGGCGACAACGCACCGCATCGACCGCAGGATCGCGGCTTTCATGATGTCGTCTGGCATCGATGCGGCGGTGTCGGACAGGCGTCTGACCATTGGGGCAACGATTACTTCGATGACACCTATGAACGAAATGGCAAATTTGAAAAGTTCGACGGTTACTGCACCGACGTCTGGTTTCGCGAATCAATCCGATTTATCGAACAGAACCAGAACAAGCCTTTTTTGCTGTATCTCGCAACCAATGCACCGCATGGGCCGTACCGTGTTGATCCGAAGTGGGCGGTTCCGTATCAAGACGAGGCGAAGGGTGGGAACCGTGCGAACTTCTATGGCATGATCGCAAACATCGATCACAACATGGGCGAATTGCGGCGGAAACTTGGCGAGCTCGATTTGGCCGAAAATACCATCTTGGTGTTCATGACCGACAATGGCACAGCGGCCGGCGGCAAGTTTCAAGGCCTGGACTCGGAAGCGATCGAAGGATTCAACGCCGGCATGCGAGGCAAGAAGTCGTCGGTATACGATGGCGGCCATCGCGTTCCATTCTTCATCCATTGGCCGGCCGCAAAGTTGACCGGTGGACGCGACGTCAAGTCGTTGGCAGCACACATTGACGTCCTGCCGACTCTGGCAGAGTTGTGCGGCGTCGACGTTCCAGCGACCCATCACCCCGACGGGGGCTCGTTTGCCAAACAACTAATCGGCACCAACGCGGCGCCTCACCGCGATCACCTGATCGTCCAGTTTCAGGGCGGCGCCCACTTTCGCCAGGCTCCTCAGCCGTGGGCCGACACGTGCATCCTTCAAAAGGACTGGCGACTGATCAACAAAGACGAACTCTACGACATCAGTGCCGATCCGGCTGAGCGCAACAACATCGCGTCGGACCACCCAAACGTCGTGGCACAGATGCGCAACCTCTATCAGCCGTTTTGGGATTCTGTTTCTCCTCGAATGTCACCCGTTTACATCGACATCGGAAATCCAGATGACAACCCAACGGTGCTTTGTTCCCAGGACTGGTACATGCCAAGTGGCAACCCGCCGTGGAACTTCAATTCAATTGCCAAGCTGCCCAAAACAACTGGTCCTTGGATGGTCGACGTCAAAACTGCCGGACGTTACCGGCTGACCCTACGACAGCTACCCAAGGCGGCCGACGCGGTGCTAAATGCTGTTCGAGCCAAGGTGAAGATCGCCGGTCAAGAGAAATTGGTAGAGGTTCGAAACGGAAACCAAGCCGCCGTGATCGAACTGGACTTGCCAGCCGGTCAAACCGAATTGCTGACCTATTTGTATGACGAGAACGACAAGGTTGGCGGAGCGTATTTCACCGAGGTTCAGCACCTTCCTTCCGAAGTCGCGACGAAGTCGAAGCCGTACGACGGAAGCTGGGATTCGTTGAAGCAGATGCCGGTTCCGGCGTGGTTCGACGACGGCAAGATCGGCATCTTCATCCACTGGGGACCGTACAGTGTGATCGGGTACCGCCAAGGGGGACGTGGATATGCCGAGCACGTTCCGAAACAGATCTATTCTGGGCGAGAACATTACTATCCCTACTTGCAAGATCGCTGGGGCGCGACGCCGCCCGACTTTGGTTACAAGGACATCATTCCCAAATTCAAAGCCGAAAACTGGGATCCCGATGCGTGGGCCAAGCTGTTTGCAGATGTCGGTTTCAAATACTGTGTCATGACGGCCGAGCATCACGACGGCTGGGCAAACTGGGACTCGGATCTGACACCCTGGAATGCGATGGACAAAGGACCGAAACGGGATCTGGTCGGCGATCTCGGAAAGGCATTGGCAAAGCAAGGACTGAAGTTCGCGCCTTCGTATCACCGGGAACGTCACGCATCGTTCTTTGCCAAGAAGATGTACATGGTGGACGTGGATCCTCAGGATGACATTGCCGAAGAGATCCGGCGTGTACCCGAGGCAGCCTCGTTATACGGACCGTTTGGAATCGACAAAGATTTTGTGGACGACTATGTGGCCCGCTGGAAAGAAATCCAGACGAAGTACAAGCCGGACTTCTTGTGGATCGATGACATTCCCATCTGGACGCGTGATGGAAACCAAGTCCTTGCTGGCCGGGCAAAACCCGAGGTCCAGTACTTCTATGATCAGTGCCGGTTGATGATTACCGACTTCATGAACGATGGCGCCGCTCGCGGTGCCGATGTATACCTCAACAACAAAGGTGGCAATCGGAACTGGCCCGCCGGAGTAGGCTGCTTGGAAAAAGACAATCTGAAACTCAAAGTGATCGGGCCAAAGTGGGAAAGCTGCACCACGTTTGGTACATCCTTCGGCTACTTGGAAGGTGACAAATACAAGTCGATCGAAAGTGTGATCCACGAGATGGTCGAAGTGATCAGCCGCAACGGGAACTTTCTGGTCAATATCGGACCAAAGGCAGACGGCACGATCCCAGAGCCTCAGATGGAACGCCTGATGGCGATGAAAGATTGGCTGACGGTTAACGGTAACGCCATTTATGGTTCGCGCTATTGGAAAGAAAGCGAGCAACAAGACGAGCACTTGGCGTTCACCACCAACGGAAAGACACTGTACGCAATCAAACTTCGAAAGCCCCACGAACCGTTTGTCATCACCGGCACGGCTGGATGGAACGCAACGAAGATCGAATCCGTTCGCCTGATCGGTTCATCCGCCAAAGTGGTTTCGCAGATGACGCCCGCAGGTCTGCGCATCATTCCGCCGGCCGACTTGGGGCACAGCCAGCATGCCTGGTCGTTCGAGATCGTGACGGATGAAAACCAGCATCATCCGAATGTCATCGTTCACGATGCGGACAACGCGTTGGAGGGAACCAAGGCTGTTGACCTGGAAGGGCATGACGCGGCAACCAGACACACGCACCCAACCGTAAAACCATTCGTGATGCCGGACGCCGCGGTCGTCATCGAAACGGCACAAAACCTCGCCGACTTTCGGAAGCTGGCGATTCCTGCACGATCCAACTACACCGTCACCACCAATCCTAAAACCAATAACGATCCACTGGTTTCATTGACCGACGGAAGTGTCGTCGCAAAAATCGGCCCGGTCTTCAAGAACGGAGTTCATCACGGGATCTACAAGATGGATTTGGGCGTCGAAAAATCGGTCTCGGCGATTTCAACATGGTCCTATAACCGTGCCGGAGTGCGTGGCGCTCAAAAGCTAACGCTCTACGGCAGCAACTCAGGCAAAGATCCTGGCTGGGATTTGAACCAACTCACGCCGCTAGGCACGATCGATACCGGCAAGGCAACGACCGGCTACACCGCAACATCGCTGCGCGCCGCAGCAGGCAAATCACTCGGCAACTTTCGCTGGATCGTCTGGGCCGTCTCACCAGTGACTTCAACGGGCGGTGGCGAGAACACGGCGTTTCAAGAACTGAATGTCGAAGTCTGGGATTCATCGAGACGAGAATGACTTTCCGGTTGCCCAATTTGGCGGTCGGCCGATCGCGCATCTTGATTGCGTTGGTTCGCTCGCCTACCATGAACCTCCCAATCTGATTGGCCGATCGTCCAAAATTCTGGAGCATAGGATGCGAAACTCAAGCCTCCTTTTTCTCACTATTTCAATGATTGCGTCCAGTTTGCAAGTTGCGAATGCGGACGTGGTGACGTTTGGGTTGGAAAGTGTGTATACGAATCGAGGCGGGAACATGACGGGGCAGTTTACCTGGACCTACGTTCCTGGTGATTTCGAAGACGGGCATGGAGAGTTCATTTCTCTGGACGTGCCTCACACGCTTCATGGTTTAGAAGACTTGATTATTACGATCGAGACAAACCAGATCGAGTTTAGCTTGGACGGCAGTTTCCATGACGACGGCGTTGATATCACCCTTTCGCTCGTTGAACCATTTTCCCCGACCGCGCCTGTCGCGTTAGATCTAGCCCCTGCTGAGAGCAAGTAGTACTTGTTTACCGTGCCGTGATGGGTAGTGGCAGGGCTAGCGGCCTCGTCGTGGTCAGTTGACGGCGGATGAAGTCGAAAGGATCCGCTAATCGTTGCTTGCAAGTTTGCATCACGCTCATGATTC
>JBAUHR010000503.1:0-3559 GCA_049680385.1 Rubripirellula sp. | reverse complement strand
GAATTGTTGGTGTCATCGCTGCTTTTGGCAAACGACAGCACGCCTTCGCGGTTGTGTTGTAAGTCAGGGTGGAAGTCGTCGTCAAAGTTACCCAGGCTAGAACCACTCGTACCGGTTCCAGTTGGATCGCCCCCTTGAATAACAAAGTTATCCACGACTCGGTGAAAAAGGATACCGTCATAAAAACCAGATTCCGCCAAGTCGGCAACTCGCCCCGACGCCACCGGCGCGCGATCTTCGAACAGTTCAAACACCATATCGCCATAGCCATCCATATCGATCCGGATCGATCGATTGCCCGTCAAGACCGTGGCTTGCAACAACGTCGGATCGGCAACCGAGACGGTCACTGTCAACGGACCTTCACCAGGATCATAAGCGTCGATAGGCACATGCAGTGGGCTGCCCGTCAGCACTGTCAAATTGCCGATTGGTTCAAAAGTCGGTTGATCACTCTGTGGAATCGCTACGCTTGCCGTGGTGCTAAGAGTCGCCAGCGTCTGCGTACCGACCAATCGCGTACCGTTGGGAAAATCCCAGGTCGGGAACTCATTGATCCCTTCAGCAACGCCGACCGAATTGAGCGTGCGATCCGGGTTTGTCACTTCGACGAACGGAAGGTCATCTTTGCCATCCTGGAAAAGCTCTTTTTGTGCCGTACATGCCGGACACCAATGAGCCCCATAAAAAACCACGCCTGCGTCCGCCAAATCTTTTGCGAACTGAACTAAATCCGGTGCCGACTCGCCTTCTGCTTGGGTGGTTGTTTGCAGCCCTCCGGTCGTTTGAGCCGCCCCGGTTAACTGAGCCTGCGTGGCCGAATCGATTCCCTCGGTGAACAAAAGTTCCATGTCGCCCGCCATCAGTTGCCGCTTTTCAAGCGATTCAAGCAGCAATCGGCCTCGACGCGGCTGAGCTTGTTCGGAGCCGCCGAGGACGAATTTCTCGAGCAAGCGACGTACCCCTCGCGAGGGAGCGGGGTGGGTAGACTTGGCTTTTGAAGAGCGCATCAGAATTCTCAGGGAACGCGAGCGACGAAGGAAACGGAGTCGATCGGAGTCAAAATCTCTGGCCAATGACGCAAGAGAGACTGTCATCCGTCGGTGTTGTTTCGGCATCGGAATAGCGGAAAGACAAACAAATTCGGTACGACCGCTACCGTTTAACACCAGCGCGATCGCGGTGGATCATTGAAAAGTCGGCTGCAGCACGTTTCAGACGCGATGGCCGAAGGATCCGTTCCCCGATTATAAATAGGTCGCAAAAAAACGACGAGCTATTTCTAAAAAACCTGGCGTCGGCGCATCAAGAAACCGGCCCTACGGTTGGCGGTCGGCGAAATTACGCGAAGAAAGATGATCCAACGGAATCAATCGACGCCCGATGGCGGATCCCGAAAACTACGTTCGCCCAGCCCCAGAAAGGACTGGACGAAACAGATTGGAAAAGGCGACCTGGAAAAGGCGAACTGGAAAAACAATTCCCTCAACGGGCTATCGGACTAGTTAGCGGACCGGACTTTTCCGGCCAGAACTTTTCGCTGAGCATCAATTTCAGCAAGCAATTTTGTGGCCCGAACATTGATTTCATCTTCAAAATAGTTCGCCATCTCGTAAGCCTTCACACCTGGCTTGAGAGGCTCAAAAGACTTCAGTAAATCACCTGAAATTTTGATGCCGCCCATCTCTTCCGACGCAGCCAGATAGGCCTGGGCCACCAAGATGTGTCGGTAAGACTGTTCGGTGTCATGACGATACTGCTCTCGAGCCTTTTCGACCACTTCTTTGGCAATCTCTTTTCGAATCTCAGCTTCTTCTTTCGTTGCAGCCGGCTTCACGTCTGAGTTTCTAGCCCACCGTCTTGCACGGGTGTCATCATCAAAATTAGTAGCCCGTAAAACATGCGACTTCGCAGTCGCGGTGCATGCCAATGTCAAAAGATTCTTTAGTTGCTCGTCAGAGAACTTATTGTCTTTGTTGGCTATCGATGCGATCGCTTCGTCAACAAGCTCTGACGCGTCAACGATCCCTTCTTCGCCATCCGAATTTGCGGCCGAGGCCGATAGCAACAACCAAGCGGAAACCTTCTCGAGCGCACTCGACAATTCCTGCGGCTTTCCTTTCCCAATCAGTTCCGCTGCTTCCTAAGTCCGATCAAGCGACTCGTAACACAATGGCCAATAGCTTTGACGTGAAACAACGACCCAACTTCGTGACCAGTCGGGGCGAGACTCTTTAATGATGACCCGCTTCTTTGCATCAACGGCGATGGCGCCATCAGCGTGAACAACCGAAATCGAAGAGGACTGGCAAATCACAAATGCGACGCCGCCGAGAAACAAATTACGAAAGAGACTCATCAACCAAACTCCTAGAGGCAGTGGGAAAAGCAGTACTATTATGGTAACACGCGCCCAACGTGTTAGTTTCGGCGTGCAAGCTCTCTGGCTGGTCAATTTCTTTCCAGCTTAGCCACTACTAATATGTGCCAGGCCCATCCGTTAAGCTGGCGGGCATGAAACAAATCCTATTGAATCACCGCTGTGTGACCGCTTTTTCGGCGTCTCTGATCATTCTCGTCAACGTCTGCGGATGCGGCAGAACCATTGACTCAAAGGCGTCAAACGACGTCGGGGACGATACCGCCATCGTCGATGTCACGACTTCATCAGACCAACCTGATGCTTCGTCCGCTGAATCGAAAGAAGCCGAACCCGTCGGCAAATCGTCGACGGTCCAGTACAGCGACGAGGCATTTCGAGTTGCTGCGCACGATGGAAACATTGACATCGTTCGCAAAGCGTTAGCGGCCGGGACCAAAGTGGACGCACCCGACCCGGATCGGAAGTACACCGCTTTGCTAATGGCGGCTTACAACGGACACGCTCATGTCATCAAGGTGTTGCTGGAACATGGCGCTGAAATCGACGCGCGAGACTTCGAAGGTAAAACGCCACTGATGCATGCTGCGTCTGGCCCGTTTCCGGATGCGGTCACAATGCTGATCGACGCCGGCGCCAATGTGAATGCGACTGAAACGACCGAAGGCTTCACCGCTTTGATGACGGCAGCGGCAGTTGGCGAAGTCGAAGTCGTAAAGATTCTGCTTGATCGCGGTGCCGACCCCAATGTTGTCGACGAAGACAATGACACCGCAAAGAACCACGCCATCAATTCCGGCAAGCCGGAAACGGCAGCGCTGCTGCCGTAGCCAGCGTCAATGCAGCCCAAGCCAAAGTAGTCACCCACGAGTCTCTCTAAACCGTCCGAGCTAACTTGTATGATTCGTTGTCTCGCCGTCTCGTTGATTCTGTCGTGTTGCGTCGTTTCCTGCGACACAACTGCCCGCGCCCAATCGACCGACGATTCTCGATCGGGGCGCGATCCCATTCGTTTGACACACGGGCCGATGTTGGGGATGCCAACAGATCACTCGGTTCGCGTTTGGGCGCGAACATCCGACCCAGGAAAATTCGAAGTCCACTACGGCACAGACCAGCGACAACTCAACAAGACCAGTGAGCTTGGTACGACGTCGATTGATCACGACAACACTGGCA
>JBAUHR010000502.1:0-5025 GCA_049680385.1 Rubripirellula sp. | reverse complement strand
CAGGAATACTCGCGAGACGACGGTGAACCGCATGATATTTTCGAACTAGTACCAACCTGGATTTCGACGCTGTTGGTCGGCTCGCTGCGTTTGGTCCATCTGCCGACCGTGATGGTCCTGCGATTCGTCGCGCGGCACGTCGCCTTTCGCGTGCAACGTCGCTACTTGTCAGCGATGTTGGTATCGCGAGTCGCGATATGTGGGACTGGGAACTTGGATCCCGACAGCCGTTTTTGTTTGAGCGCAAAAGCGATGGCGATCGACGCGGTTGCCGACATGGGCGGGTTCCGCGGCGAGCGACCGATCTTTGTCTACGGTCACTGGCTCGGTCAGTATTGTGCCAAGTCATTTCTGTCGCTCGGTTCGACTCGTCAGATGTTCCACCGGCGCCAACGGCTGCAGATCGGATTGTCCGACTCGAACATGTCGGACTTGGCCGAGTACGTGAAAATTGGGTCCGTGTCGTTAGTGCTTGACATGCTAGAGGCGGGTGAAACGACTGGCTTGCCGGTACTCTATCGCCCCCTCGAATCACTCAAGCGGATTGCCAGCGACTGGAATCTCGTTTCGCGTGTCCCGACAAGTCGCGGTGAAATGTCCGCGATCGAAATCCAACGCGAATTTCTGCAGGCCGCCGAAGCGTTCGTCGAAGCGACGCCCGCGAACATGCGAGGCGAAGCACCGTTGGTCGTTTACCGCTGGCGCGAACTGCTCGATTCGGTCACTGCGTTTCGCAAAGACTTTCACGACATCGAAATGGGACTCGGTCGCGTCGACTGGATGACCAAGCGATGGTTGATGGAACAGCTTGGTGACGACAAACCATGGGCGGCGCGAAAGAAGATCGACTTGCGCTATCACGAACTGTCACCCGACGGTTACTACGTTCAATTCATATCGACGCGGCCCGACCTGCGATTGGCCGACGACGACAGCATCGCTCGTCGCCGCAAGTCGCCGCCGGCAAGTTCCCCCGCCGCCCGCCGCGGTTGGTTGATTCGCGAATTCGCCGACAGCGACGAACTGCTGCAAAGCGAATGGGCATACGCCATGATCGGTCGCGGTCGCCGCAAACGCCGAGTCAATTTTTCGGGGCAATAGCCACCAAGCATCCGTTGCAAACGTCGTCAACAGGTCCTCGACACGAACATGAAGCCGTTAGCCACAGGCAAACGCATTCTGTTGAAACTCAACACCCCATCGTCGTGCTCGCCCCCGTCGTGCCTCTTTCCAATCACCCGCCGCAGGCGGTTGGCGACAATAACAAGTCGACGATCTGTTAACGGGATGGCACGTCCATCGTCGGACCGATAGCCGTACGTATTTCCGGGCACGTACGCCTTCGGCTAACGGTTAAACAACTAAACAATCAGATCACGTGGAAGTACCACAGCTCTGATTCCGACCTGTCGATGTCTCTCGCCTGACCATGAGCGATCGGTGGTTGAACGACAGCTGGGTGCTGAACCAGCAAGGCTGCATCGTAAATGCTCGAAACACTCTCGCAGCTTTACCGTCCGCATACCTTGTAGACCCGCAAAGAGTGCTTGCAAGGAACCGGTCCCAAATCGCGTTTTAGTTTCCAGCGAACGACGAATCAGTTGCCTTCGTCGTCGATGAGGCCGATTATTGAGAGATCGATTGGGAGGATTCCCATCTTTAGGGCCGGTGAATTTGGCTTGAAACGGAAGTCTCCGTTTTCGGGGTCGACGAACATCGGGTCGACGGATTGGCTGTTGGTGTCGACGCCGTCGGCTTGCTGTTTCTTGAGCATTTCTTTGCTTAGGCTGAGATCCGTTGCACAAAAGTAGATGTTGTAGTCGGTATCGGCGTCGGCTGACCTTGCCAGTTCGCGTCCTCGGCTATCCTCGGTCTTTCGCTTATTTCCCGGCGCCAACTCGTCAATGAATACCGATTCTTTGTTGACTGAATAGAAAATGTTTCGCTTGATCGCGGCGCCCGATAGCGGACCTTCGCGTAGCGACATGTAGTAACCGCGTGGCGGCGCGAGCACGTCGACGACGAAATTATTCTCCGCGCGATTGTTCAACTTCAAAATGATCCCTTGCGCCATGCACTTGTAGATCAAGTTCTCGGCGATCAGCGTATCTCGCTGGCCTCCGTCAGTCCGAATTGCCGCTTGCATCAGCATTGGCGTGACCAAGTGGTGGATGTAGTTGCGACGGATCACGTTCCCGGCACCAGCACCTCGGATGTAGATTCCGTTACCGTCGCCCATCTTTTCCATCACGTTGTGTATCTCGTTGTATTCGATCTGGTTTTCACGCGAGTGCAGAAACGGTTTGACGTCTTCCGGCGTCGGATTCTTGGACAACTTGCCGACTTCGTGCTTGCGAATCGTTCGGCAAAGCTCACGACCATTCTTGGCGAAGAAGTGGCTCATGAAGCCCGAGACGATCATTCCGCAGTACGGCATGTCGTGGACCAAATTGTTCGCTACGCGATTGTGGCCACTCTGCCAAACCAGGATGCCCGCCGAATGCAGGTAGATCATGCCCATGTCATGGATGTGGTTGTTGACGACCAGATTGTTGCCGTTGACATCCTTGGTGCCCGGACCGTAGCCGCACAGCAAAATGCCTGCACCGCCCATGTGCTCGATATGGTTTCCAGAAATCTTGTTGTTTTGGCCATGCAGGTCGACGCGGATTGCACCGCTGCCGCTGTGGGCAAAGTGACATTGCTGGATCACACAGTTCTCGGCCCCGCGTAGTCGAACCAATGCGTTAGCCTTGTCGTGCATGTCCCAATCGTGCTGCAACCCGGCATCGTCGGCCGTCAACTGATACCGCTCGCCATGCATGAACGTCAGGCCACGAAAACACAGATTCCGCGCCGGCTTGTCTTTCGGACCTTCTTTATCGATCTGGCCCTCGATGCGAATCAGTTCGGTCAGTTGAGGTGATACGACCGTCGACTTGTTTCGAGGCCACAGGTAGACCTTGCCTTCCTTTGTATTGAGAACCCATTCACCCGGCTCGTCGAGTTCTTCCAACGCGTTTTCGACCCAGCACGATTCAACCGTTGGCAGAAAATGCAGCTTGTTCATCGCATACGTCGCATCGATCGAAGTCTTAGCCATTTGCTTTTTTTCATCGACCGACACCAACGGCAAAACATTTGAGATCCAGGCGTGGTGAGGCCGCACAATGATTTCAACGTCCTCCACGTTTGGCCAATTCTTCAGCCGACCGGCGGGAAAGTGCAGCTCGTTTCGACTGCCACCACCAAGCGGGATAAACCCATCGGATCGGGCACGCGGCAGCATTCCTTCGGCGTCGTAAAGCGTGAAGAAACGATCCGAGACGTCGGCCGCCCAAACGTTCCCTTTGGCAGCATCGGGCAGTCCCGGCAGCGCCGCCGTGACTTTCGTCCAACCCGCGATCTCTTTGCCCGAACTGAAGATTGGTGTCTCACCAGGATACGCCGCGTAGGTGACGGTCAATTCGCCCTGTAGCGAATCTTCCAGACCAAACACAACAGTCTCGTCTAGCCGGTACGTTCCACCGCGAACGTGAACCAGCACATTCTTCGCTGGCGACTTCAGTTCTCGTACCGCATCGCGCGCTCGCTGCAAAGTTGCGAACGGTCCATCGGCGCCACTTGCGTTCGGTCCCGGCAAGGTACCAGTCCATGCATCGGAGCCTTGGGGCGACACATAGAAATCGGCTGCATTGGCGGTATCCGCTGCTGCGGCGATACCAACCCATACCGTGAATAGCACCAACAGGTAGCCGCGTCGCTCGTTCTTGAAGAATCTCATGATGTCAGTCTCGTGTTTTCAGTTGTGTGATTTGCCGCAACGCGTACTCGGCTGTAATGCGCTGAATCTCTGCCAACTCTGGTTCTGGATCTCCGCCGGCCCTCCGCCAATTATGCCCCGAATTTTTTACGATAATCATTTCGACATCGGCACCGATCGAATCGGCTTTTTTCTTTAAGTGTGGCGCATGCGGCAGCGGAATGGTGGCGTCCGTATCACCTTGCAGCATCAACAGCGGCGGGCTGTCTTGCTTGATCCAGTAATACGGACTCATTTCCTCGTAGGCCTTCGCGTTCTCTTGGTAACCGCCTTGGTTGCCTGAAATCCGTTCCCCAAATCGATCAGGATTTTTGTCCGACAGTTCCGTTTTGAAAAGGCTGACGTCCGTAAAGTCAGATGGGCCATACCACGAGATGCCAGCGAGCGGCTGAACTTTGATCTCGGCGAGACTTTGGTCGCCCGTAAATCCATCCGGTTCGGCCACGGTCAACATCTGTGCAAGTTGCCCGCCTGCCGAATCGCCGAAGACAACGATCCGGTTCGGATCGATGGAGTACTGCGCAGCGTTCTTTTTCAGATACCGCAGCCCATCCATCGCATCGGTCACACAGTCTCGCATCAAGACACCGCTGCCTTTTTTACACAGACGGTACTGGACGGCGACACATACGAACCCGTTTTCAGCCAGTTGCTCAAAAACGGGCAGCATCAACCGGCTGCCAAATCCAGCCTTGCTACCTGCCGCCCAGCCTCCGCCATGTACATAGTAGATGACGGGGGCCTTGTCGAACTTGGACGTTTTCGGTTGATAGATGTCCATCAGCAACCGGCGCGAACCGACTTGCTTGTAGATCACATCACGAAACGACTTTCCGTTCCATTCGACTTCCGTTTTGCCTTTTTGAGCAATCGCTTTGTCGGCACCGCAGGTGATGCCGGTCAATGTGGCCAGCACCAAAATCATGGCGAGTTTCATCGAGACGTTCTTTCTATTGGTTGACCTGAGTTCTATTGGTGGATCTGGGGTGGGACGCGTCCATACGACGGATCGTAGACAGGAATACCCATGCCTTGCGGAGTTTGCCAATCGGTCTTGGGCTGGTGCGTCACGTAGGCATAGTACGGAGTGGCCGTCAGATCGGGACAAATGAAAACGCGTGGGAGCTTGGTGATTCCCTTTTTAAAAGTGACCATGATCGTGACCTCTTTGGCAGACTCTGCTCGTCTCAAACGCCCAGTGT
>JBAUHR010000501.1:0-2631 GCA_049680385.1 Rubripirellula sp. | reverse complement strand
GCCTGTCGTTGCTCCGCAACTGAAAGCTTGCATACGGCGCGACCTGTCCCGGGCCCGTTTGACCCGCAGAGTTCATTGGCACAGCGTCGGAGCGAACGGTTGCGTACTGGGTGTTTAGCGAGAGGTGTTGCTACTCGGTCCCATCTGCGGCGGTTGGTATTTCAATAGCCACAGATGCAGTGAAGACGGCTTGCGGATCGCCGCGATCGACGAGTGTTCGCGCGATGTCGGCGATCGTACGCTTCACCGGACCGTTGAAGACTTCCTGCTCTTTCACGGTCACCCGCAACGGTTCAGTGAAATCGAACATGTCGTCGCGTAGGAGTAGAGTCAGTTCAGATGGATCACAGTGTTCGATGGCAATGTGATTGCCGTCGCGAGTCGCGATAACCTTGGCCCGCGCTTTAGCAGTGTTGGGTTTTACCGCCAACCAATAGAAGCGATCGTGGGTTGTGTCGTCCTGCAACCAAACCACTTTCTCCGGTGTAAGACTGCGTTCATACTGACTCATCCACTGAACGCCCTCGCGGTCGTCGCGGTCCATCCAGTGGCCTTTGCCCTCATGGACCTTTGCCCAGTGCGTGTATCCCTGCGGATCCTCCTCGTGCAGTTTCGCCAATGACTCTTTCCATTGCTGCGCGATCTTGTTTCGGTCGTAGGCGGCGTCATTACCACCGACATGCAAGGTGAACGGCAAATTGCGAAGTCCCAGTGGTTGCGTTTCGTTGGGATGTCCGGCCATCATGGCGGCGGCAGCGAGTTGATCGGCCATGCGTGGAGCGAGTTGATAGACGCCATCGCCGCCGGCGGAGTAGCCAGTGATATAAACGCGATTGGGATCTACGTTCTCAAAGGCGATCATGTTCGCAATGATCCGCGTGAAAAACACATCGATGTGACTTTCGTGCCATAAGTTCCATGTGTCTGTAGGGGCTCGCGGTGCAACGTAGATACCTTCTTTCAACTCATAAAGTCGTTTTTGGTTTTCCCACTGCTGATCGTTAACGCGTTTGGGAGCACCACCGCCACCGTGCATCGAAATGACCAAACTACGACCGCTGGCGGGTTCATCACCAAAGGTCGTGGTTGCATACTTCATTTCCCGCTCGCCGATGACAATCCGCTTTTCGTCATGCTCTTTGCGGCGGGCTTGTTCCATCAGTTCTTGATAGCGGTTCGACAACATGTCGGCGGCTTGCTCTGCTTCGGATCGAGACAAAGCGACGGTTGCGAACGCTTGCTCGCTCACCGAGGCGAGTTCTTCCGGCGTGGTTGCTTGAAGCGTCTTGCAATAGTCCTGCAGCTCTCGAAGTGCGGCGGCCATGGGCTGCGGATCTTCGACCACGACCGAAATCAAATTCTCTTCGGACGCCGCGACGAACTTGGTCGTCACGATGCCTTCGGGAGTACGAAGCTCGGCGGTGTAGTTGCCAGGACTTAGCTTGGCGGACAAGTGATCGTTCGCATCAAACCGTTCGTCTTTGGTTAGTCCGCGAAACACGATTTTCCCCTCTTCGTCGCGTACTAACAGATTCGCTTGGCAACGGTCGCGTTGATCGGCATTCAACGCACGAAAGCGCACATCGATGAGTCCTGCAATTGCTTTTTGAGGGCGAGCATAGCGACTGGTCACATCGATCGCTGAGATCTCATGCTCGCCTCGAAGCCAAACGAGCGGAAACTTCTGCTCGGTTCGTTTGAAACTAACCGCGTAGATCGCATGCTTCGAATTCGCCTGAGCCTTGGAAGCCCGATCCACGAACCAGCCTTGGTCCAGTTCATCACCGGTCGGTTCCGCGGCTCCGGTAAAGTGCCAGCCACTGTCCCAGACCTCTGCCCACGAGTGGTTGCCACTTCCGTCGCTCCAGAGCGGCGTACCGGCAAAACGCGTTGGAATGCCACAAGCTCGACAAGCGTCGATGTAGAGGACTGTCAGGCCAGTACACGATGCCAACCCCGTTTCGATGGTTTCGCGGGGCCCTTGGTCGGCACGGCGGCGTTGGGTCGAGTATTTCACATTGAGTTGCTTGAAGACCTCTTGATTGAGCCGAGCTGCGGCGAGCGAAATCGAATCGAGGTCCTTTACGATCGGCCAGAACTTTTCGCGCAGTTCACGACGCACGTTATCGCGTTTCTCGTTGACGTTCGAATAGGGCAGCACTTCATTGAGAAACACTTCTTCCGGAATGTCGCTACCCCACTTCGCTTCGGCCCGAGATGTGAATGCCAACTGAACATGTTCGACCAGGAAGGCCGCGGTTAAATTTTGCAGGTCTTCCTTGGGCATATTTTCGATCAAGAATCGCATGGCCCCCAACTGCTCTGGGACGACTTGCTTGAGTGCCTGTTCGAGCTGCCCACGATTGTCTTCCGCCAACGCCAACCGCGACTCAAGCAGGTCGATCGACGTTTGCGTCGTTTCATCTGCTCCAACAACTGCGGTTGGAACACCTAAGTCGGACACAAGTCCGAGGCCAATCAGCAGGACGATTAACCGGACACGATGGAAGTCGAGGTAGGAGGCTTTCAAGGCATTCTCTTTCTTCAGAGGCGGGTGCGTGCGGACCAGTATGGAATTGTAGCCAAAGTGTCTGTGTAGCCAAAGGGTCAAGCGTTGCTGGATGCCGGTAT
>JBAUHR010000500.1:0-10416 GCA_049680385.1 Rubripirellula sp. | reverse complement strand
GCCAAGACCTGGCAGGACAAACAGATGTGCTTGACTGGCAACCGTTTCAAGCTGACTGCCTTCGAGATGGCCTGGGAAGTGAACTGGAACATTTAGCCGCTTTGCATGAGCCTGAAGTGCTTCGCGGTGTGAACCGTCGCCGGCCATCACGACTTGAACGGACAATCCACGATCTTTCAATTGGCTCGCCGCATCAATCAACAGCTTTAAGTTCTTGTTCGCGATTAAACGTCCAATCGTTAATACGGTCAACGGATTCGCCGGCATCGACTCGCATCGTTTTCTTAATTCATCTGCTTTCAATGAGGGCGTGTCGGACGTCGCGTTGTGCGCCACGAATACGCGGTCAGGGGATATTCCAAATCCATCACAGTATTGCTGTTTCGCAACAGCCCCATACGCAATCAAAGCGTCGAACTGCCTTAGTGTCCTGGACCGACGCCAATTGCGAATGTTAGTGAAGCCATGCCCGAAAAAGTTAGTGGTACCCAAACCCCAACCTAGAATCGGGCATTCGTGGTTGCGGCTCCAACGCGTTAAAAGTCCGGTATCTATGAATCGGGGATTTGCTTCGGTAATGATCGAATCGGGTGATACGTGCTCGAGCGTCTTTTTTAATCCCGACTGCCAATAAACTAAGGTAACGCCTTTGCCGAACGATTTTCCTTTTAAGCGTATCCAATCACCGTTGACAAGTTGATCGGTTTCAATCATCGAGTCTTCGGTCGGAAGTCTTGACGTGACGACGACCAAGCGTCGACACATTCTTCCAATTCGTTCAAACAGGGGGACTCGGTACGACGGCAGACTTCGCTGTCGTATCAGCAAGGTTCCATCAAAAAACGGATCGCTCATCGCAGACGACTCCGATAGACAAAGGAGAATTCGTCGCCCAGTTCGCTGACGTGGAAGAGCTGATAGCCCATTGACCGCAGAAGATCAACGGATCGTTTCGTGGTTGCGATACCCGATCGGTTGATTCGATGATGAAACTCAACCAACAATTGCGTCGGTCTTACTGCTGTCTCAGCAAGGTCGTCGATTACTCCGGTTTCACTGCCCTCGATGTCCATCTTTAGAATGTCGATGTGGTCATCGTTGCGTAGCCGCATGATCGTTTCGATTCTTTGCACGGGAACCTGCACGCTGTGTTGTACCGCCGAGGTTTGTTGCTCTGAACACGAAACACTGCCTTCGATCAAAGGCAAATACATTGCGATGGTGCCGTCTTGCCCGGCTACCCCAACTGGGTGAAACCGGAAATTGGGAGGCAGCGTTTGTTGTGAAATCCAGTTCTTGCAGATCGGTGTTGGGTCGAAAGCTTGGACCTTGCAATCAAACAATTCGATCAGTGCTAGGTCAAATGAAATGTCTTGCCCAACCCCAAATGAATAGACAATCGAGTTCGAATCGATAAGCGATGGTATCACGGGCCAACCGCCGTAAACGGAACCCAAATACTTTGCTTCGCCAATCCGTTCGATTGACGGGCGAAATCCGCCGGCGCGGAATGTGAATTCGCGACGCGCATTACGCAACAGCGATTTGATCATCGTGCGGCATCTCCGTTCGTCGCTGCGGTCGCTAGCGTTGCACGCCTTGCACCAACCTTCTGTTTGCGGCGTTTTGCGGCGTCATCGTACTTATAGAGATGCGCAGTACTGCATGCCAACGCGATCGATATTCCGTGGCAAAGGAAGAATGGTGAACCCAAGAAACTGCCCTGTTTAAGTGACAGCAGTCCATCAAAGAAGAACATTGTAAAGAGCGTTCCAATCAACAGTCGCGTTGACGGATCGATCGATGTTGATTTCAAGAATGCCAGTCCGCGGTTTGTAACGCCGACGACAAACATCACGAGCAAAGCAAAACCAACGAGTCCCAGTTCCGCTAAGACTTCGGGCGGTACGCAGTGAGGGTAGAAACCCACGATTCGAAACGAACTGCTTGACCCAAGTCCACCAATCCAAGTGAATGGCCCGCCGGACGCCCAGACTTCGAGCAGTCGAAGGACCATTTGAAATCGCCCTTCCCGCGCACCGTTGATGCTGACCCAACGCCAACGCGCGGAAAGGTCGTAATGGTCGATCGCCCAGATCGCAGCACCACAAAAAATCGCGATCGTCAACAAAGGCATGATGGTTGAACGACGAACTGCAAGTTTTGCTGTCAGTGGCAGCATTAGGAGCGTCGAAACCACAAGAGCGACCATTTGGCCACGTGAACCACTCCGAACCACCGTCCACAGAGCCAACGCGACGATCGCCAATTTTAGTAGCAGCAGGATTTTGTTTTTGCGATCGTTGTAGACTGAAAAACCTGTGCAAATCGCGACGATACCTGCGTAAGATGCAGTGGCAAGAGGATTGCCCTCAACGTTTACTCCACTCACTCGCGTCAGAATGACCCCTCTCGATCCAATCTTGCTAAACAGAAGCCCGAGCAGAACAAGTCCGCCGAAATAGATCGTGACATTGATCGCATCGTTGATGGCCCGGGGATTCTGAGCCAGAAAGGGACAGACAAGCACGAATGCAAACAGGTAAGGGGCCATCAACCTTAACTGCTCTTCGGTGTCTTTGGGGCTGATGGTCCATAGTGAAGATGCTACCGCAAGAGATAGCAATCCAATCACGTATAGGTGAGGTGGCTGAAACCGGAAATGCCGAAGTTCTCCACGCGGGTACGCGAAAAGAATCGCAAGTATCGCGAGCAGTGTCAGTCCGATGTTGATCAACGAGCCACGCTGCAGCAGGAACGCGTTTCCTTGCTGGACCAACTGTTCCCACGCATACATGGACCACATCAATCCTAGCGCATAGCCCATTCTGTCCTTGGATTTGTAGGCCAGGAAGATAGCGATGGCGATCGTGATGTAGGTGATCAGTTGTAACAAAAGAGTGCTTCGCTATCTCAGTTCATATTCGGTCGGTTGAAGTCCGTCGTCGCATCGAATCGGTGTTCGATGCTCAGGGATTCGCGTCAGACGCAGGGAACTCGATCGTCGGTAACGTGCTGAGGCCATGTCGCTGGCCCAGAAATGCGGTCCAGTGCGCTACGTAGTTGTCTCGTGTATGGAATTGATTGAAGCTTTCGCGAATGGGACTTGTCGTCATCGAATCGCTACCCGAACGCAAGCTTGATGTTAGCGAATCAGAAAACATTTCGACGTCGTTTACGTCGCATGTGCGAGCGAGGTCGAACCGGTTACTCGCCCAGCCAATCCAGCCCCAATCCGACGCAACGATGTTGCATCCCGCATGGGAAGCTCGAATCAGGATGCTCGCCGAACCAAGGTGTTTGGGATAGGGAACACATACAAGGTCCGCGATCGCAAAAAGACAATCAAACTCGGCTGAACAAACGTAGCGGTTCGACAAAACCAATTTTTCGGATTGTAGGAGGTCGCCACAAAAATCATCGAAATACTGTGACATTGATGTTGTTTGTTTGCCGATTAGCAGAAGTCGCGTATCGGGAAGGTTGGCCATGCGGAACGCCGCGACTAGTTCTCGAATTCCCTTGCGATCTTGAACGGTACCAGGACAAGTGATGTATCGATAATCTGTGGGGACGCCGAGGACCCGGCATGCGTCGGCACGTCCCGCGACCGCGAGCGGTTCAATCGCTTCGGGCATCAGTAATGAGTCTTGCTGATGTCCGGACTTACCGCAGAACCGACGCAACGAAAGCGGGTCTAGGAAATGGAATCGATCGAACGGACATCTTGCGATCAGACGCTCTGCGAGTAAGTCTTTCGTCCGCCCGGCCAAACTTGTTTCAGGGTATGCCGCGTTGATCCGCATCAATAGTCCTTCGATGACACGTTGCGGGTCACGGCGGATCCTTGCGAAGGGCTGTCCGAGTTGGCGGGCTAGGACATCGCCACAGGTACAGTAAACATGATCCCAGTTTTTGCAGTTCAAGACATTGATGAACGAATCTGCCTCTCGGTGAATTCCGTCGCGTGTCGGATAGAAGATCCACTGGACGCTGTCGCCTATTCCACCTAGATGGATTTCGAATTCTGGCATCGGTGCCCCGACATCGGGAATAGCAACCGTTACCTCGATCCCAAGTCGCAGCAGTTCCTCGCAAAGCAATCGAACGTAGTACGCACGATGGCCTGAAATGGCCGATTCAAAGATCAGTGCGTGGATCACGATCCGAGGAACCGCTCGTGGATCCATAACGCATCCGTCTGCAACGCTCTGCCTTTGGGGTCACGATAGACCGGGTAGATGTTGGACAAGGCAAACTGGAACTTCGTCGTTAAGGTCTCGTTCAAGTCCCAGAGTGTGCTTTGCCCTTTGTACATGGGGCCTAGTTGAGCTTCGCCATAAAACCCTATCACTCGACTTGCAAATGCTCTTTCGCCACCTTCAATCAACATGCCTTCGGCGCCCTGGACATCGCTCTTGATGAAGATGTCGCCCTCTGGCAAATGCTCGTCAAGCCAATCATCAAGTCGTTTCGTTTGAACCTCGGTTGTCTGGATATTTCGTGTGTAGTCCGACAGCAAGTTTTCATTGCCAACGTCGTTGGCAAGCAACGAATTGGTTTGTTCATTGGCGTTTAGGTTGAAAGATGCTGTTCCATTCTCGTTTGACAAGGCGGTGCAATGAACCGTGATGCTCGAATCACCAGTAAAGCGATCTGAGAGCCGCCTGTAGGTGTCCGGGGATGGCTCGAATCCATGGATCGGCAACCGTGTGAACTCGCGAAATCGGACAATCGTCTCGCCTAGATGGCTGCCGACATCCAAGACCGCGACTGGCTTGCATAGCTGAAGAACATGGGTAATGTCGGATGATGCATCTGCAGCACCAGCAATCTTTTTGATCTTCTTGCCAGCCCACCGTACTGCGGGTTTCGTAAGAGAGTTGGACAAGAGTATGCGGTGGAGTTTTTGCATTAGATCGTTGGTGCGGTTATCGCCAGTTCGAAGGCTCAGAGTTCAAACTGGTTATCGGTTGGTTGTTTTTCCGGAACGAGCATGAGTGCTTGTGTCGACTGAATTCCATTGCTCCGTTTGGTCGTGCATGACGAGGATGTGACGAGCCGATTCGAAGAATGTTTTGCGATTGCTGGCGAGCCAACGAATGGTCTCTTGGTGACGTCGGCTAACAAGTCGCCGATGGTCCGGTGATTTCGAAGTGAAACTGTGAAGGGCATAGAGAATCAACGCGCTCGACCACGCTCGGATCCATAAAAAGACCGGGTTGCGATACCCTTCCCTGACTCGTCGGTAGATCTGAAGAATCGGCAGCATTCGACCGAAACCAACGTAAAGCTGCTCGACATACTGGATCGAAAGTCGTTCTTGGGGAATTCGATGGTCAAAGGTCAAGGAAGGCAGGAAGTAACGTTGGCCTGGCGATCGGATGGATAGCCATTCCTGGATCTCGCCATCGCCGCCTGAACTGAGTTGCTGGCCAGATCGATCGGAAAGTTGATGTTCAAAACCCGATTCGTACACGTCGCGAAGGTGTGCGGTTTTTACCGCCAGTCCCGCACCATACAAATACCCGTTGCCGATAGGGCCCGGCTGTGCAGCCTGAGGACCGCAGGCGTAAGCGGACTGAAAGCTTGCAAACCAGTCAGGTAGATCGATCTCGGTGACAGCGGTGCCCGTTCCACCGACGGCATTTACGTGAATGTTCTGTTTAAGAAACGTGTAGGCCGAATCGACGTACGTGGGGCACAAGTGATTATCGTCATCGCAAAATATCAAGCATTGGTACTTCGCTGCGAAGACACCCGCCTTGCGCGCATTGCTTAATCCCGGATTCGGTTCTTCAACGATACGAAGTCGATCGACGCTGCCGAATCTCGACGAAAATTCTCTGGCGATGTTTGTCGTTTTGTCGGTCGACGCATTGTCGACAAGCACCACTTCCCATTGAAGACCATCCGGTACCGTCTGCAACTTCAAGTGCTGTAGCGTTTCCGCAAGTACGGATTCGCTATTGAAGCAGCAAACGACGACCGAAATTCCATCAGCGAGCAAAGAAAAAGATCCGCTTCAGTTTTCGTAGAATCGAAGCGGCAAGGCTCTTCACCAATTGCTGCGTCGATCGGTGGTCGCGGTACAGTCGCACAACTTCGTCAAGACACTCTGGCGTGACCCGGTGAACGATTCTTGCTTCTGTCCCCGCCAAGTCGGGGTCACGTCGACACAAGAAAACGTTCTGACGGTACCACCAGTGGATTTCCTGTTCGGGGACTAGGTGGTCTCGCAAACAATCGAAGCAAGCAAATCCCACCGCATTGAACTTTGTTTGCCAGTAACTAGGCGGTTGGCAGTTGATATGGTGATCGCCTGGTTGGTAGGGGATAGCGGCCGAAAAGACGATTGTGTCGGCGTGTCTTGCCAAGCTTTGGATGAGCACATCGGCTGCATTTTCGGGCAGGTGTTCAGCAACCTCTAAGCAAATGCACAGTTCAAACGTTTGCTGTAGATCGAATGGCTGACGCAAATCAATCACTTCAAAGTGATCTTTTCCGAGGGTTTCAATCGCATCCGATGTCTCAATACCGTCGATGCCCCATACGCGATTCGCACCTGCAAGCTTAGCCGCTTTTGCCCACTCGGCCGTCCCTGTGCCAACATCAAGCACAGACGCTGGTTCGATTCCAATTCTCTTAATGATGTTTTGGTAAGCCGACTCTGCTGAAGAGTAGGAATGCACATTCTTTGAATGCGTGTAAGTGTATGGCTTGTTTTCAGACTGCATTGCTTCGAACTGCCTCGTCATCGTTAAACGCTTCCGGAAGCCCAAGCCTCGGCCAAGCTTTCGGTCTTAATGGCGTCGCCAACATGCTTTGGTTTTGATCGCGTGAGATGCTGGAAAGATCAAGTATCGGTCGGTCGCCATAGAACGACGCGAAGTATGCAAAGCTAGAGAAGGTTGAAATGATCAGGTCGCACCGACTAAGACAGAACAGGTCTTCCGCGGGCGTACCACCTGAAAAATAGACGTCCAGATCCTCAAAGATATCTGGTGCAAGTGTCTCGTCTGAGCAAATCAAGAATTTCACAGCCTTGTGGCTTCGGTCTTGCTGGACCTGACGCATGGCATTGGCGTACTGTGATGGCGAAAAATAGAATCGCCCATCCAGCCACTGTCGGTAGTCTCCTTGCCGAATGTGAACCCCGACCAGTTCGAACTCGGCGAAACTAGTGCCTGCGCCTTGCATTTGCGAAAACGTAGCGTCAACGGTTCTTGCCAGCCTGCTTTGCGGCGCCAATAGTTGACGGCAATCGTCTTTGATGGACTGGCTCTTGCAGTCAGCATCAAAGTACAGTCCCATCAAAATAAGCATTCGACACTCGGGTGATTCGAATGCCAATTCAATGTCCTGATCGTTGAAGGCCAGTCGTTGGTTCCAGCGGTCGATACTTATAAGAATATTTGAGCAATCCAGAATGCGTTTGGGACGGTCCTGATCGCGGAAATAGCAATTGCGAATGATGAAGCAGGCCAGTCGCACTCGCCAATCAACTTTGGAACGCAGTTCCGGTGGGTAGACGTAAATCGCGCAGTCGTCGAACGCAGCGAACGACGTTCGATGCTCTACGAAACCCGCATCGATCAAGACGGCATCCATTTGGCTTGCAATTGAAGTCAGATTGCAGATACGCGTGACTCGATTGGCAAGCCTGCCATAATTATCGGCAATCAACAGAACTCGCCGTCCGTTTGCTAACGCACTTCGTTCGACGGATTGCAGTGCCCCGACAAAAAGCAGGCGGCACACCTTGCGAGGTATCGATCGCAATCGAATCATCAGTCGTCCCAGACGTTTCTTGAGCCATCTCATCTGAGCGTTTGCTTAACCAGCATCCTGTGATCGATTTGGCTTCGCAGGTCGCTTGAATTCGTAGCAACCGGTCCCAACTTCATCACGATAGCCTTGAACGAAATCATTGCCGTAGATGTATCGAGATTGAACCAGTTCCAATTCTGGAAAGAGCGCCAGCACGGAAGATTCGGAAAAGACACGGTGAGCGTTGAAGTAAAGGAAATCCTGCTTTCCGACGGGCACCGAGATGAACAAACGGCCATTCGGTGCCAATACTCGAGCCAATTCGTTGGCTGCCTTTACTGATCCGGAGGGATCAATCGGGTCGCCGTATCGGCCGAGTCCAATGTGTTCGACAACGCAAATGCTGGAGACAGATTCCTGACTTTTGTCGGCGAAGGGAAGCTCAAGAATGGAACCTTCAACGAACTCGAGACTGTCAAGCGATACTGACAGCGGTCGAATGTCGACCATCACCGTCGGCACAACTTTTGAAAGGAGTGCCACTAGCTTGTGATGGGAGCCAATGTCGACGTGTCGGGATGGTTTAGCCGCAAGGATTCGTTCGAAAGCCCAGGAATCCTGGTGATAGTAAATGGGGTCAATCTGAGTTTCGTCGGTCCAGTCTGTGATGATCGGAAAGTGAACAATGTCTTCACTGCCGCCCATCGCAATGTACTTTCGCTTATCGGACCAATATTTCGACCAATCGCGAAGCCGATTGCGACTGATCGCCTGATACACCGACTTTGTGCTCCATTTAAGACTCTTTAGTGCTTCATTGAGTTTGATAAGAATGTCCCCTAGATTCGAAATGCTTGGTTTTCATAGTTAAGAAACGGGAACGCCCATCCGCGGATCGCAACCAGCATCGCCTGTCGAGTTTCGGAAAACAGCAAATCAACAACGACAGTCGTTACAAAGAACGAGATCAACGACGCGTAGACAGCGCCAAATTCACCGTGGGTCGGTATTAGCTTCAGGTTTAGAAGAATGTTGAGAACTGTGCCAATCAAGACCGTCAGCATCGAGTACTGAAGGATGTTGGCATTGACGAGGAATGAGCCACGGAGAATCCCAAGGCAAGTTAGCAAGATTCTTATCGACATGATGGACAGCAGTGTCGCGGCACCTGAGTATTGATCGCCAAAGGTTAGCAGTACTAGCTTTGCGCCGACGAAATAGACAGTGGTAACGATTACAAGGCAAAGGATCGAAGCGAGCCGATTCGCCTGGTGAAATCCAACCCAGAACTTGTTTCGGTCTGATTTAAAGCGACGGGATAGGCTTGGCAATAAGCTCGCTAGAATCGCCAGGGGTGCGAACGCCATAACGGTGGTCATCTTTAGGGCAACACCGTACTGGGCAACCGAATTGAGTCCCTGCATTTCACCAAGCATGATTTGATCGCTATACGCTTGAATCAGGATCCCAAACCCCGAAAGAGTTTGGGGCCAAGAATCCCGGATCAGCGACTTGGACGTTTTTCGGACAAGTGGCCATTCTGCGTCGGTCGTTTCGTTGGACTTGTAGACCCAATAGACGATCAGGCCGCCAAGTGCCTGCTGCGCTACGATAAGCCACACAAAGTACAAGGTGGTGAATTGCTGTTGTACGCCAACAGCGACCATCACCATGAACAGGATGGCAAGAATTGCGTTGATTCGCTGGGGAACTACAGATCGAAGGTGGCTCGCGTAGTGAATGCTGGCTGAAGAGAACGGTACTGCCAAGAGACCGAGCGACATAACGACCAGGATGTAAGCACGTCCTTGAATCGCTTGCGGTGTCAGGAGGAGTGCAAAGGCAACGATTGCCGGAATCGTAATTGCCGCGGCGGTCATTCGAATGATGAATGACGATTTGATGACCTGTGGCGAAGAGTCAGGTTCCTGTGAAATTTCGCGGCAGGCGACCTCGTCGATTCCAAGGCTGACGAAAATTCGCAGCATCGCAACAATCGATGCCGCGTAGCCAATCGCGCCAATCTCCGAGACATCCAAGTACCTGGCTGCCATGACACTCGCGACAAATGCTGTGATATTCGAAAGTACGCCACATCCGAATATCCAGCCGCTATTCTTCAGCGCCTTACCTAGCATTGGAAAGCGATCGAAAATTGGCGTTGTCCCGCTTGCCGTTTTAGATTCGGTGCTCATCGTAGGTGTCGGCAATCGCAATTGACCGAAGAGCCAGACCCGGTGCCAGTGCCGGCCGGGCGGCGATTGTCGTTCTTGCGAATGCAATAGGTCGGCTTCGTCAAAAAACACGACTCGCAGCAGCGAATGCACGGCTAATCAGGCTGCGCGGTTTCGTCGATTCTTTCCATTGGTTTGTATTGGCGTTTTGTTGGAAGTCTCGGTACGACTGAGACTCGCTTGCCGGCACAATAACGAACACATCATTGACGCAGTTGCAGTCCCAGTCTGGTGGAATTGCACCGATGAGTTCCTGTAAGGTCGCCCAGTTTGTTCGTTGGTGCGGGAGTGGTGGTGGCGAGAGAAAAAGCCTCGCATCGTCGATCAAAATTGCGGAATTACGCCCCGATTCAAAAATGATCTTCAGTTCGTCTAGGATTGGGCATTCGTCTTCTGCGCCATACGTTGCTCC
>JBAUHR010000499.1:0-1630 GCA_049680385.1 Rubripirellula sp. | reverse complement strand
TTACTCACTGTTCCTACAGCCGATTCTTGTTGTCTTCGATGTGTTCGCGAAGTTCCGCGACCGCATCGTCAAGCTTCCCTGCCGCCAAAAGATCAACCAGACGTTGGTGATGTTCCAAACCGACCTTCAGGTCAACCTTCTTAATCGCGTCAAAAAAGCGGCGGAAAAACACAACGAGCAACTCGTTAAAAGCCACGATTGGCTGCAAGCCACTGGCTTCGATCAACGCTCGGTGGAACTGGATATCGATCGCGATCGCAGCTTTTACGCTCCGTGCGGTGCGGAACTGATCAACGATTTCTTGAAATGTTTTGACAACCAACGGGTCTTCTTCGATCCGCCTCACCACGTGCGGCAACACACCTGTCTCAATAATCACGCGGCTGTCGATCAACTGCTGCGGATCGGCATCGAGCAGCCCTGCATGGAATCCGAGATGCTTCGTCAGTCGTCCCAAATCGAGTCGTCCAACGGTCAAACCAACACCGGTCTTCGATTCGATGATCCCGAGGAACTCCAGCGTTTTCGTTGCCTCACGCACGCTTAGTCGACTGATGCCGAACGTCTCTGCGAGTTGGGTCTCGGTTGGCAGCCGATCGCCCGGCATCAGCTTTTCACTGACGATGTACTGCTTGATTTGCTCGGAGACTTGCTCACGCACTTTGGGGCGACGAATGGTTTGCATACTTGATCCTAGGCACGGGCTCTGAATGCTGATCAAAATAGATTATCTGACAATCAGACCCCGGTCAAGAGTCGGCAACGAAGTGCGCTTGCTCGGACGCAAGTGCTGCACGTTGGCTCACGCGTAATTGTCGATTGAGGCATTGATCAGGTCGTGTCACATGGCGTCCGCGCAACTTTTCCCTGATTTTGTCACTGCGTTGTGACCAAACGTGTCACTCCGGATCAGTTCAATGATGCGGGCTGGCGGTTTGCTAGCAAAGATTCTGGTTGTGGGGGCTGTTCCGGTCTGTGGGACACGGCTACGATTGCATCAGTGTTTAGTACACGTTCATGTTTTCGCTGTCCGTGGCGGCCGATCGGCAGCTGGAATTGGCGGGAAAATGGGCGTGTGGCAAGAGTTCAAGGAGTTTTTGATGGTGATGGATTCGAAGTTTGGTGGCTGGCTCGAGCAAGACAATAAGCGATCGGCGGTCGGTCGACGAACGGTTGGAGCGAGACGATGAAAAAGGCCACTTCGGAAATTCCGTTCGGCGTGCGGCTTCGGGAAACTCGGATGGCCAAGAAAATCTCGTTGCGAAAGTTCTCCGAGATGGTGGGCGTCTCGCCGACGTACCTGTCGCAGGTCGAACAGGGGCACTTCGCGCCGCCGACGGCCGATCGGGTCAAACGGATGGCAGAAATCCTGGAGGAGGATTCGGACGAGTGGATCGGGTTGGCCGACCGCGTGCCCGACGACTTGGAAGCCCGCGTGAAGCAGCATCCCAAAGACATGCCGGAATTGATGCGGTTGGCCACGGGGCTGACGCCGGCTCAGTTTGAAACGATTAAAGAACAAATTCGCAAAATGAAAAAGCGGGAGAAGTGACGATGGTGACTGCGAACGAGCTGCGCGACCTGCCCGTCCCGCCGCTAACGCTGACCGAGATAGCAGCCGAAGCGGATA
>JBAUHR010000498.1:0-5768 GCA_049680385.1 Rubripirellula sp. | reverse complement strand
CTAGCGGTGCACGTGCTACTGGCTGGTCTTTGTCCGGATTACGAACTTGAATGTTGACGACCGGCAATCATGAAAAACACCAGTGCTCTACCAAAGAGCGAAATACGCAAGAGGCTCGAGAGAGCCGGGATGTTGCGCTGGTTTCATTGGCTGGTCATTGTGTTTTCGCTGGGGCTGACTTTCTTCGCCTGGAACATCGCTCGCAGGCAACAAAACGCGCGGGTTGCGTTGCAGTTTGAAAGGGAAGCCGAACAGACGGTCGCTCTAATCGTCGAACGCATGGAAAAATACGAGGAAGCGCTTTGGGCAGGCGTCGCGTTTCTCTCTACCGTTGATGGCAATGTCGACAACAAACTGTGGACGCGCTACGCCGAAACCCTGAAGATCGAGCAAAAGTACCCTGGGATCAGTGGAATCGGTGTGATCGCGGCACTTGATCGTGACCAAGCCGCCAAGGTGCTGGAACAAGAGCGAATCGATCGGCCTGATTTTGCCTATCATCCACCGCGTGACGCTGACCAGTACTGGCCGATCCTGCATATCTCGCCCGTCCAGGGAAACGAGAAAGCAGTTGGCTTGGACATGGCACATGAAGCGAATCGAATTGTTGCCGCGCGAAAATCACTCGATAGCGGCACAGCACAAGTCACCGCGCCGATCGTACTGGTGCAAGATGAATTGCAAACGCCGGGATTCCTATTCTACGCACCGTTTCGCGCGGGCGGCCCAGGTGAAATCGACCAAGGCGAATATGATGGATTGGTTTATGCGCCGTTTGTGTGTCGAGAACTGTTAGCGGGAACGCTCGATAAAGACCTGCGTCATGTGGGCGTGCGGATCAGCGACGAAGCCGATGTTCTTTTTGACGAACTGGTGACAAGCGAAGCCGATTTTGATCCCGAGCCGTTGTTAAAGAAAAAAGTCAGCTTGGAGGTTTATGGTCGGACGTGGCAATTCGATCTTTGGAGTTCTAAATCGTTTCGCTCCAGTATCGACACCACCCAGACCGCTTCGATTCTGGTTGGCGGACTGCTGTTGGACACGATGTTGGTGTTGCTGTTTTTGGTGATCTCGCGTAGCGCTCGCCGCTCGCTTCATCTGGCCGACGAATTAACGTCGGATTTGGCAAGCTTTGGGCTCGCAGCACGCGTCAATCAGATCGGCGTCTTTGACTTCAACCCGGTCAGTGGCGATTTGAAATGGAATGACGCGATGTTTGACATCTTCGGGCAAGACAAAGACGAGTTTCAGCCTTCGTATCAATCATGGGGCAGTTGTGTTCACCCAGATGATCTGAAAGCTGCTGAAGAAACGGTTGCCGCGTCATTGGCCGAAGGCAATTCGTTTGCCAGCGAGTTTCGAGTGATTCATCCCAATGGAGCGATACGTCATTTAAATGCGAATGGCGTCGTGTTTCGTGATTCTGATGGGCAGGCGATTCGTTTATTGGGCGCCAATACGGACATCACACGGCAAACCAAAGCAAACCAGGAACTAGAGCGTTCCAGGCAATTGCAAGCTGCGATACATGATTCGGCAGGCGTTTCGATGATCGCGACGGATCCGGCAGGATTGATCCTTCAATTCAATTCGACAGCAGAACAGATGCTTGGGTACAGCAAGGAAGTCGTCGAGAAGCGAGTGACGCCGGCGATGTTCCACGACCTGGACGAGGTGATCGCGCGGGCAGGCGAACTGAGCGAAGAACTGGGACGCACAATCGAGCCTGGCTTTGAAGTGTTTGTCGCGAAAGCAAAAATGGCTCAAGCGGAGCAACGCGAATGGACTTACATTCGCAAAGATGGAAGCTCCTTTCCGGTACTGTTGACGGTCACGGCGTTGCGAGACGTGGAGGGTCAAATTACTGGGTTCCTAGGGGTTGCAGCGGACATCTCGGAACGAAAACAAGCGATACAAGAGATCCAAAAGAGCAACGCGCAGCTTGCGCGAAGCAACGAAGAGCTGGCACAGTTCGCATACGTGGCATCACACGACCTGCAAGAACCGCTCCGCAAAGTGACTTCGTTTTGCGAGATGTTGCAGGAAGACTGTAGCGACCAACTTAGTGACGATGGCCTGAAGTACATGGGGTTCATTGTCGATGGTGCGCAAAGAATGCGTGCGTTGATTCAAGATCTTTTGGCTTACAGCCGCGTCGACAACGAAACACTGCGAACGACCGATGTCGACATGCGGGCCGCTGTTGAGCAAGCAATTGACAATTTGTCAGAAGCGATCGCCCAGTGTGATGCAGAAGTTTTGATCGGTGATTTGCCAGTTGTGCAGGCCGATCAACGTCAAATGGTTCAGCTTTTTCAAAACCTAATTGGCAACGCGATCAAGTACCAGAGCGACACGAAACCGCGCGTTGAAATTGGTGCCGAATCGATCGCTGACCATTGGCGGTTCTGGGTCGATGACAATGGAATCGGAATTCAGCCTGAGTTCCGAGCGCAAATCTTCGGCATCTTCAAGCGGCTTCACCGTCAGAACGAATACCCAGGAACTGGAATCGGACTGGCGGTTTGCAAACGTATCGTCGACCGACTCGATGGTCGAATCTGGGTCGAAGAATCACCGGCAGGAGGCTGTCGGTTTCTGTTCGAGTTTTTGGCGGATCAGCAGTAGTGGTTTGTCAAAGCTAAGAATCAGGGTTAAGTCCGTAGCGGAAGTCGTCAAGACTTTCGAAGATTCACGGAGCAGACCGAAACTCTTGACGAGTTCCGCTACCCTAAAATTCAACGCTGACAAACCACTAATGGCAATCAACGTCGATGAATCGCCCGCACAACCACTACAACTGGCAAATGATTACTGAATCGTTATTGGCCCCCTAATACATAGTGATCTTTGTCCCGCCGCTTTAACTACGACCTACAGTTAAGCGTCGATGGGCAAAAGACGACGGGCAACAGTTATCGACAGCTACGCGAGAAGCTTGAATCTCGCATTGATTGGGGCAGGTCATGGAAAGTACGCCACTTCGCGTGCTGCTAGTGGAAGATGATGCGGGCGATGCAGAACTAATGCAACGCGCGCTGGATCGTTCTGTTGGCAACTACGAACTTATTTGGGTGACGACGCTTGCCGAAGGGCTAGAAATCCATCGGCAATCCCCATTGCAAGTCATCATGACGGACTTGGGCCTGCCTGGTTCCATCAAGATGGAGACCGTGGAGAAACTCAGCGCCGCATGTCGTAGCACGCCTCGCTACAACGCCGCCATCATTGCTCTTTCGGGCCAAGATGACGAGCAACTCTATGTCGATGCGGTGTCCAAGGGTGCAGAAGCTTTCCTCAGTAAAGCGGACCTGACGCCGACCACGATCCATCGATCGATCCAACAGAGTATTCAGCGAAACTTTGAACGCGGCAAAATCGATCGTCTGGTCGATGCAGTACAGCACCAAAAATCTGTCCTTGAAAAACAGTCGGTACAACTGAAAAAGAACAACGCGCGACTAAAGCGACTCTACGATTCCTCGCAAGACTTCGTCAACAATGTCTCGCACGAATTCCGCACGCCACTTTGCGTTGTCAAACAATACGCCAACTTGATTGCCGATGGTGTCGTCGGCCCGGTCAATGACGAACAGTGCCGCATGCTACGAGTGATCGAAGACCGTGTGGACGATCTGAACAACATGGTTGACGACATGTTGGACATCAGTCGTCACGAATCAGGATTATTGGCAGCTAAACGTGACGCCTGCTACCCAGACGAAATCGTGACACGCCTGTTGGCGGGTTTGCAACAACGCGCAGCGATTCGCGGCGTCACTCTGCGATACGAGCCCAGTCAATCCAAAATCGAAATGTACGGCGATGCCGAGAAGGTTTCGCGAACGCTAATCAATCTGATTGTCAACGCCATCAAGTTTTCCGCCAGCGGTGACGAAGTCGTGGTCAAGACAGTGCCTTGCGACATCAAACGTGAAGTCAAGTTTTCGGTCGTTGACAATGGGCCAGGCATCGAGCAGGAACAACAATCTCGCATTTTCGCAAGGTTCAACCGCGTCGAACCGCCGTTGCATCAATCCATCGACGGGTTCGGGCTGGGGCTTAGCATCGCCAAAGAATTGGTCGGACTGAATCTGGGAAAGATTACACTGCAAAGTTCCGTGGGAGTTGGCAGCACGTTTTCTTTCACCGTTCCGTTCAACGAACCATGCGAAATTGGCAAGCGTTACCTAAACCGGCTTGCCGCAGTGAATTCATCCAGGGCCGTCACGATTTTCTCTGTCAAACCAGTTGACTCAGGTTTGTCTACGGCAGCGAAGCATGACGTCCACCAACTACTGAACTATCTGTTGCGTTCGGATGATTTGCTGCTTTGCGATGATGATCAGTGGACCATCGTCTTGAAGGCGGATGCCGAACAAGCGGGAACGTTCATCGATCGAATTGATTCGGAAATTAAGACGATCAACCGCAATCGCCCGCAAGGCCCGCTTCCTGAAATCAAGCTCACTTCGCAGGGAACGTCTTCCATTGCCGATGCTCGCAAGCGATTTCAGATTCCGCATGGCACGAGTGCTCCAGGCAAAGTGGGTGCGCCCAGCAAAGTGGGTGCGCCCAGCAAGATGACCAAGCCAGAAAGCGAATTGAACCATGTCTGAAAAAACACGCGTCTTGGTCGTTGATGATGACGAAGCCATCCGTCACGGAACGCAACTGCGTTTGTCCGTTAACGGCTACGAAGTCGATTCGGCAGTGGACGGATGCCATGCGATTGAACAGGTCGCCCGCTTCAAACCGGATGTGATCGTGATGGATGTACGAATGCCAAAGATGGACGGGCTGACGGCATTGGCGCACTTAAAGTCGCGTGATGAAACGGCATCGATACCGGTGATCATCGCGTCGGCAAGCCCTGGCGACCAAAATACTTCACTGGACACGGGTGCCCGCTACTTTCTGTGCAAGCCATTCGCAAGCGCCAGCCTGCTGGCCGCTATCGAATCAGTCTGTTGATTAATGGCAATGCGAACCAACACAACCCAACGATTACTGACACAAAAAAATCGAAGATGAATCAAATGAACATTCTAGCAATCGAAGACGACATCGACTTTGGCGACATGCTGGAGTTGCAACTGACCGCGTGGGGGCACAAGGTCACACTGACTCGTAATTGGCTGTCCATGATGATGACCATCAATACACAACCCTTTGACGCCATCATTGCAGATATCGAAACGCCAACGGGCAACGGCCTGACCGCGCTGTCGTTCTTGAGCGAAGACGAAAAGGTTCGCGAGATACCAAAGATCTTCGTCACCGGCCTGAACGATGCGGAGACTCGCAATCGATGCGAAGCGATCAACGCTGCCTACGTTCACAAATCGTCAACGGTGATGGTCGATTTGAAAACCGTGTTGGGCAACCTTGGACGAACACATCAGACCGCCACATCTTAAGCAACCTCGCCTTTTCAACTTATCCCAATTTCAGACCCGAAAGTGTACTCATGATAAAATCGTCTCCTTCAAAAACCGAATCGATGACCAGCAACAATGCTGCCGAAATTTCCGCTGTATTGACTGATGGCAAAGATCAGGTCGTCGTCCACGGCAAACACCAGCGTCCCGACTACCCGGTCGATCGCCCTTGGCTCCTTTGCATCGATGACGACGCAGACTTCTTGCTGGGCTTGAAGCTGAAGTTGCAAACCAGAGGATACGACGTGGTTCGTGCTCACGAAGGCATGACGGGTTACAAGTTTGCGTTTGAATTTGCGCCTGTGATGATCTTGCTTGATCTGCATA
>JBAUHR010000497.1:0-20385 GCA_049680385.1 Rubripirellula sp. | reverse complement strand
CAGCACCACCTCGCTGTCGCGCAGTGTGTTGAGGAACTCTACCGGGCCCAGCGGACCGGTTTCATTTTCGTCGCCAGGAAGCTTGGTGATCTGGCCGACCGGTCGAAGTTGTTTTTCGCGAGGTTCGGTGCCAAGCAGGGCACCGTCGATGACTTTCTGGCCGTCCTTGGTCGTGATCGTTTGTGCTTGTTTCAAAAGCATTTCGTCCGAGCCGTCGACCGCTTCGATGCGGTAGATGTCAAATCCGGCTTCGTCCTCGCTTGATAATCGAACATAAGGATGATCCTGCCAGCCATCGCTGCGCGGGATCACGCCACGACCGTCGATCGTCGTGCCCGACAGTTCAGCCTGGGATAGCGGACCAATCGTTTCGAACGATTCGGTGTCGGTTTTTAGCCCTTGGTTCAGTAGCATCACGACCAAAACCGCACTGAAAATGACCAGCAGCGATCCTTTCAAGAACTGCACATAGGTCGTCGACACCATGCCGGCCGTGACCACGATCACGATCACAACGACACCAACCATCACAACGCCAACCCAGTGCGGGTAACCCAGCAGCGGTTGGATCAGAACGCCAGCACCGACCATTTGCGGAATCAGATAAAAGACGCTGACGACCAGTGTGCTGATTCCCGCAGCGGCCTTGATACCGCGTGAATTGAATTTTGCATCCAGTGCATCGGCGAACGTAAATCGGCCGAGGCGTTTCATCGGTTCGGCGATCACGAACAGGGCCACGATCCAACCGGCTAGGTAGCCAATCGAGTAGAGGAATCCGTCGTACCCGTAGGTCGCGATCATTCCGCAAATGCCGAGGAATGATGCGGCGGAAAGGTAGTCGCCTGCGAATGCGACGCCGTTGATCGCCCAGGGGATTTGTCCGTGCGCGGCGAAGTAACCTTCGGACGATTTCGTTTTCCGACCTAAAAAGAAACTCAGTCCGACCGTTCCGAAGACGAACGCCAGGAAGACTAACACTGCCAACATCGAAGGTTCGTAAATCACTTGGCGGCTCCCTGTTTGGTCGGCTGCGCCAGTGAATCGGTCGGCTGCTTGGTCGGTTGCTCGATTGGCTCGGTGCGGCACATCATGCCGTAGATCAACGCCATCACCAGGGCCGCCACGATCAGACCGAATCCGTAAACGATCGCCAAATTCAGGCCAGCCAAAACGATCGTATCCATCGCTGCGGCAAAGAAAGTGCTGGTCAGTACAAACCCGACGTAGAGCGCCGAATAGATCGCAAAGAGCAACAACCCAAGTCGCGAGTTGTAGCGACGAACTGCAGTCGCCTCAGATTCAAGATGGTCCATGCCGCAAGTGACGTTTCGATGAAGGTAACGGAGGTGAAGTGGAATGATTCACCGTTATACCAGTTCGACACCTTGCAGGTGGTTTCGGCGGCTCTACAGCTTGGGCAGCTTTCGCTTGGGAGCCTTCTTGAGCATCCGGGCTTTGTCGTCTTTGGGCGGTGGGTTGTTGTTATTGTTACCACCACCGGCATTTTGATTGCGTGGCGTTAGGTCCGTGAACTCTTCTTTCCACACCCAACCGATCGGCACCTCAAGTTCTTCGTTTGCCAATAACGCCCAAGGAGTACCTGGGTGTTCGTTGACCACATCGTTCAACAGTTCTCGTGCGGTATCGGCCTCGCTTTTCCATTTACTGCCGACGGAGATTTCGTCGCTCGGCTGCAAAACCCAAGTGTTGTTTTTCGCATCCTTGAACGCCATTCCCAGTTTTCCGCGGGCAAGCATCGCGTTGTACGTTTCGGTGCGAACTTTTTGCGCCAGCACGCGTCCCATTGCCAAGTCGAATCCTGCTTTCCATCGCGGACTGTCTTCTTGTTTTCTTACCTTCATACCGGGCTCAAGCGTTTGCGCCATCCGCAGCAGCGGGTTTTCGAGTACCGCGGCCGCTTGTTGGGCCTTGGCTAAATCGCCAGCCAACTGCGCATCGCTGCGTTTGACGAAACGTGTATCGGGACGGCTCAGTCCAGTCGTCGGGCTCATGTTGGCGGCCATCACAAGCGATTGTCTCAGCGGACTGGATTTGACCTTCGCAACGTAGTCTGCCTGTGAGAGGTAGTCCGGTCGATAGCGGGCCATGGCAACGGGATCAAAGAAGTACTTCAAGTCCGATGCGAACTCGTCCACTTCGCCGCGCCGAACCTCGCGGTTGACGTTGCGGTTGGGGTGGACGGTGAAGTAGATGCCGCCTGTTTCGTAACACAACCGGGTCAACGCGTAGGGGCCAAAGCCGCTGTCGATGACGGGCTCTTCTTCGAAGTTGCCGGTGAAGCCGACTTGGACCCGTTCGGGCAAGTAGGTTTCGGGGCCTTGGTCGACCTGTGCCCACTGAGGCGATTGGTCGTATTTTGGATCTGGGTCAACGTATTTGACCAACGTGTGTTGACGTCCAAACGGCGCCGGCACACCGATCACGTAAACAGGAATGCCCCATTTGCGACAGGCGCTGATCGATGATTCAAGCAAGTTGTCGTCGTCACCTTTTTCGTCAGTAACAACAACAAACAAAACGTTTCGCTTGGCACCCGCGGCGCCGACACTGCGTCGCAACGAACGAAACTCGTTGGCTGCTGAGGTGATCGCCGAGAACACTTTTTCTTCGCCCGAGTCGTCAACGGGAATGTTGTCGATGATGTCTTTGATTTCATCGAGGTCGTCGATTGATTCCTCGGTGTAAAGCTTGACTTCACTGCCGAATCCAATCACGGACGTCAGCAGCGGAATGTCCTTGTCGTTGCGGCGAAACGCTTTGGCCTGGCTTGCTTGAGCAATTCCAAGTTCGGTGTAGATGCGGTCAAAGCGGTCACGGATCTCTTTGCGTTGGCGGTGCAACGAACCGCTTTGGTCAAACAGCCACACGATTGTCGTCGGGCGTTCTTCCATCGCTTGCAGCAATTCGAACGTGATTCGATCAACCGCACCGACGGCTCCCTCGGCGCCTTGGCCGACTTTGCCCTTTTGGTTGTCCAGTTTGTCCAAGGGAGCAACCGCTTGCGTGAACATTTCGTTCAGCAAGAACTCGCCGCGGTCAGACTGTTCCAATTCGACAGGGCTGGGAATTTCAGAAATCTCGGCAAAGATTTCTGCGGACGCTTCGGCCATTTCAGTTTCGGCCAAACTGTTCGCACCAACCTTCAACTGCGGCACGTCGCTGTAGGTGACGTCGTCAATGGTGTCGACTTTTTCGAGTGTTTCCGACGGCGGTTTCGACACGATTACGACAGCTTCTTCATCCATCTGCGAAGCCAGCGGCACCAGGGCCAGCGACAAGATGATGATCAGGTGAACCAACATGCTGCCGATCATTGCGACAGTTTCGTTGTTTTCCAAAAGCGACTCGTCTTCGAGTTCGTCCTCGGACCACGCATCCAAGTCTGCGTCCAGCGGCTTTTGAGGCTCGCCGTGGACGCCCGGAGTTTCAGCCGAGACAGGTTCGTTGGAGACGCTGGATGCGGGGTTGGTCGTCGACAAGGAAGAATCTCCGGTGTTCCGCAGCAATGGATTTCGTAGCAACGTTGGCTTCTGGTTCGAAGCCGAGAAGCGATTGCGCTCTAGACAGTTTCGCCCAAGCCGGACAAACTTTCAACGCGAAGGTGGGACTTTCGCGGTTCATGGTAAGAATCCGCCAGCAATCGCGCTCACAACCGTACCCTTTGAACGCGAGGGCATCGGCTTTGTACCCAAAGTGCCCTAGGTCACCCCTCTGTTGTAGGGCTTGTGGTCATGGGACAGGGGCATGCTGAATGCGATGCTGGTTTTGATCGCCTTTTTAAGTCTTTTTAAGCGGGAGAAATCAACTTGTCCGGGCGTTTGATAGCGATTGGTGATATTCACGGTTGTCGTGTCGCACTTGAAAGATTGCTGGAAGAGATTGCACCGACGCCTGACGATATCGTCGTGACGCTGGGGGATTATGTGGACCGAGGTCCCGATTCCCGTGGTGTAATCGACGTTTTGGTCGAATTGGGGCGGCGAACGCGACTTGTGTGCCTGCTGGGCAATCACGAAGAAATGATGCTAGCGGTGATTCGCGATGGCGAACCGCACCACAGTTGGCTCCGCTACGGAGGCGTCGAAACGCTCGATAGCTATGGTTTCGACGGCAGTTTGGATTTTCTGCCGGCCGAGCACGAGGCGTTTTTTGACTCGCTAGGCGACTATTTCGAGCACGATGGGTACTTCTTTACCCATGCGGCCTATGATCCCGACGAAGATTTGGATCACCAGACGTCGGACATGCTGCGTTGGTATTCGCTGACCGAAGGGCTGCCCGCACCTCACCACAGCGGCAAAACGGCCGTGGTTGGGCACACTGCGAACCGTGATGGCGAGATTCTGGATGTTGGGCATTTGATCTGCATCGATACGTACTGCTACGGCGGTGGTTGGTTGACCGCCGTGGACCTGGAAAGCCGCGAATATTGGCAGGTTTCCGAAGAAGGCGTGCTGCGATCCAATCGCACCGCATCGTGATCCGGGCTGCGTAACCGGCAAAGTTTGCCAGAATCGCTCAATCCGTACGGTCGTCTTGGTCGATGGAACCGGTAAGGTCGCGGTGCGCTCGCCGTCGATCATGCCGATTCATTCGTTTGCCGGAATCACCACCGATGGATTTGACCAAACCCCATCTCGCCCGATCCTTGCGAGCCCTGCTCGTCTGTGCCGCTGCGTTAGCACCCGCCGCGATGCCGCTGTCAACTGCAACGGCTCAGGTTCGCGTGAAGAGTCCCGACCGCGGTGTCTATCAGTCACCGACATTGGAGTCCGTCGCAGTCGAGGAGATCCCGTCCAAGGAATCTGCTGATTCGAAACCGCGTCAATCTGTTTCGCCTGCCAAGGCGGTTGCACCCAAGCCTCGACTGCAGCAAGTCAATCACGAAGATGTGGTCTTGATTGATCCGCAGTCGGCGACCACAGACGGTACGATCATTGGATCGGGACGGGTTCTCGATGCACCCACGATCATCAATCACCCACCGACCATTTATGAAGACAGCTACGATGATGTCGGTGGTTACGGCAGCTCGATTGGCCATGACTCTTCGTGCGATGGTTGCAGTGCCTGCGACGGCATCGGCATGGGTGGTTGTGATGGAATGGGATGCAACAGTTGCGGTGGTTCCGGGTGTGGCAGTTGCTCCAATGCAACGATTTGCTTTCGACGCGACCATTGGTTCGGGGCGTTCAGCGGTGGCGTGATGTTTCGCAGTGGCGATCGCTTGCCCGCGTTGATCACAACCGGCCCCTCAACCAGTTCAACAACCGCCGGCCGACTGGACCAAGCGACGACCTCGGTGCTGTCGGGCGCCAACACCGAGCACCGTGATGCCTCGTTTGGTGGACTGTTAAAAATTGGAACGTGGTTGGACGAGTCACAGTGCCGTAGCATGGTTTTCCGTGGCTGGGCGGTGACCGAGTCATCGTTCGGATTTGACAGTACTCAGGATCAAAACAGCGTTCTCGTTCGTCCATTCACCGACACATCCGTGACACCGAATGCGCCAAGCACGATCGTTGTCGCGTTCCCAGATGCAGCAGCCGGATCGGTCCACGTCGATGGCAGCAGCAACGTGTTCGGTGGCGACATTTCAGTTCGCCAGTTTTGGTACGGACGATATGGCGGCACCGTCGATCTGTTGTACGGATATCAGTACATGCGATTGGACGAAGACTTGAATGTTTCCAGCACATCGCTGTCACAGAATGGCACGTTCGGGCCAGCCGGTTCGGTGATTTCGATCAGCGACTCGGTCGAAGCAATCAACGATTTCAATGGTGCCCAATTGGGGATCGCCAGCAACTATCGTGAAGGCTGCTGGTCGTTTCGATCGCTCGCGAAACTTGGCTTTGGTGCGGTTAAACGAACGGCTCGACGCAGTGGCGTGACCATCACCGAAAACGGCGCTGATTCGTTCACCGATCCACAAGGGTTGTTGGTTCGCGATACCAACGACGGAACTCGGTCCAGCACAACGTTCGGGGTTGTTCCCGAACTGGATCTTTCGCTGGGGTGGCACCGGTTCCCACGGTTTGATGTCACGCTCGGCTATCACCTGATTGCGATGACGGACGCCCTGCAAGTTTCGGGTGCGTTGGATCCGAACCTTTCATCGAATCTGTCCAGTCCCTTGGTGGGTGGCGTCAGTCCGTCGGCGAGCCTTCGGTATGACACGTTTTATGTGCAAGGGATTCACCTCGGACTACATTATACGTACTAGTTGGCGTTCCTATATCTGCTGCGTGAGATCACCTGTTGTCTGAATCGTCTAAACGTTTTTCTGATGCTCCGATTTCTCGGCTCGTTGGGTTCGATGTTCTGCCGGCCGAGTCCGAAACATCGGATGAACTCGGCGTCGCGACAGTGCAAATCATGTGTGGACCGCACCATCACAATCCGATGCAGCGAGTTCATGGGGGACTGATTGCCGCGCTTGCGGATGCTGCGATGGGAATCGCGTTCGGTCGAACGCTGGTTGACCGTCAAGACTTTTCAACCATCGAGATGAAGGTCAACTTCATTCGTCCGGTCAAGGAAGGCATGGTCGTCGCCAAAGCCCGCGTGGTCGAGCGAGGCCTGCGAATCGGGTTTGTGGATTGCGTGCTGACAAACCAGCGAGGAAAAACAATCGCAACGGCAACGTCGACGTGTACGGTGATCGATTCGTAGCGGTAGAAAATCACCTTCTGGCACGAATGTCGTGAGGCTACAAGTCGTCATTCCATCAGCGCCTACTTCACTCTCCCTCTGGCGGATTCTACAACGGAGCCGACCGCCCCTCAGGCGAGTTGAAGGATGTGTCGTTACCAATGCGTCTAGGGAAAAGTGAAATCCCGAAAATCGTTAAGTGCGATTCGGTGATTCAGTCCTCGTCGACGGACGTCTCGCCGGTGGCGTTGTCTTCGTCGTTCTTGTACTGGTCCAAACGTCGGTACAAAGTTCGGGCGCCGATCCCTAGGATCTTGGCGGCTTCTTCTCGGTTGTCACCGGTCAGTTTTAGGGTCTCTTCAATCGCCCAGCGTTCGATGACGCTTAGCGGTTGGCCAACTAAATCGTTGTCGCCGGTGACCAACGTTGGGATTGGTTCGTCGTTGTTCGATTCGGCGACCGCATCAATCAGTTCGGGCGGCAAGTCGTCAACGTCTAGCTTGCCGTCGGTATCCAGCACGACCATCGTTTCGACAAAGTTACGAAGCTGTCGAACGTTGCCGGGCCAGTCGTAGGCGAAGAACCGCTTGGTCACCGCCGGCGTGAAGTGAGCGGTGGCCTTGTCATGTCGCCGCAAGAACATTTTTCGGAAACTGTCCATCAGCGGCACGACGTCTTCGCGACGCTCGCGAAGCGCTGGTATTTCGATCGTGACGACTTTCAATCGGTGATACAGGTCGCGGCGAAACGTGCCCGCTTCAATCATGTCTTCGAGCGGCCGGTTGGTGGCCGAGATCAACCGAACGTTGACCTTGATGGTTTTGTTGTCGCCAACCCGTGTGATTTGGTTTTCTTCCAGAACTCGCAGCAACTTGATCTGCGTCGCCATCGGCATGTCGCCGACTTCATCCAAGAATAACGTACCGCCGTTGGCGTATTGGAAAGCACCTTCGCGATCGGAAACCGCGCCAGTGAACGATCCTTTGACGTGCCCGAACAGTTCGCTTTCGACCAGGTTTTCGGCGATCGCGCCAGTGTTCATCGCCACGATGCGTTTGGCGCGGCGAGGGCTGTTTTGGTGAATCGCTTGTGCGATCACTTCTTTGCCCGTTCCGTTTTCGCCGGTGATCAGCACGGTTGCGTCGGTCGACGCAATTCGCCGGACGCGGTCAACGACATCCTGCATCTTCTTGCTAGTGTAGATGATGCCTTCGAATCCGAACCGTTCGTCGAGGCGCTGGTGCAGTTCGGTGTTTTCGCGGCGCAGCAGAACCGCTTTGGCTGCTTTTTCGGCGATCGCGCGCAAGCGGTTTGGCGTGATTGGTTTTTCGAGAAAGTTGAACGCGCCTTGCTGCATCGCTTCAACAGCGATCGGAACGGTTGCGTGACCGGTCACCATCACGACCTCGCAGTCAGGCAATCGCTCTTTCGCTAGGCCCAGCACTTTCATGCCGTCAACGTCATTCATCACCATGTCGGTGATGACGATGTCATAGGTTTCGCGCTGGATCAGTTTGACCGCTTCGGGACCGCTGGTTGCGACTTCGCATACGTAGCCGACCTTTTCCAGGCTTTCCGTCATCGCCCGCGCGTGCGCGGCCTCGTTGTCGACGACCAACAACTTCAGACTCGCGGGATCAAAATCGACGTTGTGGGAATCGGCAGACATGACTTGGTCGGAAGGGTAGTGATCTAGGTAGTCGCGTAACGATTTTGCAGCGATTCAACATTCATCGCACCCGCTTTCATCGCCGTCATCGCTTTGACCGCGACTTCCGCTGCCGCGATCGTCGTGATGCAGGGAACGCCGGCTTGAACGGCGGCGGCACGAATACGTCCTTCATCGGTCCGGGCACCCTTGCCGCTTGGCGTGTTCAGAATCAACTGGACGTCGTCATTCTTTAGGAAGTCGATCAAGTTGGGGTGGCCTTCGGCGATCTTCTTGACCTGCGTCACGGCGACGCCACCTTCTTTCAGGCGGGCTGCGGTGCCGGCGGTGGCCAACAATTCAAAGCCCAAACCGATCAATTCTTTTCCGATCGCGATCGCCGCTTCTTTGTGACGAGCCGACAGACTCATGAAAATCTTGCCCGATTCGGGCAGCACGCTGCCGGCCGCAATCTGGCTCTTAGCAAACGCCATCGAAAAATCGCTGCTGATGCCCATCACTTCGCCAGTGCTGCGCATTTCTGGCCCAAGGACAATGTCGACGCCCGCAAATTTGCGGAACGGGAATACGCTTTCTTTGATCGAAACGTGCCGCGGCATGGGTTCGCTGGTGATACCAAGTTCTTTTAACGTCATGCCGGTCATGACCTTGGTCGCGATGCCGGCGACGGGGACGCCCGTTGCTTTGGCGACGAACGGAGCGGTGCGACTTGCACGCGGATTGACTTCGAGAACGTAAACTTTCTGGCCGTCGTCCTCGTCCTTGATCGCGAACTGAATGTTCATCAAGCCGATGACTTTCAAGCGTGCGGCAAGTTTGGCGGTTGCTTCGCGAATCTCGTTCAGGACAGATTCACTAAGACTGAACGTCGGGATTGCACAGGCCGAGTCGCCGGAGTGTACACCGGCCTCTTCGATGTGTTCCATGATTCCCATGATCACACAGTCGGTGCCGTCCGCGATCGCATCGACGTCGACTTCGGTGGCGTCTTCCAAAAAGCGGTCGATCAACACCGGTTGCCCATCGGCAACGACAAAGGCTTCGGCAACGTAGCGTTCGAATTGCTGTTGGTCATAACAGATTTCCATGGCCCGACCGCCCAGCACAAAGCTAGGTCGTACCAGCATCGGGAACCCGATCACCTTGCCTTGGCGACGTGCCTGTTCCATGTTCCGTGCGATTCCGCTTGGCGGTTGTCGCAAACCAAGTTCGTTGATCAGTTGCTGGAACAGTTCGCGGTCTTCGGCCGCATCGATCGTGTCGACGCTGGTCCCGATGATCGGCACGCCCGCTTCTTGCAATCCGCGAGCTAGGTTCAGTGGCGTCTGTCCACCAAACTGAACGATCACACCGTCGGGTTGAATGTCGTCACAGATGTTCAGCACATCTTCGATCGTCAGCGGTTCAAAGAACAGGATGTCCGACGTGTCATAGTCCGTACTGACCGTTTCGGGGTTGCTGTTGACCATCACGCTTTCGATGCCGATTTCGCGCAAAGCGTAGCTGGCGTGACAGCAGCAATAATCGAACTCGATCCCTTGGCCGATTCGGTTTGGTCCGCCGCCAAGAATCACGATCCGTTTCTGGCCAGCCTTAGGCGGCAACTCGGTCTCGGCTTCGTAGCTGCTGTAATAATACGGTGTGTAGGCTTCGAATTCGGCGGCACACGTATCGACGCTCTTGAAGACCGGGCGGATGCCCATCTCTTTGCGATGCGCACGAACCTTCTTTTCGGTCGATCCGAAGATCTTTGCCAATTGACGGTCCGAGAAACCGTTGCGTTTGGCGGATCGCATTTGATCAGCCGTGATCGATGCAAGCGACCCGATCGCGATCAATCGAGTTTCTTCTTCGACGATTTGCGAAAGATGATCCAAGAACCAAACATCAATGTGCGTCAGTTCGTGGATCTGGTCGATCGTCATTCCCGACTTCATCGCGTAACGGATATAGAAGATCCGGTCGGCGTTGGGAATGCTTAGCTTGGCTGTGATTTCGTCTTCGTCGGGCTGTTCTTCGGTGCCCCACTTGTCCCGGTTGTCGCTGCCGAATCCGAACGCGCCGACTTCTAGCCCACGCATTGCTTTTTGAAAGGATTCGCGAAAGCTGCGGCCGATCGCCATCGTTTCGCCGACGCTTTTCATTTGCGTCATCAGGGTCGCATCGGCTTCTGGAAATTTTTCAAACGCGAAGCGAGGGATCTTCGTGACGACATAATCGATCGTCGGTTCGAAACACGCTTTGGTCTTTTGAGTGATGTCGTTGGACAATTCCCACAATCGATAACCGACGGCCAACTTGGCAGCGATCTTTGCAATTGGGAAACCAGTGGCTTTACTGGCTAGCGCACTGGACCGACTGACTCGCGGGTTCATCTCGATCACGATCATTCGGCCGGTGTCGGGCTCGATCGCAAACTGAATGTTACTGCCACCGGTTTCGACGCCGATTTCGCGGATCACGGCCAACGATGCGTCACGCATGCGTTGGTATTCTTTGTCTGTCAACGTTTGAGCCGGCGCGACCGTGATTGAGTCACCGGTGTGGACGCCCATCGCGTCAAAGTTTTCGATGCTGCAGATGATGACGACATTGTCGTCAACGTCGCGCATCACTTCCATCTCGTATTCTTTCCAGCCGATGATCGATTCTTCGATCAAGACTTCGGTAACCGGCGATTGGTCCAGGCCGTTTTGGACCAGCGAATCGAATTCGTCTTTGTTGTAAGCGATCGCCGACCCGGATCCGCCCATCGTAAAGCTGGGGCGAACGACGGCGGGCAGGCCAACTTCTTTAAGTGCCGCGCGAGCTTCTTCGAGCGTTCCGATCGTGAAGCCTTTGCAGACATCTAAACCGATCTTTTCCATCGCTGTTTTGAACTGGTCGCGTTCTTCGGCTTTGGCGATCACGGCCGTGTTCGCGCCGATCATTTCGACATTGTACTTTTTCAGAATGCCGTTGGCTTCTAATTCCATCGCCGCATTGAGAGCCGTTTGGCCGCCCAAGGTTGGCAACAACGCGTCGGGGCGTTCCTTGGCAATGATCTTTTCAATGATCTGCCATGTCAGAGGTTCGATGTAGGTCGCATCCGCCGTCGCCGGATCGGTCATGATCGTGGCGGGGTTGCTGTTGACCAGAACGACCCGGTAACCCTCTTCACGAAGCGCTTTACAGGCCTGGGTACCTGAGTAATCAAACTCGCAGGCTTGGCCGATCACGATGGGGCCGCTGCCAATGATCATGATGGTTTTGATGTCGTCGCGGGCGGGCACTGTGTCTTTCCGGCGTGAGTTGAGAGGCTTGGGTGAACATCTGTGATCTGGCGATTTTGGTCGCCGACACGCAAATTGCTAGGCAGAATAGCAAAGAAATGCCGGGGCGCAGAGGACGCCTCCGATTGCTTCGTGGCCGATTCTGCCACGAAGCGGTTTTTTACCGAAAAAGGCGCCGTCGAAACCAATCGTCCTCGATCGAGGTCGTGCGGTTTTTAAGTCGCGATTTCCTAAGCGTTTGCTTCATTCTCCCTTTTGGGAGAGTCGAGCATCAGCGACGAGAGGGTTCAGTGCTGGGATCCTCCCCTCGCGAAGGCTCAGGTCCTCCTTGAAAAGGGGAGTGTTGTAAAACTGCACTTCCCCCGATCGTCATAGTGGGCAAAGTCACGGCACAGAACCGATATGGGCTTCACCAGCGACTGCAATCGCGACCAGAATCGCGGCCATTCGCGTTCCGAGGGGAGGAATCAAGTCGCAGATTAGTCCTTGATCGGCTTTTCCGGATTCATGATCGGTGTGTCCCAGCCCGACATATCCAGCGGTTTCACACCACGGCGAAATCCCTTGAAACTAAACGTGCTGGGGTGGTAAGGACCGACAAAGTCCGTGTTCAGGTCCGGCGTGATCGACTCTTCTAGCCCCATCGCCCACAGGCTTCCGTTGACCATCAGTCGCCGGAATCCGTCGTTGCGTAAGTCTTCTGATGCGCCGTACGTCGTCGTGAAAACGCGACCAGTCGCTCCGTTTTCGCCCGAATAGGTTCGCGTCCAAACGCCTGGGCAGGGAGTCTTGTCCTTGGCCGGGGCGGCATCGGGGCTCATGCTTTCGAGCGGTTGAGCGCTGGCCAACACCACCGAATCGGGCATCGGATCAACCCAGTAGCCGCCCGATTCGACCCAGGGATTCTTGACGCCACGCAAAATCGGGTGCCCGGACTGCTCCGGTGCAATGTCTAGCCGCGTACTCATGACATGGTTCTTGCCGTAGTGGCTGACCCAGGTTTCGCCTAAGATTTGCCGACCGAATCCACCCTTCATTTCTTCGCCACCATATTTGTGGTCGAACCTAGCGAACGGTGAATCCTTGGGGATCTTAAACGCATGCGTGCTGGTGCGTGTGCCAACGACCGGGCCGCCACGATTGAGATAGTCGACGATCGGCTGCATTTGTTCAGCGGGAAAGTTCTGGAATCGCAGTCCAAACACCAACAGGTCCGCATCCGCGATCGCGTCGGTATGCGGCATGTTGCTGTTGCCAGGCTCGATGAATCCGGTTTTGGGGTCGACGTTGAACAGCACCGTGCATTTGAAACCGTGATGCTTTGCCATGATGCGAGCGAGCGCGGGCAGTGCTTCCTCGCTTCGATATTCGTGGTCGCCTGCTAGAAACACAATGTGCTTGCCGGCGCCGATGCCTGCATCGCCCTGATAAACGAGTGGTCCGTCATCGGCCGCCGCGACTGCGAACGTAAGTGCCATCGAAAAGAGCAACGCAAGAAAACGCATGTTGAAAGTCTCGGGAATGAGTAGGTGGCGAATAGCGATTTTATGTGATCAGGGACTGGATCATCGCGCCCTCGTTGACGGTTGGGCGTTCCAGTCGGCCTTGATGGTTGTAGGATAACTTTAGTCGATCGAGGCCCATCAGATGCAGGATACTTGCATGAATATCGTGGACGTGAGCACGTTCCTCGATCGCGTACAATCCAAGTTCGTCGGTCGCGCCGATCACTTGGCCGCCACGCACGCCGCCGCCTGCCATCCACATCGTGAATCCGGTTGGATTGTGGTCGCGTCCGTCGCCTTTCTCGCTCATCGGTGTCCGTCCGAACTCACCGCCCCATACCACCAATGTCTCGTCTAGCAATCCGCGACGTTTCAGATCAGTCAACAAACCCGCGATCGGCAAATCGACTTCGCCACAGTACCGGCCGTGGTTGCCCTCGATGTTGGCGTGGGCATCCCAGCCGCTGCCGGTGCCGCTGTAGAGCTGGATGAAACGGACACCTCGTTCGACCAAGCGTCGCGCCAGCAAACAGATCTCGCCGTAGTTCTTGGTCTTTTTATTGTCCAACCCGTAGAGCTTTTGCGTTTCGGCGGATTCGACGGCCAGGTCCACCGCCTCCGGTGCAGCCGATTGCATTCGGGCGGCCAATTCGTACGACCGGATTCGTGCGTCGAGCGTGGAAACGTTGGGCAACCGCATCGCGTGCTGAGAATTGATGCGGTTGATCAGGTCCAACTTTTGCATCTGAGTTTCAAACGACACACCCGACGGTCGTTTCAGGTTCGCAATCGCTTCACCGTTGGGGCCGTTGCCAACCGGCGTGCCTTGATAGGTCGCTGGCAAGAAGCCCGGTCCCCAGCTTCGTACACCGTTGGTGGCGGGCTTGGGTTGGTCCGTCATCACCACAAAGGCCGGCAAGTCCTGGTTTTCGCTGCCCAGCCCGTAAGTGATCCACGACCCCAGCGATGGGCGTCCGCCCAGGATCGAGCCAGTGTTCATCAAGTTGCAGCCACCGGAATGGTTGATTCCCTCGCCATAACAAGATCGGATGATGGCCAAGTCGTCGGCATGCCGAGCGACGTTGGGAAACCAATCGCTGATCTCGAGACCGCTTTCCCCATGCCGCGACCATTTGCGTTTCGACGCAAGCAACGGTGCGCCATGTTCGCCCATCGCCGTGATCGGTGTCTTGAAACTAGCCGGTAACCCTTGTCCCGCCAATTGATTCAACAAAGGCTTGCGATCAAACGTGTCCATTTGGCTGGGGCCGCCTTCCATGAACAGAAAGATCACGCTCTTTGCGGTCCGCGGATGATGCAGCGCGGTCGGGTGAGCCGTTTCGCTGGCTTGCGACGACAGGATGCCCTGCAACGCTAACGCACCAAATCCCGCACCAGCCGAAGCTAGGAACTGACGCCTGTTCTGCGCATGTTGAACGTGCGGCACGCCAAAACTGCGGCACAGGCTCGACTGGTTTGGGTGGTTCACAGGTTTACTCCACAAACAGGAATGCGTTGCTGTTTAACAGAACGTGACAGGCATCAGTTTCGCCTTCTTTGCCCGACTCGACCAGCGGCAATAGCCAGTTTCGCACTTGGTCATCTGGATCCAAGCCAGTCAAGATGCGATGTGCCCGTTCGATAAACGCATCGGAACGCTGCTCGGGTGCAGTCTCTTGAACATCTTTTCGGACACGAGCCGAAAACGATTTTGCGACGGACAGGATCCGCGGATTGTTCATCATCATCAGCGACTGGGGCGCGGTCGTCGTCACGTCTCGCCGAGCGGTCCCGACAACGCCGGGGGGCGCATCCAGGGTCGCAAGCATTTCGTCGGACTTGTTTCGAAATCGGCGCAGATAGATCGACCGTCGACCTTGCGTGCCCGATGGCCCTGGCCCACCAACTTCATCGATCAAACTGTTCATTGCGATCAACAGCGAATCACGATACTGTTCCGCATCGAGGCGACGCACCGGATGATGCCAGATCAACCGGTTGCCAGCGTCGAGTTCCAACGCCGATTCGGCATCAGGATGAACGGCAGACTGTTTGTACGCCGCGCTGCTCACGATTTCTCGTTGGATCGATTGAATGGACCAACCCGATTCGATGAATTGGTTGGCCAGATGATCCAGTAGTTCCGGATGCGTTGGTTTTTCACCAAGGCTGCCGAAGTCATTGGGGCTGCGGACGATGCCTTGCCCAAAATGGTATTGCCAAAGTCGGTTGACCATCACACGCGCTGTTACCGGATTGTCCGGTGACGTGATCCAAGCGGCCAGTGCCGATCGACGACCGCTCGACTGGGGCGAATCCATCGGTGGCGTCGGTTGCAGATCCTGGCCGCCGAACCACTCGGGGACGCCCGGTTGGAATTCGCTGCCTTGACTGCGTCCTGGTAACCGAGTCGGCCTGATCGGACCGACCGCGTCAGCGACGCTGATCATGGCGTCCAACGTATAAGGGTTCGCGCCCAACTCGCTGAGACGACGCAGGATTTCGCCGCGTCGTTTGAAACGCTCGGGACCGATCGCACCCTTGACCTTCCCGTCCTGAAGTCCTTCCTCGAAGACTTGCCGAGTGACCAGATAGGCGAGTTGATGTTCGTATGAGTTTCGTTCGGATGGCGATTTTCGATACGCCGACACCACGTCGGCTGGGAAACGTTTCGCATGCGCGTCGCGCATCTTGCGGACTTCGTCACCGTCGACCGTTTTCAGTTCGGCTAATAGATCGTCGACCTCATCTTCGGTTGTTGGAACCGATGTCGGCATCGCGCGATCGACAAACACGACGGGCTCGAAAACGCTGCGCAGCCGAAAGTAGTCGGATCGCGGAATCGGATCGAACTTGTGATCGTGGCACTTCGCGCACGCCAAGCCTGTTGCCAAGAAAACGTCGGCGGTCACGTCCGTCATCTCGTCGACGATGTTCTGCCACTGCCCTTCGGCATCACGTTGGTTGTATTCAAAAATCCCCAGTCGCAAAAAACCGACGGCCGCTAGCGCGCGATCGTCACTTGGCGAAATTTCGTCGCCCGCGATTTGCAGCGATACAAATTCGTCGTACGGCATTTTGTCGTTGAACGCGCTGGCGACAAAATCGCGATACCGCCACGCTTGGGGGCGATACGCGTCGGCTCGCCATCCATCGGATTCTGCATAGCGAACCAAATCCAGCCACAACCGGGCCATCCGTGTGCCGTACGCAGGGTCAGCGAACATCGAATCGACCAAACGCACGTAAGCGTTCGGGCGACGGTCGGCGACAAAACGATCGATTGATTCGGGGGATGGCGGAACGCCCAGCAGGTCGTAGGACAAGCGGCGAATCAATCGGACGCGATCGGCCGTCGGTGCACGATGAAGCCCTGCGCTGTGCAGACGGACGTCGATGTAGCGATCAATCGCTGTCGGCGATCGAATGCCGGGCACTGGATCTGGTGAGGGGCCGGTTGCCAGTGGCTGCGATGCCCAGCCTTGATCAGACGCACGCTCGGTTTCTTCGGAACCGCTGGATAGGGAGCTTGCCGTTTTCGCGATCGGCCAAAATGCGCCTTGCCGGATCCAGGTCGCAAAGTCAGCTTGTTCGGCTTCGCTAAGTGGTTGATCGGGTGGCATTTCCAGTCCGTCGTATCGAATCGCCCCCATCAGTAGGCTGGCGTCCGGGTCACCCGCGATCGCCGCCGGCCCGCTGTCGCCGCCAACGGAAATCGAATCGTGTTGATCCAGCCGTAATCCGCCTTCGTTGTCTTCACCACTATGGCATTCGTAACAGCGGTCGATCAAGATTGGCCGGATCCGAGACTCGAAAAAACGCATCGACTGTTCCCGCGTATCGGCGTTCGATTCGGCGCTTGCCGGGACCGAAAGCGGGAACGCAGACAGAACAGCGGCGACCGATGCGACAACAACGGCGAAACGCAAGGGATCGTTTGAGGTGGGGTTTTGCACGGCGGGGATTCTCGACGCGGAATGAGAGAACCGCTCTAGGATAGCCGATGCGAGATTGCCGAGGGGATTATTCTGGTCGTGCGAAACCTCGCAATCCCGCCTAGGCCGTTTGCTGTTTCCTGGCCGATCTGGCCGTCATGATCAGTTGCACCGTGTCGTACGCCGCGTGGGCGGTGATCGGAACCAGCAGATTGCCGCTCCAAATCAAAAGCCCGCCGAAATAGAATCCCATCACGGTCGCCACGACGATGTAGAGCTTCGTTAGCGGGTGAACCAAACCGAACGCGATCGACGAGCCAACCAGTCCCACCGCCATTGCAATCGGTGCCGAAACTTCGGCGGGCTGAACGGCCGACCAGCCCTGCGAAAGCCAGGGCATCAGCCAGCCGCGAAACAGCAATTCTTCGCCGATGCCCGCGCACAGGCTGATCACGATCATTTCAGACGCTCGCAATTGCAGCAACGATTGGATCACGCCGTCGTCGCTTAAGCGTTCTAATTTGCGGACGGGTTCCCACGGCAGCCGACGTAAAGCCTCGATCGCCAGTAGCATCGGGATGGTCGCAATCAAACCGTATCCCAAACCGACGCCGATCGGACGCAGCGATTCCCAGTCGATCGGCCATGTCAGGTCAATCTCGGGAATCGCCGCCCGCGCATCTGGGCCCAACAGCCAACCCAATACAATCGCGATCACGCCGAGCGCTGATTCGAATAGCACTGCGGTAAAAAAGAAATCCTCGGGCGATTGATCGTCGGATTCTGGGTCGTCGGTTTCAAGTTCGTCCACAGACACACTATTTTTCAGTAGGAAATCGTTTGCAGCAGGCGGCCGGACGCAGCAACAGCAGGTTGCGGGGGCTGACCGGCATTGTGTCACGTCGGCAAGGTCGTGTAGACCCGTGGTGCCCACAGAAACGAGCTTCGAGAGATCAAGCGTCCATCGACAACGCTGGGCTTCGCCGCCGGCCCAGGTGCGCTAGAACTGCGACGGTTTGGGACTTCAAAGGTTGTCCCCATCAGCCTAGAGTGGTGCGATGAATGATCCGTTTGCACCGCCAAGCTGCGATTCGAAAGACGACGCCCCGCTATCCGAGGAACAGTTTCACCGGATCGCCAAAGCAATCGCTGACCCCCAACGGTTTGCGATTCTTAGCTGCATCGCAGCAACGCCAGAGATCCCCTGCAAAATGTTAGTTGCAGAATTCTCCGTGACTCAGGCCACGATCTCGCACCATCTGAAGGAACTGGTGGCTGCCAAGTTGATCCGTTCGCGGCGCGATGGGCAAATGGCGATCCTGTCGTGCCGACGTGATGTATGCGATGCCTATGCTCAATACCTGTCGTTGCGATTGGTGACGCCCGCTGATCGACCGCAACCATAGGCCGACGTCATGAACGCACAATGTTTGATCAGTTTCGGCAGCAATCTTGGTGACCGAGACCAACGAGTCGCAGATGCGGCCGCGATCGTATCTCAGTCATCACTGGTCACGAATTTTCTGGCCAGCCGTTTGTTCGAAACGCCGCCGATTGGTGGCCCAGGTGGTCAGGAACCGTTTCTCAACGCGGTCGCTGCATTCGATACCACGGCGACGGCACGCGAAGTTCTCGAACTCTTACAAGACACCGAAAACCGACTCGGACGACTGCGCCGGCAACGCTGGGGGGCGCGGTCGATTGACTTAGACGTCGTCTTGCATGGCGAACTGATTGGCGGATCAAGTGCGTTGGTGGTTCCCCATCCGCGTTACACCGCGCGGCAGTTCGTGTTGCAGCCCGCCTGTGATGTCGCACCCCACTATCGTGATCCAAGGTTTGGCTGGACGATCGAGCAACTTTCGCGTCACCTGAACGAAGGCGCAGCGTCGCTTTCGCTGATTGGTGGTGAAGGCACGATTCGCGAAGATCTATGCAGGCGGCTTGAAGCCGAACATGGCATCAAGACGTTCACTGACCCCGAAATGGATCCGGCGAGATGCCGTGATCACTCCACGTGGGTGTCCAGCTTTGTGCCGCAACTTCCAATCGAACCCAGCAACGACCAGTCATCACCGATGACGCCTCGATTGATCGTAAGGATCCAGCGAACGACTCCCGCGACATGCTGGCCCGCGCCGCACCAAATGTGGCCGGCCGGTGGGCGATGGCCTGAATACCGTTTGGAAGTTGATGATCGAAATTGGGCCGTTACCGAAATCGTTTCGGCGCTGGCGTCCATGCGCTGTCCCATCCGTCCGGTGACCGCAGACGGTTCATGGGCCGGCTCTCACGGAACGCCGACCTGATTCAGTGTGGTCGGATTTCAATGGGCATCCGATAGCGGACCCATCCGGGCAGCGTCGCTCGCACGATCGTCGGTTTGCCAAATGAGACTTTGACGCGGTGCGAGTACAACCGGTTGTCCAGCTCGATGCGATGCATGTCTGTCCACGGCACAACGAGCGGCGGATGACCGAGCCGAAACAGAAACGGCATCGAAATCTGAAGCCCGTCATCGTTGACGCCAAAGGTCAGCGACGAATGGTATTGAATGGGACCAAACGTCGCGGTGCGGAACCGTCCCGTTTCATCCGCCGCGAAATCACGGCAAGAATATCGCTTGGACAACTGAGCCCAACCGCTCATCCGAGCCAACGAAAACGACACCAACAGCCAAGCGATCGGAATCAATAGGAACCACATCAATCGCTTCCGATCAGCCGAAACTTCGGCTCTAGCGGCTTTCCACTTTCGAGAAAATCATCTTGCCAGCGTTGGTTTGCAACGTGCTGGTCACTCGCACGTCAAGCTCTTGGCCGATCCGATTGCGACCACCCTCGATCACGACCATAGTGCCGTCGTCTAGGTAACCAATGCCTTGCTCGGCGCCTTCGCCAGCCTTGATGACCTTCAATCGGAACGTTTCGTCCGGCAAGAAAACGGGGCGAAGCGAGTTGCTGATCTCATTCAAGTTGATCACGGGAACATTGTGCAGTTTGGCAACCTTGTTCAGGTTGAAGTCGCCGGTGACGACTTTGCCTTCCAAGTGTTTCGCCAACAGCACCAATTTTAGATCGACCGTTTGGCCGGCAAGCTCAGGCAGCTCGCGGTCAAAGATCATCAGGTCAACGTTGTCGTCCGCACGCATTCGGTTCAGCACATCCAACCCGCGGCGTCCTCGCGTTCGGCGAAGCTTGTCGCTGCTGTCGGCAATCGCTTGCAATTCGGTCAACGCAAATCGAGGCATGATTAACTGGTTGTCAAAGATTCCCGTACCAACTAAGTCAGCAATCCGGCCATCGATCACCACGCTGGTGTCCAAG
>JBAUHR010000496.1:0-1504 GCA_049680385.1 Rubripirellula sp. | reverse complement strand
CGGCGCGGCAAACGGCACCAGCCGGATTGAGATCAACTATAATGACACCAGCACGACCGGTGCCTTGGCTGTGGCCAGCCAGGAATGCCGGACCAGCTTCCCCGAAAGCGGTTTCCTTGACTCCATCAGCGGCGGAAACCCGCTGATTACCAATGTCGATGCGGCCGGGAACGTCATCAGCACGTCCAACACATATGCGACCTTTGATGCGCTGTGTATTGCCCGCGCTCTGGAGCGTGAAGACCCGTCAGGCCTAGAATTCGACGAAGATGGTTTGCCGATCTATCCGACGGGTGAATTTGACTCGATCCAGAATACCGATGTTCAGGAGCGGACTTGGGCGGGCTATGTTCAGGCCAATTTCGACACTGATCTGGGCAGCTCTCCGCTGCGCGGCAATGTTGGTGTTCGCGTCGTGAATACGTCCGTCAAATCAACCGGCTTCCGCGGTAGTTTGTCGGCTTCTTTCAACCCTGCCGGTGAACTTGTTGTGACAGAGAACACCGCAACGCTGCTGCCGGTTACCGGCGGAATTTCCTACACCGAATTCCTGCCCAGCCTGAACCTGGTTGCCGAATTTCAGCCCGACTTGCTTGGCCGTTTCGCCGTGTATCGTTCGCTGTCGCGGCCCGATCCGTCGGATCTCAGCTTTGGCCGGACTTTCAATGCGCTGGCAGACGAGAACGTAACGTCCATTGCCGAAGCCGTTGGTACGGCGACTGCCACGGGTAACCCGTTCACCGATCCGCTGCTTTCGTGGAATGTGGATGCCGGTTTGGAATGGTATCCGAACGCCGATACGATCCTTGCTTTCAACGCCTATTACAAAAGCTTCAATGGCGGGTTTGAGCAAGTCGGACAGAATGAAACCTTCACTGTCGACGGGCAAGATCTGAACACGCTGGTGACAACCACCAACGTGACCGATGATACCAGCACGATTTACGGCCTGGAAGTGACAGCCGCACACCGGTTGAGCTGGTTGCCTGCCCCGCTTGATGGTTTGGGCTTCAAGCTGAGCTACAACTATGCGAATTCCGATTTCGAATTCCAGGATGATACCTTGGGCGCGATCACCACGATCAATTCGGACGGAACCAGCACCACCAATAATGCGCTGATTGCCCCTGCCAATCTGGCCGGTTTCTCAAAGCACGTTCTGTCCGCGCAGGCATATTATGAAATTGGCGGGCTGAGCCTGCAAGGCGTGTACAAATATCGTAGCAACTATTTCCAGCCGTTCATCGCGACGCCTGGGCGGATCCGCTACACCGGTGATGTGAATGTGTTTGAAGGCCGCATTTCCTACAAGCTGACCGATAACATCTCCGTCCGGCTCGAAGGTATTAACCTGTTCAACGACCCGCGCATTGATACGCGCGGTGCGCCGGATGATTTTGGCCAGATCCTGTCTTACGGCCCGCGCTATTTTGCGGGCGTGCGTTTCAAGTTCTGATAATCAGTGAATTGGCGGGCCTTGCAATTGCTTGGTCCGCCAAATTGC
>JBAUHR010000495.1:0-22400 GCA_049680385.1 Rubripirellula sp. | reverse complement strand
GCATCGCTTCGCCTTCTGCCAATGCCTTCACAATCTGCTCAGGCTTACGTCGTTTTCGTGTCTTTGTCATCAAGAGGCTCCTTGGGCCACCATCGGCCAGTACACTCTCATAACTCATGAATCAACTGTTGGGGAGCACGCCATTATCGCTGCGGTGGCGGTCAATCTTGCTAGGCGTCCTATGGTTACCAATCTAATAGAGCAAGGGCCGCGTCCACAATATCAGCGACGACTACGTCTTCGAGGTCGGGTCGTTCGATTTTGCTATTCGTGTCCTCGGATCCAACCGGTGCGGGAGTGTCGGATTTCGAGACCCAGGTATCGGCCTTGGAAATCACCCAATCGCGGCCGGGCAAGTTACCAATCAGTGAGCGTGACGCGGGTTCATCGTATCGATACGATCGAAGTCGCTGAGCGAAAAAGTCGTGAATGCTTGATTCGTATCCCGTGCTCACACCGGCAACAAGTTCACCGCTCGCTCCCACGATTCCGATCGCGTTTATGACTTGCAACGCGTCGAGTGCGCTGGCACGTCCATCCGAATTCACGTCATAAAAAAATCCAGGGAACTCGGTAATCGACGCGGGATCGGACAAACCGCCGTTATCGTCCGCGTTCGAAAACCGCTTGCGAGTGAGTTCATTAATGATGATGAGCGCGTCGATCGCCGACACGCCGTCTTGTCCGTTGACGTCCTGCCGAACAAATGGGTTGGTCCAGTCGGAACCAACGATTTGCAACTGCGCTGTTCCGGATTGAGCGATCACTGTAAATACTTGGTCGATCACCTGAGTGCTGACGATCTCAAACATATCGGCCGCCGCGATGGAGTCTTCTTTGTCAGTCAGCACTGTCAGGACGTTACTGGAGTCGGTGACATCAATCACGCTTTGCCGGTTCGTGACCAATCGGTTTGCCCCGCTTCCAAGCATATTGATTTGACGAATCCCACGCAAGATTCCTGTCGTGCGTGGATTGGTTAGATCCACCGATCGACCGACTCCCGCTGGCAACACACCGCCTCCATCGGGACCGGCATTAAATTCAACACCATCGAGATCAAAGTCGTCCAAGTTGATGTTCGAGATATCAAGGTTGTCGACTCCGGCACCGCCGTTGATCACAAAGGTATCAGTGGGAACGTTCATGGTGGTCGCCGCACCGACCGTCGAATCCAATTCGACACGTCCGTTGCCCAGATCGCTGATGAAGATCGTTTCCGATGCGCTGCTGTAATCCAGTAGGATATGTTCGACGGTCACATCGGTATCAATGGTTTCGATCGCAGTATAAGAAACCTGGAAACCATCAAGAAATAGTGACCCCGATGTCTCACTGTTGTACGTAAAGACCAAGTTGAAGGCGTTGCCGTTTTCGAACACCAATCGATCGCCAAGCGACCCGTTCGAGCCGCCATCAATCTGGGCGAATATTTCGACGTCGCTGTCAGCAAGGTCAAACGTGATTGTGTCGTTACCAGCGTAGGTCGATATTTGAACGTTTCCGGTGACGGATTGGATCGGAATCTGCAAGGTATGGGTGTCGATTCCAATTGCACCGGGAACGGTCGACGTCAGCAGAATTCCGGGATCATGAATCACGACCGAGTCTCCGCTAATCGAAAGTGTTAGATTATCGTCGAAGTTCTGGTTGATCGCATCGATGACTAGATTCCCCGAACCATCTACTTCAACAGTTGTCTTGTCACGGGTCTGATTGCCACCGTCGACCGTAACCATCACATCAAACGTGTCTTGAAAATCACTTCCCGCCGCTGAATCGTCGTCAATAATTTTGACTAAGACGGGATAGGTGCCTGAGGCGGTGTACGTGTGCAACAAATCGATCGTGCGATTGGCCGAGTTGATGTTCAGGGTTTCAACTGGTGATCCATCGCCATAGTCGACCGTTCCCGTCCAAGTATCGGATCCGGGATCATTAAACGAGAAGCTAGTGGCAAAACTTCCTTGCCCGGATGCGGGAATGTTGACGTCTGGGTTTGGAGTGAACGTAGCAGGAATGTTGGCAATAGATGCCTGGGCCGTATCGGACCAAGTCTGGTTACCATCGGTCACCGTTAATGTTGCGGTAAAAGCACCATCGTCGGCATAGGTATGTGTAGCGCTTAGCGTGTTCGCCGTGCCACCGTCGCCAAAGGTCCACAGGATCGTTGCCGTTGAACTTAGATCGGGACCGGTGTAGGTCGCCGCGAACGACACCGGCGAACCCTCTTGAGACGTCTTGTCGCCACCGGCGCTGACACTGGCAGCATTCGCGTCGACGGTCAGTTGAAATGAAGCGGTCGTCTGTGCGCCATCTTTGTCCGTTGCATTGATAGTTACGGTGGTTTCCGGCAGTGCTGCGGTTGCGTCGTACACCCACGTCCACGCACTGCCACCGTTGGGCGTGATCGTACCAATTGAAGCAGTCACGGTAACCGAATCCGCAACCACATCAGTCACGGTAACGGACTTCTGTGCCGACGAACCAACACCTAAAGCGATGTCATCGAGATCCATCGAGATGACCGGTGCCGCGTTGACGACCGTCATTTGAAAAGTCTTGGTCTGAGACGCTCCATCACCATCAGTTGCGGTGATCGAAACAGTTGTGCTGTTGGCAGGGCCGTCGGATGTGTTGTACGTCCATGCCCATGTTCCCGATTTACCGTTGGTTTGAATTACCGACCCGAGCGATGCTGTGATCGCGACATTGGCATTGTTGATTTCGTGATCAAACGAGCCAATGTTCTGGGCCGCGTTACCTTCGTTGACGCTGACCGCCAACGACTGCACGGCAAGTGAAGGAGCCGGAGCGATGTTGACGAGATAATCTTCGACTTCGCCGTCATCGGCCGTGCCGGTTGACGACAAGTTGCCCAGCGTGCTGATGCGAAACCGTGCCATAGTTGGCCCCGAAGAACTACCGGCGGGGACGGCGAACGCAATCTGATCAACGGTGCCAGCGACGGCCCCAACGGTTACACTGGCAGCGATCTGTTCACCGGTATCGTTCCAGTCACCATCGCGATTGAAGTCGATCCAAGCGTCGAGCTTGCCAGGTCCATTGGTCGTCGAAACTGATGCTGTCGCACTCGGCGTACCTGGCGAAATCAGGCTGAACGTGACACCGTCTTCGTCATTGCTGCCACCCAAAACGTCGTCAGCGTTGCCGCCGTAGACTGCGGTTCCGTTGTATTCGGTATCGCGCAGCGCACCTAATAGCGGGCCAACGGCTAGGTGTCGTGCTCCGTTGTCGCTCGACTGCGTTGGATAAGTTCCTCCCGCGTCGCCAAAATCATATTCCGGCAGCGACGCATCAAAAACGTATGCCGTCTCGACTTCGGTATCATTGTCAAGATCGAACTCTGACGTGATCACAATGCGCTCACCTTCGACACCAACCGCGTATCCAAAGCCTTCGCTCTGCGCCGAAGATGGATTCCTGATGACTTGAATCAAGGCTGCTTCGGTTCCGCTGATGTCGTACAGAAATGCAACGCCATCGTAGCGAGGTCCACTGGAATGATAGGGTGACCCGACGAGTAATCGATTGTCAGCGACGGAGACCGAGGCTGCAATCAGAGGTCCGTATGAGATCGGCGTGACCACCGTATCTCGCAAAGCGAGTTGCGGTCCGTTGACGTCGTAGATGTGTAGTTGGTACTCACCTCCACTGCTGACGCTGGCAGTAACCAAGACGCCGTCGTGAAGCGAAACATCCGTTCCAACCGATTGGCCGCGCTGGATCGTGTGTTGCAGCGTAGGATTGCCAGTCGAAAGATCGTAGAGATACGTGAACGCTGGATCGAACGTTGTGTTTTGGCCGTTGGATGACGGGGCCGAGATCGCGATCTTCCCGTTGCTAAGTCGAACCTGTTCTCCAAACCGATCCTCGATCACTGGCGTTGGATTGGGAATCGTGGCGGTCAGCACAGCACTGCCACTGCTGATGTCAAACACGTACGCCACGCCAGTCCGAAATCTGACGTCGCTGTCTTTCGGAGCGCCCACAACGACCGTGTTACCTTCGACGGCAACTGACCATCCAAATCCGTCATAGTTGTCGGGCGATGGATTATCGATGCTCGTGATAAATGTGGGTTGCCCGTTTGCGATATCAAAGACATGGGCGCGGCCTGCGCCGATCGCACCCGTCGCGTCGCAACATGACCCAACGACCAGCAAATCGTTGTCGATCGCAACACTGTATCCGAAGCCGTCCTGGCCGGTCGGTGCCGGATTGGGGACGTGAATTCGTGTGCTCGGGTTGGCAAGATCAAACAAGTACACGCTGCCTTGAGCACCGTTGTCTTGAAAAGCACCAATCGCGGCGATACCGTTGTCAATCGCGACCGCGTTTCCAAATCCGTGGTCCGACTTTCCGCTATGCAGCGTCGACAGCAAGTCGCCGCCGGCCAGCATCCGCCGATCTTCAAGCTGCTCGATCCCAAGCCGGCTTCGTCGCGAGCGTCCCCGATCGGATGAATCGGCGAGCTGTCCTCGCAATCTTTTTTTTCGGGCGGAGAAGATGCCGTTTAAATAGGTCATGAGCAGAACCGGCGAGCAGGTAAACAGAGCTAAGAAGAAAGTTCCAATTGTATTTGCTTGTTTTTCTTTCGTTTGTGAATACCCGCAATGTCCTCGCATCGCCCAGGCAGATGTTAATATCCAATGGACAAAACAACACTATGCGGCGACTGGGTAGCTTCTAGCTACCACCATCTGCGTTCGGGTTTGGTCAGTAAGCACAGCCAGCCGCTGTGGGTAGTCAGTTCATGCCCACCGGCTTGCCCGCGGCGCGGTTATTGATCCCACCAAAATTCGAATCGTTCACTGCTCTAGTTGGAGCGTACGCCGAATTGCCGTGATCGAACGAGACTTCTGGCGATGTCCACTTTGTAAAACACGGATTGTGCGCTGCTGATGCGATCCGTCAGAAACTTTTCAGTTTTCTGGTAACAATGGGCCGTCTCGTTCGGGTTGTTGGTAGGAGAACATTGATTTGCTAGGTCCAGAAACACGTCCGACTTTCATTGGCCACTTGGCTGACCCGGCTTGCGAGCAAGCTTGGAGTGAATTCGTGCGTCTTTACCGCGACATCATTTATCGGGTGGCGCGGGCTCGTGGGCTGCAGGATGCCGATGCCGAAGACGTCACTCAGGAAGTGTTTGCAATCGTCAGCCGGAAAGTCGAATCGTTTGACTGTTCGGCAGCGGGCTCGTTTCGTGGATGGCTCCGCAAACTGGCTCGGGATACCGCCGTCGATCGACTTCGACAGCCCAAGCATGACGTCGGTTCTGGTGACAGCCAGTTGCGACAATTCATGGAACAATGCCAGACACCGGACGACACGGCGACGATTTGGAATGTCGAAGTCCGGCGCGAGCAGTTGCTGCGAGCATGCGACCACATCCGCGATCAATTCTCTGAAACGGTTTGGCAGTCATTTTGGTTGACTGCCATTGAACACCAATCGATTCCCGCGACTGCGAAGCAGTTGGGAAAGTCCGAGGGATCTGTACGCGTCGCTCGCTGCCGCGTCATGGCCCGCTTGAAGAAAGAGGTTGATTCCGATGATCGCTCGCTTTCACTATGACCGCAGTCAGTTGCAGGCTTTTCTTGACCTGGACCCGGCCGCTGACCCCAACGAAGTCCAGTCGCATATCGAAACGTGCACGGACTGCCAAGCCGAACTTGAAACACTCGCTCAAGCCGATTTTGACTGGGACCAAGCGACCGAGCTACTGAGAGTCGATCCGATGTCGATGACGGATTCCGTTGACCAAGATTTGGATCGGGACCACATCCCCGGCTTCTTAGAACCCAGCGACCATCCCGGTTCACTCGGTCGGTTCGCCCGCTACGAAATCTTGGAAATCCTAGGGCGCGGCGGTATGGGGATCGTCATGCGGGGATATGACACGTCATTGAATCGCCACTCGGCGGTCAAGGTGTTGGCGCCCGAACTGGCCACCAGCGCGGCGGCACGAAAACGATTTTCGCGAGAGGCCAAGAGTGCGGCTGCCGTTGTGCATCCACATGTCGTGCCCATTCAAACGGTCGACGAACATCATGGGATCCCGTACCTGGTGATGCCCGTTGTGGAAGGCAAAAGCGTTGATGCACGAGTGCGCAGTGCGGGACCGCTAACGGTCATCGAAACCGTCCGCATTGCCTCGCAAGTCGCCGAGGGGTTAGCGGCTGCTCACGAACAAGGCCTGGTCCATCGCGACATCAAACCCGCCAACGTGTTGTTGGAAAACGGAGTCGAACGTGTGCAGATCACAGACTTTGGGCTAGCTCGCGCCGTCGACGACGCCAGCATGACTCGCAGCGGCGTCATCGCTGGTACGCCGCAGTACATGTCACCCGAACAGGCGCACGGCGATTCGATCGACCATCGCAGCGATCTGTTCTCGTTGGGCAGTCTGATGTATTTCATGCTGACCGGACGAAGCCCCTTTCGCGGCGAGACCACGATGGGCGTGCTGAACCGTATCGTCAACGATCAACCGCGTCCGCTGCGCAGCGTCAATGTTGACGTCCCCGAATGGCTGGAACAGATCGTCACAAAACTGTTGGCCAAATCTCCCGACGGACGTTTTCAGACTGCTTTGCAAGTCGCCGAAGTGCTGCAGCAATGGCATGCCCATTTGCAAACGCCCGGCGCGGTCGCCCCGCCGATGCGAGTCGATCGGGTTAGTGACTCGACGTCTGCTGCCGGTGGCAAAAACCACTGGCCACCTCGGCATCGATTTGTCGCGGCGGCTGCGGCCGCGTTCGTCGCATTTTTTGGTGCAATCATCTACTTGGAAACCAGCAAGGGCACGCTGCGAATCGAAAGCAATGCGGATAGCCGGGTCCCGATCGTCATTCGACAAGATGGAAACGTCGTCCAAGAATTCACGGTCACTCAAGAGGGAACGACGACCCGACTGCGAGCCGGAACGTACTCCATCGAAACCAACGCTGACGACCAATCCATCACGATGCAGAACAATCAAGTCACGATCGAATCCGGCGGCCAGCGGATCGCACGAATTACCATGCAGCAACTGTCCGAATCAAAACCGGATCGCCGTGATCCCAGCGCCGTCCGCCAAGCGGCGGTGAGGGACACTCGCGAAGGCAACTACGAAGCGTCGCTGGAAAAGATTCTGTGGTGCTGGGAAAACGGTGTCGCTGTTGAATCGGCGTGGTCCGCAGTGCGCCGTTCCTTCTTGCTGTCGGATTGGCTTGACCTGGCGGACAAGTATCCGGAGGCACTGCAAAAATTGAAATCAATCCAGGACGAACTGCAACAACAGATCGTTTCGAAAGATCAACACCGAGTATCCACAGACGACTTTGCCGATTTCGCATCGATCAACCGAGTGCTTCGCCAAGATCAACGTACGGTCAAGATATTTGATCAACTCGACCCGGCCGATCAAGCACGCGTAAAGTTCTTCTTGCCAAAAGCGGATTCGTCTCAAGGAACCGATGCCCAGCGCGTCGCAAACACAAATCAGAGGGATCAACTGCGGCGGCTACGTAATTGGTTTGAAATGTTACCGGACACGTTCAACGAGCCACCCAAGATTTCGCCGTTCACGCGGATGGAGTTCGACGAAGAACGAGTCATCGTCACAATGGATTCCAAGACGTACGAGCTGCGTGGCATCGACCAGTTTTCGATTCAGGAACTGATCAAACAAACGCGTGATCATTACGGCGAGAAATGGAAGAAACGGTTGAGCGAAGATTTAGTCGAAGTTCTGGGGCAACTGGAACACACCCCCGGACAGACAGTTGACCTGCGTCTAAAGCCGCTCGACAGCGATCGGGAAATCAGAATGCCGGACGTCGAGATGACCGAAGAAAATCGCAACGAACTCTATCGCGACAACGACCACAACCAACCGTAAAGGCTCACTGTCCGAATCGCGTTTGGAACAAGAACTCCGCCGCAACGTCCCGTGATGGGATTCACCAGAATTCCCTTGTCGTACGAAAGGGACAGGCAATAATCGTTTGTTTTTTCCAGTAACAGCGTAAGGGTTTCCGGAGCAGACACTGCCACCCCCCTGCGGAAGCTTGTTTCACGCCCAGACTTGCGCGTTTTGAATTTGCACATTTTATTGAGGGGCAACGCCCCGGAAGAATCGGAAAATCGCAGTTTCAAAACTTACGAGTGGCGAGTTCATTAATCCCGCCGATGACCCTCATAACGCTTCGGGTTCGGTTACGACTGCGATCGCTGATGGAGATCGATGTTCGATCGTTTGATTGTGATGCATCGATCCACGTAGAACCTATTTAGTGATCGTACGAGTATCGCCGTTGAATTTGCGATACAGTTTTAGGCAATCGGAACTTCTCAACTTCGATCCATCCCATTCGTATCGAACACCCTATGAATCCGGAATCATCCGACAATACTGATCCATTTCGAGAAGCTCGTCAGAAAGACGGGGTCATGCGTTGCCCGTTTCGTGGGGAGGAGATCACGATGATTTTGCGGCACAGCGATGTTCGATCTGCTGCCGCCGATTGGCAAACCTACAGCTCGGATGCACCGTTTCGGGTACCGATCCCGTCGGAGGAATCTGTGCGGACGATCCGCCAATTACCCATCGAGCTCGACCCGCCACGCCATGCGATCTTTCGTGCTTTAACCGATCCATTCTTCGCCCGCCCCAAACGTCCCGAAGTCATTGCTGCGGTGCGTGAAATCATTCAGCGAATCGTGAAGAAGCGGGCTAACGGTCGACCATTCGAGGCCAACGCGGATCTGGCGTTGCCGCTGCAATCACGCGCTCTGACACAGCTTTTAAACGTTCCTGAATCGGAGGCAGAAATTTGGATCGGATGGGGCATCCATGTTTTCAGGTCAACGGACGGTGACTTCAAATCCGGCGATGTGTTGGAACAGTATTTGAATGAGCGGTTTGATTTAGCGATGGAGCATCCTGGTGACGACTTCTTCAGTATCCTGGCTCACAACAACATCGAAGGCCGGCCATTGACCCGCGACGAGTGTCTCGGTTTTGCCAACTTGGCTTTCGCCGGTGGCCGCGACACTATCATTCACACTTTGACCCGCATCATTGACTACTTGGGCAAACACCCAGAGTCGCTGGAATTTATCCGAGCGGATCGTAGCCGCATCACGTTGGCGAGCGAGGAGTTCTTTCGCGTCGCAATGCCATTGACACAAATCGGTCGTGTGTGCCCCAGCGGTGCCGAAGTGCATGGGATGCGAGTCGAACCTGGCCAGCGAGTAGGACTGTGTTGGATATCGGCGAACCATGACGAAACGGTTTTCGATGCCCCCGAAACCATCCAGCTTGATCGTCGCCCCAACCCACACGTTTCGTTCGGCTTTCGTCATCACCTCTGCCAAGGTGCAGCTCACTCTCGCTTGTTGATCCGATCGTTTCTAGAAACGCTTTGTGACCAAGTCGACACCATCGAAATTCAGAGCGCCGTCCCCGCTCGAGATGTCGAAGCAAAATTCACGCGAGAGAATGGGTTTGAAAGACTGGTTGCAGTCTTTCATCCAACCGTCAGCAAACTGTAGATTCACAGACAGAAACATGCAATGATCATCTGTGAATGAATTCGGTAGCGTCCGGAGCACCTCGCCAATGTTGCCATTGACTGTCTGACCGAGCCCAAAATCATTGGTTGGAAAATCAGTCACGGTATCGAGTCTGAATCGGTGGTCGCGGCATCGCATCAATCACTTGCGTTGGGTTCACCGAGCACCGGACTTAACGTCACGCAATCGAGACCGAAGAATGTGTCTTTGCTTTGCGGGTTTTTACCGACCAATTCCACACGCAACACATAGACACTATTCACCGAGTTGCAGGTGCCCAGCTCAATCGCTTCGGACGGTGCAGGTTTGGCCGCATAGAGATCCACGCTCTCTGCGACTGGCTTGCCATTGACCGACAGACGCACAATACCGAAGTCGTAACTCCTTGTTGCGTGTAGCACCAGCTTCTCTGCTGAAGGACTGGACGCCGGAATACGCAGCTCGACGACATCGCCGACTTCGCCACCCTTGAACAGCACGTGAGTGTCCAGATTCCAAGAGCCCTTCAGTTTCAGCTTTCTTAGATTCTGTGGCTTGAGCACGACCGATTCGGATTTTGAAACGACTTCCATTTGTTCGCATTCAACAGAGCCCTTGTCATCAGCACCTTTGATATCAGCGACTTTGGAGGTTCCCGTTGGTGTGGTCTTCACGGCAAGTTCCGCTGCACTCATGTCCGGCAATGGCGGCACGTTGAGCGCCCCGACCGGATCGGGTTGGTGGTTTGAGGTCGTTCCCGCATCACCATACCAGTAGGTGCCAACGCCATAGCCCATGTCGCAATCGGTCCATGACCAGACTTCCATATCAAGTTGCAGAGACGTTGCGAACGGCATCGTATCGAGTGCGCGAGTGCGAGTTTCGGTGCTGAAGCCCTGAGTGTCCTTTTCGTTTCCAGTTTTGCGATTCAGTTTATTGTACTGATGGCTAAACGGTTGGGCATGAAACGGATGTTCGTAGAAATCGGTGCTGCGACCACCCCAAGAGTAGGCATAGTAGTCTTCCGTACCCGTGCCGAAGATCGAAGGAAACGTCTCGCCGTCGACGAAAATTTTCTCGTCGCCTTCACCCCACCATCTTGCAACGGGGTTCATGATCGTCAGCGTGTCGCCTACGTAAACGCCGCGGCCTTTTAACGTGACGTAATTCCAGTCCGAGTAAGGCCGTGTCGACACCGGATACTGGCCTCGCCAGCCAGCATGGAAATACATGCTGGACGAATCCCATTTCCAATCGCTGATCGTTGCCGATAATTCAACGTCGACTGGCGCGTCACCCAAGTTCTCGACAGAAATCTTCGCGTTGTTTTGGTATGGCATTACCCATCGGCAGGTCATCGTGCCATCGGCATCAACCGTGCGATACCAACCCTGAAGAGGATTCAAGCCGATACCACCGCCAAAGAAGTCGCCGATTGGACACCAAACCGTTTCTTTGTCGTCAAAGCTGATCTTCAATACGACGTGCCGCGTTACGTTCGAGTCTTCGTAGTTGCCAAGCTTCAACGACAGCCCCGTGATCGCTGCCTCGCGCGAAGGCATCGAAACGGATTGCTCTTTTCCGCCGCCGATAATCTCTCTCAGATTGACAACTTCACCCGCGGCGGACGTGTTTGGATTCAAGAGTTTCTGGCAGGTGGTATCGATGAGTGGCTTGGCCGCCGTGAAGTCTTCCATCGAGAACGTCTTCACAGCGACGTCGTCATTGTATTCTCGGTAGGTGAACTGAAAGAAGAACGGCTGGTCCGACATCGTCACTTTGCAACTCTTGGCGTACGGAATCGGAAAGAAGGATACTGCCGACCGCAGCGATTCGTGGGCGAGTGGGAACGGAATCATTCCCTTGCCTTGAAATAGATCGAACATGTTTCCTTCAATGGCCGGTTCGGAAGCACCGTCCAAGTAAAACCGGATGATGACATCGGTGCCTGGCTTCAATTGATCTCGCCATGGAACCCAAAAGCGGGTGATCACTCCGGCACCTTGGCTGTCCATCACCACGTATTCTTTTTGCCCATCGTTCTCTTCGACACGAACGTAATTCTTGTGACTATCGTTCGTACTTCGATCGATGTTGTTGAACCAACCTTGAGGATCATCAGGAGTCTTGGAAGCGCGGTTGTAGCTGCTCGCCTGTTTCAGCCGGAAGTCATGACTCGGGTAACGCGCGACACGTTCACGGTCCGTCATCTCGCTTAGCAGCGACGTTATCGTCACCGGTGCATCCGCCAATGACTGGGTGACAAACACAAAGCAAAGCAAAGCAAAGATGAGGGATAGATATCGAAATGGCATTTTGATCATCGGTTCAAGGTGATTCATCGAGTGTCTGGCTTACGCCACCGGCAGTTTTTTGTGCCGCACAAAGTTTCTGTACTGCACCCAAATTGAGACGCTGGTTTAGTTTTTCGTTTCTTTGTAGTGAGGGCTGCCCTTGAGCCACTCGTAATTGGCAAATTGGATCGTCGTTCCAGAATTTTGCCACAGTTCAGGCTGACTGCCAGACGCCCACTTTTTCCAGCGAGACAGCATGCTGGCGAGTCGATCAGGTTCGGAAGCGGCTAGGTTTGTGGTTTCCGAAAGATCGTCTTTCAGGTTGTATAGCTCCGAAGTTTTTCCAGTATGCAGCATCTTGTAGTCACCCTCACGCATGGCTCCCGACGGTTCCTTGTATCCGCCGGTGTACCAAAACAACACATCGTGTGGGGCTTCGTCACTGTGGCCGCTGATGTAGGAGCGAATGTCTTTGCCGTGTAGCCCCGACTCGTGCGGGTCACCACCTGCCATGGCTAGCGATGTAGCGCCAATGTCCAAAGATGTGACGGGCGCATCTAGCACTTTGCCCTTGGTTGCTTTGTCTCTGATTGCTTTGTCCTTAGGCGTTTTACCGGGCCACTTCACAATCATCGGGACGCGCAGCCCGCCTTCGTAACTATTGCCTTTGTTGCCACGCAGTGGGCGGTTGTCGCTGGTCTTTTTCATGCCTCCGTGATCGCTCAGAAACCAGACCACCGTGTCGTCTTCCAAACCAAGAGCCTCCACTTTAGCCAGCAGCTTGCCGATGCCTTGGTCCAGCTCGTCAACCATCGCACCGTAGATCGAACGTGACTTTGCCGTGACACCGGGCACCTTTGTCATTTTGTCTTCGGGGTACTTTGCGATGGTTTCCTTGGGCGCTTCCAAATCCAAGTGCGGTGCGTTGTACGACATGAACAGAAAGAACGGCTCATTTTGGTTGCGATCCAAAAACGCGACTCCGGCATCGGTCAATTCACGCGTCAGGTACTGTTCCCAAGGGACCACTTTGTTGTTGTGGATCACTGGCATCGTGTGTTGGATGTACTTGTGATGCAGGGGGCGTTGCAGCAGAGTGAACTTGCCTTGATACGATCGGTGGTCCAGTGGAAAATACATCAGCCCGCCACCGAGAAAACCAAACCAGTCATCGAATCCCATCGCGTTGGGATGCTGATGATTAGCGGTACCCATGTGCCACTTCCCGACTCCGCCGGTCACGTAACCTTGCTCTTGAAGCAAGCTGGTAATCGTCGGCATGTTCGGCAGTCCTTGTGCCGGGTCGTACGGATTATTGACGTTGCGGTAATAGCCAAAGGTCGATTGAACACGGCCGGTCAAGAATCCAGCTCGCGACGGGCCGCACATATTCCCCGTCACATAAGCCGACGTAAAACGGACGCCGTCGGCAGCAAGCTGATCGATATTTGGCGTGGGGATATCTTTACAGCCATAGCAGCCAACGTCGGCGTAACCAAGATCGTCCGCCATGATCACGATGATATTGGGACGGCGTTCGGCAGCCGTCGTTGGGTTCATCCACACGACCAGAAAAGCAAGCAGCAATGTGCTTTTCACGTATTGGGTGAATTCATTCATGATTGCGATTCTTGGGTGTGATGCCGAATGCGATTCGCTGGCCTCGCTGCGATCATGATGAACAAAGCGATTGGATGTGGTCATCTCAGACAACAGCCTTGACCATGAACTGGCTAGGATACCAGCGTCGGGTTGATTAGTAGCATAGGTAGCCACCGCTTGCCCTCATGTCCACCAAACTGTCGACGCCCTGACGCCTTTCGAAAATTCCGCGTGTCGAGAACCGATCTAGCGTGGGAACTGAAAAGCCCTAGTAGCTAGAATGAGCAACTCGCCGATTCGAACGTTTTTGGTCCCAGTGACATCGCCTACCCAGTTATGCAGTGGATTTATCTGATAGCGTTGCAGACGACATGGCTCGTGGTGTCACATGCAACTTCGCCGTACCGTGCCCTGTCGCATTCGCAATTAGAGACGCTCTACGCAGAGTCATTGGCGGAAGAAGAGCAGCTTGCATCGGCGACCTTCCGCAGTGGTGTCGGAAATCTGGGGTGGCAATCCCGTCGGCATCCCAGTGGCAACGTCACCGAGTGGGCTCAAGTTGACTTAGACGACGAAAGCCTGATTGATCTGGTGGTGTTAGCTCCGGTTCTTTGGCGCGATTCATTGGGCGTGATTCAGGCTGACGGATTCCCGATCGAGTTCAAAGTTTTCATTGGCAAGGAAGGTGATCTAACCGGGAAAGAGGTCGCATCGTTTGGCCCACGCGAACATCTGTTGCCTCGCAACGCGCCTGTGATGATTCCCATCCACCCGACGCCGGGGTCGTGGGTCCGGGTTGAAGCGAGCCAACTTTCTCAAGGCTTACAAGTCAAACGATATCTGTGCCAATTTTCCGAAATCATGGTGTTCTCGGGTGAAGAGAACGTCGCGACGGGATGCTCCACGATGGCATCCTCGGTGTCTTGGACTCGCGTCAATCAATCGATCGACAGCAGCACGCTGGTTGATGGTTTCATGCCGTATTTGATGAATGCAGCTCGGGGAGACGGAAGTCCTCCCTACGTTGCATTCTTCCTAGCAAAGGACCACGTATCATTCACTCTTGACTTGGGAAATTCCAGACGGATCAACCGTATTCATCTTCATTCCGCAGACCAGAATGCAAACGTCCCCAAAATTCATCATACCGATTATGCCTTACCCGACCATCTAGTCATCAGTGGGGCGAACCAGGCCGATTTTTCAGACGAAGTGCTGCTGAGTGAATACAAAAAAAAATCTATTTATGACTCTGGTCCAATTCTGATACGCAAGTTCTCTGCACGCGAATGCCGTTTTGTACGGTTGACTGCGATGCGGGGCTACCAAGCTCCTGAAGCAAGCAAACGCTGGCGTTGTATGGGCTTTACTGAGATTGAGATTTTTGAGAACAGCCGCAACGTTGCGGCGGGTGTGTTGCCAAGCGTAGATGGACCAGTCCTTACCAAGGATGGCCCGTTGCAGTCACTGACTGACGGCCACAACCACTTTGGACCGATTCTGACGCTTCGAGAATGGATGTCGCAATTGGCGCGTCGACACGACCTCGCAAATGAGTTGTCTCAGTTGCGAACTGAAATTGATGATCGAAGCGCGAAACAGAATCGCAACTTTCGTTGGGCACTCGGCATCATCGCTGGGATGATTGCAACGACCATCTCGGTCGTGGTGTGGGCGAGAATCAATCAAGTTCGTCAAGCCAAACTCTTAAAGCGGCGATTCGCCGCCGATCTTCATGACGGACTAGGTGCCGACCTTCATTCCATCGGACTGCTCAGTGATCTTGCTCACGATGCGGCGCAGTCGCCTGAGAAGTTGAAATCAATGCTCGCCGAGATTCGTTGCGTGACCAAAGACGCCTCAGCCTCTTTACGGTACATGAGTCGCACTGAAAACGAGGACGCTCCTTACTCGAATTTGATGCACCTTATGGAGCAGGCCGTTGAACGAATTGCGGTGGGGCTGGATCATCAGCTACAAGCAAACGGCACTGAGTATCTTGAATCATTGCGACCTCAAACTCGCGCCGACCTTCTTGCATTTTACAAAGAGTGCATTGTCAACGTCAGTCGCCACGCATCAGCAACCAAGTTGGTCACGACTTTACAGGTTTCCTCGGACGATCTCCGATTGACGGTTGTTGATGACGGGCAAGGATTGCCGACTGCGGATGATCGCGACATTCCGGCATCTTTATTGCGTCGAGCAAAGCTCTTTGGTGCTCAAGTTTGCGTGAACACGGTACCGACCGGAGGAACTTCCGTTCATCTTGTTCTTCAACGCGCGCGATGGCGGAGGTGGTTCCAATGAGCGAGATCACAAAAGCGATCTTGATCGAAGATCACCCAAGCTATCGTCGGGTCATCGAATTGATCATTGATGGAGATTCATCCATTGAATTGATAGGCGTTTTTGGGACGTCTGAAACTGCGGTGCAGAAGTTGGTCCGACTGGATGCAGGAGAAAGACCGCAGATCATTCTGTTGGATCTGAATCTTCCTGGGATCAACGGGCTTGAGGCAATCGGTCGAATCCTAGCCGTCGATCCGCACACCAAAATCATCGTGTTGACTCAGTCCAATGCGAAACAAGATATCCAGGATGCGATTCAACGTGGGGCGTCTGGATATTTGCTGAAGTCGGCAACGGCCAAAGAAATTGTCGATGGAATCAAAACGGTGGCTGCCGGTGGTGGGGCTCTTGATGGCGAAGTCGCTCGGCACGTCATGGAGATGGTCAAAGGACAGCCAACCAAGCCAGATTCAAAGCTCGTTTTGTCTCCACGCGAATGTGAAATCCTAGTGCTGCTTAGTAGGGGCATGGTGAAGAAAGAAATCGCGAGCAATCTAGGGATCGCCTACGGTAGCGTGGCGACCTACATCCGGCGTCTTTATGAAAAGCTGAATGTGCAGAATGCACCGGCCGCAATTGATATGGCTCATCGGCTGGGTGTCTTTCCTGATGATAGCCAAGAGTGATTCGATCGAGCCCATCTGACGTCCACGGCAACGTGCCACCGCCTCGCTCGTTGTTGCGATAAGCATGCGATGCAAATCACTCACCTAACACCTAAATGGGGGGTGTCATTCAGTCTATGCCGGCCCAGGAGGCTTTCGATGCATCATCAGTAGGCTCAAAACCAAGCCGAAAGCCGAAGAAAACTCCCTTATGTCCACTAAACGGTAGACATCGATTCCGCTGAACCGAATCTAAAATAAAAGTTCGTCCTTTTTGCCCGAAGCCCGTTTGCTCAAAGCATCGGACGTACCCTTAATCCTTCTGCTTTTTTTTGGAGATCGTGTTATGAACACAAAACGTATCCATCGACAGGGCTTTACCCTTGTCGAGCTGTTGGTCGTGATTGCCATCATTGGCGTTTTAGTTGGACTTCTTCTTCCGGCGGTACAAGCGGCACGTGAAGCCGCTCGGCGGATGAGCTGTAGCAACAATTTCAAGCAGCTCGGGCTTGCACTTCACAACTATCACTCGGCCTACAAGCAGCTCCCGATGATTCAGAACGGGACTGTGCCGGGTGGTTTTTCTGGTGACGGTCAATTCGATGAATCCACCGTATCGAACCTGATGCAGTTAAGCATCTTGGTCAGCCTTACTCCGTTTATCGAGCAGCAAGCGATTTGGGAACAGATTTCAAACCCAAGCGTTTTTGACCTCAACAACCCAACGACTCCTCGCACTCCTGCTTGGCCGTCGATGGGACCAACGCCTACGTTTGAAGGCACACCAAACGATGGCTACCGACCATGGATGACCGAGCTTCCAGGATTTCGTTGCCCCAGTGATCCCGGCGTTGGTTTGCCGGCAATGGGCCGAACCAACTACGTCGCATGCACCGGAGACACGTTTTGGAACATGGACCGCGGTCCACTTTCAAACAATCTCCAACCGAACCAAACCCGGTCGATCAACATGCAAGCATGTGCGCGTGGCGTATTCGTACCTCATTACGCTACAAAATTCCGGGACATCTTGGACGGCACTTCCAACACCATCGCCATGGGCGAAGTTGCAACTGACCTGGGCGATCGCAATGTGCGAACCATTGCTGTGGGAGCAGGTTGGAACGGCATGCGAAATAACCCAAGCAATTTTAGAACCAATTCAGTCGACCCGCTTCGCCCTCAATTTTGGATTTCTACTGCAACCGTGGAAGATGCCCACGAAGGTCGTGGATACAAATGGGCTAACGGACAAGGTGTTTACGGTCAGTTCAATACGATCCATCCGCCGAACTCACCAATCAGGGTTGGAACCGGATCTCGAAGTACAGGCCTGCTATCGCCAAGCAGCCAACACCAAGGCGGTTGCCATATCTTGATGTCGGACGGTGCTGTGAAATTCATCACCGACTCGATCGAATCCGGGGACCAGACCGCACGAGTGGTCACTCCAACCAACTCGTCGCCAAACGCCGTGGCTGGCTCGGCAAGTCCTTACGGGCTGTGGGGCGCGCTCGGAACCAAGGCCAACAAAGAAGTGATCGATACAGAAATTTGATTTCACTGAGTAGCTGTGGTTTAGAGCCAATGATCTCATTTTGGCGCGGGAAAACCGCTCTTCGCTCCATGAGTTAATGACTCAGATGAAGGAACAAACGCCCTCTGGCTAATTCAGACCAAACGGTCAGCCAGAGGGTTATTTTTTTGCGATACCGTTACGAAATACCCTCAATTCTTCAATCCCCTCTGAAATAGGAAAGTCTTCGATGAAATCGTTCCTCATGTTGTTGTTTGCTGTTTGTATATATGTTGCGCCAGGTTGCAGCAGCAACGATCCAACCGTGGTGCAGCCTGACACCGAAACCCGAACCTATCCTCAGACTGAGGTCGGTGAATCGATGGACGACGTCCAGTAACAAGTTCGTGCTGAAGTCGAACCACAGCTAGCACCCAGACGAAGCGTCTGCCTCGAGTGGCAGACGCTTGCGCCGGTACAAACGGACTGGATCTTGAACGGAACCGGCAATGCTTTGAGCGAATGATCAGAACGCTGGAATCTTTCATCGTTGCACGCGCCCGCTCGTGCCGTTTCCCGAATCACGTACCCGATCATGCTTTTTGAAACGCAACCCACATTTTTGACGTGGATTCGATTGTTCAAACAAGGCTACTCTGGCTGGTAATACGTCTGGACTCAACGCAGCGCACCTGACGTACCGCTCAAGCTCTAACAACCGCCAGTTTCCCAGTTGTGTTTCATGAAAATCGCACTCGCTTTCTCCGGCGGCGGTGTTCGCGCGACCGTTTTCCACTTGGGCGTTCTGGCTCGATTGGCACGCGAAGACCTGCTGCCGAAAGTCAAAATCCTGTCCAGTGTCTCTGGTGGCAGCTTGGCCGCTGGACTGGTCTTTGCCCGCGCCGGTTTTTGCTGGCCCAGCAGCCGGCAGTACCTGCATGACGTGGTCCCGCAAATACACTCGCTCTTGACAAGCCGCAACGTGCAACGATCCTATGTGATCAAGTCGCTGATGTTCCCATGGCGAATCGCGCAAGGCCGGGCCGCTGTGCTTGGCGATGAACTAGAACGACAATGGGGAATCACGGGCAACCTAGCAGACTTGCCAATCGCCCCCGAATGGATCGTCAATGCGACGTGTTACCAGACGGGAAAGAACTGGCGATTCCAACGCGATTTGATGGGTGACTATCAAACCAAGTACGTCACCAATCCTGACTTCCGTCTCTCGCATGCCCTAGCCGCTTCGGCCGCCGTGCCGGGGTTGATCGGTCCTTTGATCGTCAAGTCTCGCCGACACCAATGGAGCGAATTTCGTAACGACGACTGGCAATCGATCGAGCCAAAGTATCGCCAACTGCACCTATGGGACGGCGGCGTGTACGACAACTTGGGTGTCGAGGCCCTGTTTAAACCCGGCGATGGACTGCGCGAGGGAACGGATTTTCTGATTGTCTGTGATGCGTCGCGTCCTCTTTCGGCCGAAACGCGTGCCTCGCGGTGGCGTCCTGGTTATCTGAAAGCGTCGATGCGATTGGTCGACGTGGCCACGGACCAGGTTCGCAGCTTGCGAGCACGGATGCTGATCGAGTACTTCAAACAGAATCCTGGCAGCGGCGCGTACTTGCGTTTGGGACTGAAAACCAAGCGCGTCTATGCACGCAGCAAGGTTGGCGGGCAACCAGCGCTGACGGACCAAGAGGTCGGGCGAGCCTCGGCGATCGAAACAACGCTGCGGCGATTAACCCACGAGGAATTCAGCCTGCTGTTCCGCCACGGTTTCGAAGTAGCCGACGCCACGATGATCCGGCACTGCGAACAAGTCCTCAACAACGTGCCAAGAAAACACGTCCAATTCAAGGTCGCTTAAGAGTCATCCTCTCCGAAGCCAAAGGTGGCTATGAAGTCCTGGAAACCAATGCGCGCGGCCGATCAAGGCTCACGCCCCGCCCGCGAAATTGCCGATCCCCGATCTCACTAAGTTTCGGGCTGCGCATCGCGTGAACGTACCGAAGTGTCTTAATTGCTTTCTCGGTCTGACGCGATCCAAGAAATCGAATCGTTACTCGTCTCTTTTCGAGTCCTTACACAGAGGGCGTTTTTTGCTAGGTGCTGATGCATGATGCGCTGACGCTGCTACGAACTATCAATCCAGAGTTGCTCGTAAACGCTTGGCGATTGCGCTGCAACGGTTTGCTTCTTCTGGATCGGATTTCTGCAGAATGTTCGCCAGGGATTCATACAAATAGGGGTCGGCCGCGAAGATGTGAATTGCTTGGCGCATTGCGAGTGCCGCTTGCTCGTTCGCGCCGAGTCTGCCAAGGCTTAAACCCAGAGTTGCCCAGTCGTCCTTGCGGCGACGAATCGCAGTCAGTTCACTGAATACTTCGGCAGCGCTTCCATACTGACCCGCTTTCGAAAAGAAGGTACCGGCGATCTCCATGGCATCGCCGAAAGCCTCCGTTGGCTTAGGGTTTCCATTCAGGTCTAGGCTCAATCGAATGGCTTCTTGAGCACACCGCACGACGTATTCGCGCTGTTGATTCACGGATGCTGACGAGCTTGGCGAAGACTGAAGTTGCAGATAATTCAACATTGCCAAGGCAGCAAAAACCTCTGCGTCGCCGTGACCCGAGTTAGCTATATCCGCGAGTGCTTGATTTGCATTGCGGGCAAGTTCGTTCATGTGCGGATTGCCTGTATTCATTCGATACAGCAAGAACAAACCTAGAGCATTCATTCGTTCCGCTACGGCCGTGTTCATCGATTCTGGTGGTTCTTGAAGCGGCAAAACAATCGGTGATGTCAACAGGCTTGGTTCTTGCGTTTGTGGTCGATGAACTGCAATTCGATGATCAGTCGTCGAAGTGTGAGGAACCTTGCTGTCTCGAATGGGCATATGGCAACTCACGCACCGGTTCTTCGCTTGGTCCATCCGAACTTCCAGTTCCAAGCCGCAAGAGTCCAATTCATTTTGGTGACAGGAATTGCATTGCTTGCGACGGAGTTGATGAAGAGCTTCACCGCTGGCGTGTTGGTGCGGCGAATGGCATGTGATGCAGGTCATCTGCGTTTGCTGATAGCACTGGCTTTCACCCAGTTGTGCAAAGTGACCGACGAAGCCTGTTTCGGGCGGATCTGTCGTGATCAAGTCGTAGTTAAACTTCACTTTTGCAAAGTCCTGGCCTGGATGAAAATCCCAGTCTTGTTTCCCTGGTGCACTGATCGGTGCTAGTCCTTGACGGTGGCACTGTGCACAAAGCGACTCCGCTTCGAGTCGCGAAAGCTTGGCTGGCTGGATCAATGTTGCCGCGGGCGGGACACGCGAGGACGCTTCTTTCTTGCCAGCGACCGACCGATGGTACTCAACGTGTTGACCGCCAGCGCCATGACATCGCTCACATCCAATTGACATCTCGTGGATGGTGAAGTGATGTGGATTGTTGTCCGGCTCACGTTCCACATTGCCGGCATGGCAAAACAAACATTGGTCTGTCAACGCACGTGAAAAACTGCCGTGCATTGGTGTGTCATACCCCGGTGACATAGTGTAGGCATCAGCGTTCGCATACCAAGTCAGTGGCGCCTGCAACAAAAAATCTCCGTCAGCGACTAGGTAGCTTTTGGCAAATTTTCCGCTGCCCATTACGTACTGAATCGGAAATTCTGACAAAACGAGCGGTGGCGTCGCCGATGTCTCTTGGTCTGATTCTAGCAACTTTTCGACATGCCAAACCGAGTCACCCCGCTGGACCACTTCGTATCTGCGGTGACTCTTAGGATGATCAATGGTGACGTTTAATTGTTCTGCTTTCGGATCAATCTTCGTAAGCGAACGACTGTGGTGCGAGTCGAGGAAACTTTCGTGACGCTGTGAATGGCATTCTTGGCAAGCCATCGAACCCACCCAAGCAGGTTCGGTCTCAGTTTTAACCGCGAACAACTCACTGGTGCTGGATTCAGGACGAACTGCTTGCTCTGACGACGGTGGCGAAAGCGAGCTCTTCGATTCGGTTTGCCCAGGTGAGCAGCCAGCGAGAAATATCAGTAACACTGAGCAAGTGACAGACAGTCGTAAACGTCGCGGCAAGTTGACCATGACAAAGCAATAGTGATCGGGCCGCACTCGACGGTTCGGTAGTGATTGCCATTGCATAAGTTCATGTGCCTCGGTGCGCGGATCGTCAGATCTTAGCATAGACATCATACTGTCGAAGTTGACAATGAGCGCATGCAGATCTTGCATGTCCGGAACCGGTAGCCGCCTGCTATTTGCAACCGAATCGCTCCGCGCGAAGTTTTACAACCGCAGATGATTTCGAGGTGACAGGACTTACAGTGGTAACCGTTCACGGGTCGGTGCAAGAGTTTTGAAAATCGCTCTGGACACGGATTACTATTTTCGGTCCCAATACTTGCATGAGCAAGATACCGCCGGAACTCGAAGCCGAAATGACGCCCGCTGTC
>JBAUHR010000494.1:0-3429 GCA_049680385.1 Rubripirellula sp. | reverse complement strand
CTTCAACATCCAGACCAGCCTGTTCCGCAATGCCGAGAATCAAACCGGGCGCTGGTTCGCCGTGCGACGCCCAACGTGGCTGAAACTCAAGGATCGCTTCTTTGACCGAAATATAGACGTCTTGCATACGCGCGGCTTCCATCACCCTGATGGCTTCTTCCGAGGCCGCGCCGTGGAACGCGGTGTAGCGAAGAACGAGCCGAACCTGTCCGTCGTGCTCCGCCATGATATCCTTGATGACTGGGTAGAATGCCCGACAGGCTTCACAGGCTGGATCAAAGAACTCCACGATTGTGACAGGCGCATCCTCTGGCCCTATTATGGGCGAGTAGGGACGTATCAGTGCCTCCGCTATTTCGGGCTGGACCGGCTCGACTTGTGCAATCGGGGCAGGGCGGGATTGATACCAGACAGCGGCGGCAAAGATCGCTAGGCCAACAGCCAAAACGGATAGAACGATTGATCTATTTTTCATGTGCGGGGCTCCTTCAGGGATAGAAACGATAAGAACGCGATGAACGCAAAAGCAATGAACGCCAAGAGCGGAATAGGAATCCCGAGAAACAGCTGGTTGTCGCCAGTGCAGGACGGGCCTGTCGCGGTGCAAGGCTGGATTGGTTCTGGAAGGACGCCAGTGTATAAACCTATATGCCACAGTGCGATAGCAGCCCCTCCAAGCGCGAGCGCAATTCCGTAACGGCCAACACGGTTATCTTGCCACCATATGCCAAGGCCAAGAACGACGGATAAGGGGAACATGAACGCTCGCTGAAACCAGCACAGATTGCACGGCGCTTGTCCAAGAACTTCACCGATATAGAGTACGGCAAGCGAACTTGTTAGAGCCACGATCCAGGCCCCCGTCAAAGCGGTGTCTTTAGATATTGCAAGTGTCAAATCGACATCCTTTTCTTGAGATCGTTCACAATTTCTTCGGCTGGTGTGCCGTAAGTCCAGGCTCCAACATAATTGCCTTCCGGATCAAAAAGAAACAATTGCGAAGAGTGTCCCATGGTATAGCCATCTGACGAGGCGGCTTCCTCGATTTTTTCATAATAAATGCGAAATGTTTTGGACGTTCGCTTAATCTGGCCGGCGGTGCCTGTCAGTCCGATAATATTTTCGTCGAAATATGGGATAAACTCTGCCAGCGCTTGCGGTGTGTCGCGTTCTGGGTCGATCGAGATAAAGATCGGCTGGACTTGAGACGCATTGGAGCCAAGCGCGTCGATGACAGCGGCAACCTCGGCCAAAGTCGTGGGGCAGACATCGGGGCAGTTTGCATAGCCAAAGAAAATGAGCATCCAGCGCTCAGCGAAATCTTCATCTGTCTGGACCATCCCTTGATGATCGGTTAACTCGAAATCTGCACGGAACGCCGGATTACCATTTTGTTGTTCGAGTCTGTGAGAAATCTGCAGCAAGACGAATCCCACAAGCGAGATCGCGGCAAACCCCCAAAGACACTTTTGTAATCTAGATAATCTCATTGCTTGTGTTTTTCCAATTCCACGCTGTTTGAAGGGGTTCTAAATGTTCTAGCTACTAGAGGTTCAAGTTGTTTTTGGCTTAGTAACCGAGGTTCACACACTCGTGAACAAAACAATGGTTTGCATGTGCCAATAGCTAAAGCTACCAACACTATAGATATGGAGGTTTCATGCATACAATTGGTAGCTTGGGAAAGAAAACAGGTACGAAGGTTCAAACCATTCGGTACTATGAGCAGATCGGTCTGATGCCTGAGCCAGGACGAACCGAAGGCGGGCAACGCCGTTACGGAGATGGTGAAGTCGACCGATTGTCTTTTATTCGGCACGCACGGCAATTGGGGTTTCCCCTCGAAGCGATCCGTGAACTTCTCGATCTTAGCGACAATCCCGACCGCTCATGCTATGAAGCGGACTCGATCGCACGTCGACAACTTAAGCAGGTCGAATTGCGGATGGACCGATTGAAAGCTTTGCGCACGGAGTTGAAGCGAATGATTCACGAATGTAGTGGTAGCAATACCGCCGATTGCAAAGTTCTCGAAGTCTTGCGAGATCATTCAGAATGTTTGACTGACCATAATGCAATTGGCGCGTAGAGAAATCTAATTCTGAGAGATCGCATCTGGAAAAAATTGCTTGAACCTCTAGTCACTATAGCCTGTATCAAGCATATGCACCTGAGGTGCGTGCACTTTCATTAGATGGCTCAAGGTTTCGAGATGGTTGGTTTCAAGCTCTATGTGATCTTTGGTAGATTGGCTACGCCAGTGGTACGGTTCTTCGCATCTCGTGCGCTGAAGCCGCGCGCTGCAATAATTGAAAGTCAGAGCAAAACACTTCGTCAATTGATCCGTAAGGCGCGCGACACACGATTTGGGCGTGATCATGGATTTGAAAAGATCCGCGATGTGCGGGATTATCAAGCTTCTGTCCTAGTTAGAAATTACGACGATTTCCACCAACAGTATTGGGGGGGCGGTTTCCCAATTCTTGACGATGTTACTTGGCCAGGGCGAATTCCCTTTTTTGCAAAGACTTCCGGAACAACCACTGGGAAATCCAAATTCATACCTTGTACCCGCGCGATGGTACGGGCCAACAACCGCGCTGGAACGCGTGTGATCATGGCGCATTTTCGTGCGATGCCCAAAAGTCGGGTTCTCCTGGGCCGGTACTTTATGTTTGCTGGCAGCCCAAATCTGGAGGAATTGGCCCCGAATGTCTTTGCTGGAGAGCTCAGCGGGATCGCGGCTCGTGAAACTCCATTTTGGGCCGGGCGAGACAGGTACTACCCGCCAGCTGAGTTGGCTGCAGTCACGGATTGGCAGGGAAAGCTGGAGACAATTTCTGAAGATTGCGTCGACAAGAATATCCGCGCAATTAGCGGCCTCCCTTCATGGCTCTCGATTTTGTTCGCCCGTATGGCAGAACGCTCGCCACATGAGGCGACGCGGCTGTCCAACTGGTTCCCTAACCTGCAACTGATCGTCCATGGGGGGATGAGCTTTGAGCCCTATCGCGACCAGTTCGCTAGTTTGACCCGGGACCTCGAGGTGGATTTTCGCGAGGTTTATGCGGCAAGTGAGGGGTTTTTCGCCGTCTCTGACGGGGCTCAGGATGAGGGGATGCAGCTGATAACGGACTGCGGCGTTTTCTACGAATTCATTCCGCTGGACCAATATCAAAGTGATAACCCACCGAGACATTGGTTGGCCGAGGTTGTCACGGGCGTCGATTATGTTCTGGTTGTTACGACCTGTGCTGGCCTGTGGAGCTACCTCGTGGGCGATATAGTCCGCTTCGTCGATGTCGAGAACTTCAGGCTCCGTTTTGCTGGCCGTATCTCGCAAACACTTTCAAAATTTGGGGAGAAGGTCCTGAATGAAGAGATCGAAGCCGTCTTCGCAAAAGTCGCGCAGGATCACAGGCTGGAGCT
>JBAUHR010000493.1:0-1998 GCA_049680385.1 Rubripirellula sp. | reverse complement strand
CTCACTTGGCCGCCCCCTGACCCGTCTCGGTCAGGAACCAGTCGGCTTCCCCCTTGGCGGCGAACACATCATCCAGCACCCCGGTTGGTTGCCGCAGCATCGGATCGCCGGGCCGCCAATTGGCAGGAGCCAATGCGCCTTCACTATCAACCGCCATCAGCGCGTCCAAAATACGCAGCATTTCTTGGGTCGAGCGCCCGACATTGGCGGGATAGCAATTCATCGCGCGGATCACACCGCTGGGATCAATGAAGAAGGTCGTACGGACAGTCGCGCTATCATTATCTTTCGGTGCGACCATTCCGTAGGCGCGGCCAATAACCAATGTTGGGTCCTCGACAATCGGGAAGCGGACTTCGAGCTGGAAACGGTCACGGATGAGTCTGAGCCATGCGAAGTGGGAAAACAGACTGTCGACCGACAATGCCATGAGCGCGCAGCCGCGCTTTTCAAATTCAGCCGCATCACGCGCAAGCGCGACGAATTCCGTTGTGCAGACAGGGGTGAAATCCGCCGGGTGGGAAAACAGGATAAGCCACTTCCCTCGGTAATCCGACAGCAACACATCGCCCGCCGTGCTGCGCGCGGAAAAGTTAGGCGCGGTATCGCCAATGCGCAGCCCTGCACACGGGGCATTTCCTGTATCACGTTCATCCATAGATCGCTTGATAGCACTTGACTCATGAATTGCAATACATATAAATAGTTTATGAAATTATTGTTTGGAGATTCCCGATGAGCGATAGCGATATCAATCTAACATCTGCAATCGAGCAGATCGAGCGCGTCCACAGTGGCGACGCCGCAAAGCCTACTATTGCAGGCTTCTTTGACGAAGCGACCAACACAATCAGCTATGTCGTGCATGACACACAATCGGGTGAAGCGGCGATTATTGACTCGGTTCTGGATTATGAGGCGGCTTCCGGTCGCACCTCAAATGGTTCGGCAGACCTAATTATCGAATACATCAATTCGCATAATTTGAAAGTGAAATGGCTGATTGAGACGCATGCCCATGCCGATCACATCTCCGCCGCCCCCTATCTTCAGGCTAAGCTGGGCGGCGAAATCGTTATCGGGCGCGAAATAACCCATGTGCAGAACGTGTTCGGGACATTGTTTAATGCCGGCACCGATTTCGCCCGAGATGGTTCGCAATTTGACCAGCTGTTTGCCGATGGCGAACGGTTCCGGTTGGGTGAGTTGGAAGGGATCGCGCTGCATGTACCGGGGCACACCCCCGCCGACATGGCCTTTATCATTGGCGACGCAGCCTTTGTTGGGGATACGCTGTTCATGCCCGATTTCGGCACGGCACGGGCAGATTTCCCCGGCGGCGATGCACGGCAATTGTTCCAATCGATCAAGCGCCTGCTGCGCCTTCCGGACGAGACGCGGATATTCCTGTGCCACGATTATAAAGCGCCCGGGCGCGATGATTACGCCTGGGAAACCACCGTCAAGCTGCAGCGCGAAGGCAATGTCCATGTGAAGGACGGGATCAGCGAAGACGAGTTCGTCGCCATGCGCACCAGCCGCGACCAGACGCTGGCCATGCCGAACCTGATTATGCCCAGCGTGCAGGTTAATATTCGCGGCGGCAGGCTGCCCGAGCCAGAAGATAACGGCGTCAGCTACATCAAGATTCCGGTGAACGCGCTGTGAGTATCCCTGGCTTTCCCGATGCCGCCCCTCTCGCCGGTCTTGCTGGCGGCGCTTTGATCGGTCTTGCCGCTGCTCTCATGTTGCTGGGTGCCGGGCGGATCGCCGGAGTATCCGGCATCGCAGCGCGCGCGGTTGGCCTGAGCGATGGCGGAATGAGCAAAGCCAGCGCGTGGAGCTTCGTCATCGGACTACCGCTAGGCGCGCTGATTGTCTCTGCCCTCAGCGGAAGGCTGGATGCGCAATTTGCAGGTACCGTTCCGCTGATCTTGGCCGGACTTGTCGTTGGCATTGGGACACGGCTGGGTAGCGGCTGCACCAGCGGTCACGGGG
>JBAUHR010000492.1:0-6446 GCA_049680385.1 Rubripirellula sp. | reverse complement strand
ATTTGTTCAATCGACTCGACCACTTCAACACAGCGAAGCTTGGCACCAGCCATGGCTGGATGAGCTTTCGACAATGTCACCGATCCGATCGTTCGGGCCATTTTCATTTGCTCGCGCTCCTAAATCGTGCGATCGCTGATATCACATTCACCGCCGCGATCAGATTCAATCGTTTCATATCCAACACCCATACCTGGGGATCAACCTCGCTTCCAAAGCGATTCACATCGTCGATCGAACCGATCATGACCGCTCGTTTTCCGCTGCCGAACTGATTGGCAACTTCAACCGCCGGTGTATCACTCAGCACCACGCTGGCCGCAGCCAACTTGATACCGCGACGAACAAGCTGTGCCTCAACCGATTCCGCCCGCAGAGGGTCAGAATCCATGATTTTGCCACCGCTGGATCGTTCGCCGACCGTTTTTTGACTGGCGACTGTGTCACGCGTGATCGTGATGTTTCGTTGCTTTGCTTCGTCCTTTGCCGCCGGCGTCACAATCGCTTTGGCCGCAATTGTGATCGTGGCGCCAACCGCGTACTGACCAATCGTCTTGGCATCGATGATCTTGGACTCGACCACAACCGTTTGACTTGCTTTCAACCGCGCAATCACCTCGCCAACGATCCGAGCCAGTACGGCTGAATCGATTGCAGAGAGAATCGCAGGGTTGGGGTGAGTCGGCATTGCGGGCTAGTCCAAAATTCCCATCACAGTCCAACGGGCAGGTGTGTCTTTGCTTTTTGTAAATTCGCGTGCGAGAGTTCCGTCGCTGGTCAGCATCACGCGGTCACCGCGTCGACACCCCAGCACGTCCAATGCAATCAAGGGTGGTCCGTCGGGCTGCTCGTTCAAGAGCAGCAACTGGACAATCACCAAACGTTGACCTTGAAGACTCTTGTCTTTGACGGTCGCACGAGTTGATCCTAGGACGCGGGCAGTTTGCATCGGGTTAAACCACTCGCAATTCGTCAATCATGCTGCAGCGGCGTTCCCGAGTGAACGTGTTCGGCGTCGTGACGCCTTCGCCAGTTGGACCGGCGATCGAAAACGACAGGTAGCCTTCGCCACCAAGCCCCAGCGAAGCCATGCAAGGACCATTCTTGACGTAGAGCGTGGTATCCAATTCGCGGCCCATCTTGGTCATATTGTGGACGTTGCGAGAGTGAATGATCGCCGTATGCCGGAATCCATGCTCGTAGAATTTCGCAAGTTCGATCGCATGATCAACGTCGCGAGCACGAACGAAAGGAATGAACGGCATCATTTGCTCGACGGTGACGAACGGGTGATGTTCGTCCGTTTCGCCGAACAACAATTCCGTTCCCTCGGGAACACTGACGCCGGCTGCCTGGGCCAGAACTGATGCGTCACGTCCGATGAAGTCTTTGCAAGCTGCATCGTGTTGGTCGTCACCGACTTTTACGATCGCCTTGCTAGTTAGTTTATCAATTTGGTTTGCGTCAAGCTGGACGGCTCCGGCACGTCGCATGGCAGCCATCATCGCGTCGAAAACACTGTCGACGACGAAGACTTCCTTCTCTGCGATGCACAACAAGTTGTTGTCATACGCACCGCCTTGAATGATGCAGCGTGCCGCGTTGTCCAAGTCGGCTGTTTCGTCGACAACCACAGGCGGGTTGCCAGGCCCAGCAACGATGGCTCGCTTGCCGCTGTTCAGTGCCGCACGTCCAACGGCCGGTCCACCTGTCACACAAATCAGCGCGACTTGGCGGTTCTTGAACAGAGCTTCAGCGGTTTCGAGCGTCGGTTCGGCGATCACACAAATCAGATTGTCGATGCCAACTTCGGCTGCAATGGCTTCGTTGAATCGACGGACGCCTTCGGTTGCCACGCCTTTGCCCGATGGGTGCGGATTGACCACAACCGTGTTCCCACCAGCCAACATGCTGACGGCATTACCAGTGATCGTTGGCAGGCTGTGGGTCACTGGCGTGATTGCACCGATGACACCGAACGGTGCTCGTTCGATGATCGCCAAGCCGTGGTCACCGCTGTAACACTTGGTTTCTAGAAACTCCGTTCCGGGTGACATTTCACCGAGAGCTCGCAATTTTTCGATTTTGTGTTCAGGGCGACCGATCTTGGTTTCGGCCATTTCCATCAACCCGAGTTCTTCGCAGTTCTCGATCGAGATGCGACGAATGATGTCGATGACCTGTTTACGAGTCGCCATCGACCGCGTGCGAAATTCTTCGAACGCAGCACGAGCAGCCGTGACCGCCGAGTCTGCATCATAGAAGACCCCATGCTTGCCACCGGACTGGGACGAAGCGCCGTTGGATTTCGGCATCGGGCCAACTTCGGCCAAGACTTGAGCGACAACGCTGCGAATGGTGTTTTCGTCGAAATGCATAGGATGAAGTACGTTGTTGGTTTATAGGAATCAGGAACCAAGTTTTTGCGGGCAATCAAGCGACCAAGAGTCGCCCGAATTGCGAAGTCAAGAAAACCTAGCTTCCCTTTCTGTCGTAGACGTTTTGTTTTTCAATGTGGACGCTATCAACGATGCCGATCACGACCGCATCGATAGGAAGCTCTTTCGTTTCGGGTGTCAGCCGAGCACTGCTGCCTTGGCACACCAACACGTAATCGCCTTCACCGCTTCCGAGTGTGTCGACGGCAATGAACGTTCGTCCGGTCGTGACCATCGACGCACGTTTTTTGTCTTCCAACCGGTACGGTTCGACGACCAACAATTTGTGGCCGGTCATGGATCCGACCTTTTGCGTCGCGACAACCGAACCGGTGACTTTGGCAATGAACATTGGTGAAGTGCCTAAGCTGATTTTTCGGTTTCTTGCAAAAGCTCGACACATTGCCGGGCCACGACCAGTTCTTCGTTGGTTGGGATCACCCACAATTCCGTCCGGCTATCGCCAGCGTGGAATGAACCTTCACCTTTGATCTTCTTGTTGGCTTCGCCATCGGCGACAATGCCAAGCTCTTCCAAGCCCGCCACAATCGCTGCTCGCGTTTCCTTGCCCTTTTCACCGATCCCACCGGTGAACACGATCGCATCGACGCCACCCATCGCGACAATCATTCCGCCCATGTGACGACGAACTTCTTCGACGAACACATCCAGAGCGAGTTGTGATTTTTCGTCGCCGTTGGCAGCGGCCAATTCCAAATCCCGCATGTCGCCGCTTTTATCACTAAGCCCTAGCAGGCCGCCTTCGCTGGCGAGTTTTGCCAGCACTTCGTCGAGCGTTAGGCCAGTTTTTTCGATAATCAGCGGCAACGCGAACGGATCAAAGTCACCGACACGATTGTTCTGTGGCAAACCCGTTTGCGGCGTCATGCCCATCGTCGTCATCACGCTTTCACCATTGACGATCGCCGTCAACGAACTGCTGCCACCGAGGTGACACGAAATCACGCGAGCATCGCTGCGTCCGGTCACTTCGGCCACGCGGCCGGCAATGAATCGATGCGAAGCGCCATGAAAACCATATCGACGAATGTGAAGTCCATCCGCCCAAGCACGCGGAATCGCGTATTCACGACGCGACGAAGGAATCGTGCGATGAAAGTTGGTTTCAAAGGCTGCCACCAAGGGCAGATTCGGAAACCGCTCTCGCAACAACTTCATCGCGGCGATGTAAGGCGGGTTGTGAGCCGGTGCGGCAGCGTTCATTTCCGTCATTGCCGCCAGCACATCGTCGTCCACGACGAACACGCCCGACAATCGACCACCATGAACGGCTTTAAATCCAATCGCTACGATCTCCGATGCATCCTTCAGAGCACCGTGATCCGGATCGGTCAACTGTTCCAAACACGCCGACACAGCCAAACCATGGTCTGGCACCGACATCGAGCGTTCGTCTTTCCAGTCACCGATTTCGACCTCGCAGTGACTCGCTTCCTCGCCAATTCGATCGACTGCACCGCGCGCCAAACACTGGCCGCTGGACATATCGAACAGACGATACTTGAAGCTGGTCGATCCTAGGTTCGCTACAAGAACAAGCACTGACTTAACACTTTTCAGTTAGAGAAAAAGTACAGGACGAAAAGGGACAACGGCCAAGCAAATTTGTGCTGCGGTTTGGGTGCCAACCATGACACCGTCCGGCGATTTACAGGGCCGCTAACAGCAAGCGGTCTACGACAACAAAGCCGCTGCCAAGCCTTCGGCTGGACGCGGGATGATGTGGCTGCCGACCAGTTCGCCAACTTGAGCCGCGGCGGAGGCACCCGCTTCGACTGCGGCACGAACACTGCCGACGTCACCACTGACAACGGTCGTGACGTAGGCGCCACCAATGTCAATTCGCTTGACGATTTTGACGTTGGCTGCTTTGGCCATGGCGTCGGTCGCTTCGATCAGGGGCAACAAACCTTTGGTTTCAATCAATCCGATTGCATCATTCATGAGAGAGCTTCTTCGCTGAGTTGATAGTGGGGAAATAGGTCACAGCAGTCGACGGAGCGACTACTTTTTAGCGGCAGGGAACTTCAATACCGAAGCCACGTCTTCGTGAGGACGCGCGATCACTTGAACGCTGGCGACTTCGCCGACGCGTCCAGCAGCCGCGGCACCCGCATCAACGGCGGCTTTGACCGCTGCGACATCGCCGGTCACGAATGCGCTGCACAGGCCGCTGCCGACCTTGTCCCAGCCCATGAATTGAACGTTTGCTGCCTTCATCATTGCGTCGCATGCTTCGACCAAGGCGATGAAGCCTTTGGTTTCAATCATGCCGAGCGCTTCGCTAACTTTTGCCATCGTTAAAACTGCCTTATTGGAAAGGGAAAGAGGTCTCGGGTTTCAAATTTCGAGGTTCTAGGTACTTACTTTTTCTCGCAGCCGCAGCCGCCTTTTTTCAGCGTCACTTCGGTTGCCGCATCCAGGTTGCACGCGTTGCCTTCATCGGTGTCGATGTGGACTTCCAACTTGGCTGCTTCATCAGCACGAACCAAAACGTCTTCGAACGAGACGCTGCAGTCAGGGCTGACGATTTTCAGTTTCATCATGTCACCGTTTTGGACACCGTAGTGGTCGCAGTCGGCGAAATTCATGTGGACGTGACGAGCGGCGCGAATGACGCCTTGCGTCAATTGCACGCTACCAGCAGGCCCAACCAGAACGCATCCAGGCGTGCCGTCGATCTTGCCGCTGTGGCGGACGGGTGCGTCGATGCCAAGCGAGATTGAATCTGTCAGCGCCAATTCAACTTGGCTGAACGGACGAGTCGGGCCTAGCACACGGACGCTGCCGAGCATGCGTCGGCGTGGACCGACAACCATCACGGTTTGTTCGGCGGCGTAGAATCCGTCTTGATAGAGATCTTTTTCGGGCTTCAATACCGAACCGGCACCAAACAGAATCTCGACATGTTCGTCGGTCAGGTGACAGTGACGTGCGGAAATGCTGACACGCAAGTTCGGCTTGCCGTCGACCCAGCCAGGCGGGTTCGCGTGGGCACTTGCCGCAGCCGGCGCAGCGCCAGGTCCACCGGATTGGCGAATCGCGTTTCGGACTAGCTGCTCGATTACGCTTCGATCGATCGTAGATGCAGTCATGTTTATTTATGAGCCTTTAAAAGTTGCTCGCTTAGATTTTTGATTCCGAGGCGGAAGCCAAGACTAGTTTGACGTCCGCAAATTCAAGATGCTCTTTCCAACTGTTTTCGATGCCCTCGTCAGATACGACCGTGCCTACTTCCTGTAACCCGCACAACCGGCTCAGGCTGACCTTCCCGAACTTGCTGCTGTCCGCGACCACGATCGTTTGATCGGCCGACTCTAACATCGCCTTCTCGCTCTCGACCAACATCATGTTGCTGTTGAAGAAACCACGCTCGGTGATTCCTGCAACCGATAAAAACACTTTGCCAACATTAATGCTTCGCAGCATCGAATCGGCCATCGGCCCAATCGTGACCGCCGTTCGTCCTCGCACGCATCCGCCAATCATCACCAAGTCAATCGAATCGCTAGTCGATAACAAGTGAGCAACCGGCAGGCTGTTGGTGACAACCTGCAGAGGCCGATTCACCAAGTGACGTGCCAGTTCGTAAGTCGTACTTCCGCCGCCAAGCAAAATCGTGTCGTGATCTTCGATCATCGCCGCGGCCACTTCGCCAATCGCCACTTTGGCTGGCCATGAATCGTCGCGTCGATTTTCAAAGATTTGCATCGTGTCCGGTTCACCGGTCCAAAATGCGCCGCCATGCGTTCGCCTTGCCTGCCCCTCTTTTTCAAGTTGTTCCAAGTCTCGTCGGATCGTCGATTCGCTAACCTCCAGCGAAGCCGCCAGCTCGCCAAGCGATGCAAAACCGCGTGCCTGGACCATCTCTCGCAGCCGTTCGCGACGCGTTTCGCTGGTAATTTGGCCTGCCACTGGGGACCTCCTTGGTCATCGACTCTCTAACAAATGACAGTTTTCTCTCACGGCTGACAGAAAGCAATCACC
>JBAUHR010000491.1:0-1850 GCA_049680385.1 Rubripirellula sp. | reverse complement strand
GCAAGCTCGCTCGCGATGCACCGCAAACGGCAACCTGGCAGTAGGCCCGATCGAAGCGAACACCCTGACTTGCTAGGCGATCGATGTTGGGACTGTGGATGGACGGCGCACCGTAACACGCAAGTTCAGGACGCAAATCATCAACGGCGATCATCAGCACGTTCAGACGGTCTTCCGCTGTTGCAGAGATCGTGAACAGCAGAAGCATCGAAAGAAACAAACTCAGCTTCGAAACTTGAGTCAGGCGAGAGTTCATAGCGACGGTCTCTAGGCAGGGTGTTGGGTGTGCGGAGCCATCCATGAAAAAAGGGAGGCCGTTCATCATGGACGGCCTCCCTCGTAGATCTACGCGTTAGCGAACGCGATTCACGGTGTCAGAAAATGACGCCTAACTACCGTAGTCGCCACCGGCTTGTTCTTCCATCGCAGCTCCGTAATCTTCCATCTCTTGTTGAGCGTTTTCAGGTTGAACGATCACTTTGGCTTCTTCTTTTCCGCATCCGGTAAAGGTCAAAGCCAATGCGAAAGCAGGAACGATCGCGAGAAAGCGAAGGAAGTTATTGTTTGTTTTCATAGTTTGAAATGCTCGAAACTGGGTTCACGAAATCGGGACGTGATAGAAAGTGGGTGTTATCAAAAAATCAAAGCGGCTTCACTCGAAAATGAAGCCGCCTTGATCGAATTAGTCGCTGAAGTCGATGACTTCATGAAACATTAGTTTGTTTCCAGAGACTTCGTTTCTTTGCTGGCCTTGGTGCCGAGTGCACCCCAGAGACCATATGGGCTTTCGATACCCGCGTTGCCCGCAGCCAGGTAGACCGTTTGAGCTCGCGAATCACCTGCCTCGATCGAGTCGGTGATGAATTGCACGGCACCATCAGCCATCAGCACGTGAACACCACCTTGGTGCCGTGAACTTGGTGGATACATTCCCCAAGAGCTGTCATTCGCAACACGAGCGACACATTCGCTGTTGGGTGGAAGGATGGTGTTCATCCCCGAGTGATGCATTTCACCGTCGGCCCAGTGCATTCCGCGAGCCCAACCGGCTCGTGATCCGTCGCCAGCCGAATTGTCAACAACCAAGTTTTCGCCAGCCAACCAATAGTTAGGACGCAGTGGGTCGATCTTGTTGTTGTCTTTGGCCCACGAAGGGTTGTCACGCAATTGGGCGGAACCTGGTCCGTCGATTGGAGATGTACGAATGTCACGGTCACCCAAGTCGGTCGCGATTTCGCCAGCGGCAATTGTGTTGGACAGTCCGTCTAGGATGTCACGAAATCCGGTGTACTGACGAGCAACAAAGACTCCGCGTCCAGAAACGCGAATTTGCTGGGCTCGATTGTTATCAATCACCATTGGATTCGAACCACCCCAAGCACCAACTTCGCCATACTCGACAGCATCGCCTTGGCATGCCGCGTAGTTGGTTCGGCCGAGTGCAGGAAGACCGGAACCTGGATCGCTTGGGCAACGTAGTGCTGGCAATTCAGTAACCCATGGCAGATAATCGCCTCGCCAAGGTGCAGGCCCCATTGCTGGCCAAGGATTAGCACGTGGCGTACCATCGACGTTGACGCCCAACGGGTTCGAGATCTGCTCCCAAACCGCTTGCTGCTCGATGAACGGCAAGATCATTGGCAGCCATCCCAAACGCAGTTGGTTGCCGCCTTGATTTCCACCTACCGAATTGTTGGTGCCACCCTTTTGGGCAGGAAGCTTTTTGTAAGCCGAGTGATAGTTGTGGAGCGCTAGCCCAATTTGCTTGAAATTGTTGCTGCAACTCATACGACGCGCTGCTTCTCGGGCAGCTTGTACGGCGGGCAAAAGCAGCCCGACCAGTACACCGA
>JBAUHR010000490.1:0-7578 GCA_049680385.1 Rubripirellula sp. | reverse complement strand
ATGTTAGGGATAAACTCGCTGATCTACATTCGCCGCTACAAGAATTCGCTGCGTCAGGCTGAGTAAACCTTGTCGTGGTTCGTTTGGTTGTTTGAAAGAAAGTTTGGTTGATCATGGTTCGGCAGTTTGGGTTTTGCGTTTTCGTTTTCATGGCAGTTCTCTGTCAACGCGTCGACGCCGCCGACGGACCGCCCAACGTCTTGCTGATTTGTGTTGACGATCTGCGGCCCGAGTTGAACTGTTTTGGCGCCGACTACATTCATTCGCCCAACATTGACCAACTGGCCGCGACCGGACGAGCCTTTCATCAGCACTTTGTGCAAGCACCAACCTGTGGCGCGTCTCGATACGCAATGTTGATGGGCTGTTACGGCAGCAGCGGCAACGACGCAATCTTTCGCCGAGCCAAGTTGATCGCGTCGGAAAAATCGGTGCCAACCAGCATGCCGGCTTGGTTCCGCAAGCACGGCTACACCACGGTTTCAGTCGGAAAAGTTTCGCACCACCCCGGCGGACGCGGCGGCGCAGACTGGGACGACGACGCGGAACCCGAGATGCCTGATTCATGGGATCGTCACCTGCTGCCCGCGGGCCCGTGGCAGCATCCGCGTGGATCCATGCACGGACTTGCCCATGGCGAGATCCGCGAAGATCCGGCAAAGATGGATGTGTTCCAGTCGGTCGAAGGCGATGACACGATTTATCCGGATGGTTTGATCGTCAACGATTCGCTCGACCAATTGGATCAGCTTGCCAAGGACAATACCAAGCCGTTCTTTCTGGCCGTCGGAATCATCCGGCCGCACCTGCCATTCGGTGCACCGGCAAAGTACATGGAACGGTACCGCGACATTCAGCTTGCGCCGATCCCGCACCCCGAGCGTCCCATCGGTCCAACCACATGGCACCGGTCGGGCGAATTCATGCGATACAACCGTTGGGGCCGCGACCCGAACGTCGATACTGAGTTTGCTGATCAAGTGCGACGGCACTACGCAGCCTGTGTGACGTACGCCGACGCGATGGTTGGCCGAGTGTTGGCAAAGCTTGCCGAAACCGGCGCCGCCGACAACACCGTCGTCGTGTTGTGGGGGGATCACGGATGGCATCTGGGTGAACACGCAATCTGGGGCAAGCACGCACTGTTTGAAGAATCCTTGCGTTCGCCGTTGATCATCCGTACGCCCAACCAGTCCGCACCTGGCGTCGCATCCAGCGCGATCGTGGAATCGGTTGACATGTTTCCAACGCTGTGTGAACTGACCGGAATTCCACGGCCATCGTCGGTGACCGGAGTCTCTTTGCAGCCGATTGTGGAACGTCCCGACGCGCCGGGCCACTCAGCGATTTCTTACTTCAACAGCGGTAAGACCATTCGCACGGCCGAGTATCGTTTGATCGAGCACAAGAACGGCGAAATCGAACTGTACGACCACGCGAACGATGGCAGTGAAACAAAGAACCTCGTTTTAGAAACGCCCAAGGAAACCGTCGAGTCGCTGCGCAGCGAACTGAACACGCGACTTCCCTAGCGGTAAATTTTGAATTGTCGCACGAGTTGCTTTCGATTGCGGCGCGTTAGACTTGGCGTCCGCGACGTTGGTCGCAGTCACATCCCACCCAAGGAATCCCCCATGCAGTTCCGCCAATCCCGTTCGGTTTTCTCTGCGATGATGATCGTCGCGCTTTTTGCGTGTTGGTCGACCAGTGTTCACGCTCAGACGCCGCCCACCAACGTGTTGGTCATCATGGTCGATGACCTGGGTTTTTCCGACCTTGGTTGTTATGGCGGTGAAATCGAGACTCCGAATTTGGATCGATTGGCGGACAATGGACTGCGATTTAGCCAGTTCTACAACACGGCAAAGTGCCATTCGTCGCGAGTGTCACTGCTGACCGGCCAGTACTGCGAAGCGGCGGGTAACGAGTCGCTGAAACATGCGGTCACCAGTGCCGAAGTCTTATCGACGGCCGGTTACTCGACGTTGATGACGGGCAAGTGGCATCTGGAACGTGAGCCAACCGATGTTGGATTCGATCGCTACTTTGGCCATCTCAGCGGCGCTTGCAATTACTTCTTGGGCGACAACACGTTTCGACTAGACGGTGAAAAGTTCGATGTTCCCAAAGAAGGTTTCTACACAACGGTTGCCGATGTCGATTACGCGATTGATTTTTTAGGTGACGCCCGCGAAAAGGATCAGCCTTGGTATTTGTACGTTGCCTTCAACGCACCTCACGCACCGCTGCAAGCATTGCCCGAAGACTACGCCAAGTACGACGGTGTCTATGACGAAGGTTGGGATCAGGCTCGCGAAAAACGTGTGGCCAAGCAGATTGAACTTGGACTGCTTGAGGGTGTCGATCAACCGAGTCCCCGTCCCGAGCACGTGCCGGCTTGGGATTCGCTGACCGACGTTCGCCGCGATTTCGAAACCAAGCGAATGCGAACGCTTGCTGCGATGATCGACCGAGTTGACCAAGAAGTCGGCCGATTGGTGTCGGACCTGGAAGCCGCCGGCGAGCTAGAAAACACGTTGATTTGGTTCGTTGCCGACAATGGCGCCTGTCCCTACGATCGCGTCAGCAACCATGTCGACAAGGATCCGACGGACGGTTCGGTCAGTTGGTCCGACTCGACCGGTTGGGCGTGGGCCAGGAACAGTCCGTTCCGGTACTACAAGCAAAACCAATTCGAAGGCGGCATCAGCACGCCGGCGATCGTCCACTGGCCCGCTGGTTTAAAAACCGAAGCAGGCAGCATTCATCGGCAGCCAGCACACTTGATTGACGTCATGCCAACGATTGCCGATGTCGCCGGGGCTGAGATTCCCGAGACATTCGGTGATCGCGAACTTCGCCCAGTGTCAGGCCAATCGCTGACGCCGATCTTTGACGGTGGAGAAATCGAGCGTGCTGAACCGTTGCACTTTAAGTTTGCAACCGATCGCGGCATTCGAGACGGTGATTGGAAGGCCGTCAGTTTTCGTGGTGAGACATGGGAGCTTTACAACATCAGCAACGACCGAGTCGAAATGACCGATCTGGCAACGGAAGAACCCGATCGTTTGGCGGCGATGGTCGAAACGTGGACGGCGATGGGGCGCGACGTGCTGCACGCAGCCGATCGCACGCTGGTTCCAGTAAAGGAAGCAGTTCTGCCGCACCAGAACAACGAATGGACCAATTTCGATAAAGATCCCGGCGGCGACGGACGGATGCGCAGCAAGTCTAAGAAAGCAGCCGAAGCGAAACCGAAGCAAGCCGAAGCGAAGAAGCCGAAAAAAGTTCGAGCTCGAAAAAACACCCAACTGAAAATCGAGGACGGGACACTGTTATTAACCTTTACGGGCGATGATCCCGGCTTGGCATTTGATGCCCTTGATCCCACGCTTGCAAACGGTCCGTATCTGCTGAAGTTCCGTTTGTTCAGTGCGGCCAAAGGTGACGGCGAGCTGTTCTTTACGACGGACAAAGAAGCGAGTCTGCCCAACGGAACTCATGTTGAGTTCCCCGTCGATTCAGATCGAAAGTGGCATGACTATACGATCAGCATTGCGACCAAAGAACGAATGCACCAACTGCGGTTGGACGTTAGCGACGGTGTTGGCGAAGCGAAAATCGAACATCTTCGATTGACCGATGCGGACGGCAAGACTTTGGTTGATCTGCCGTAGCGGACGTTCCTGGTTTTGTTAAGCCAGCGGGAATTGACCGGTGCTGTCGCCGAACTCATCTGTGGCGACGCCCATTCGGTTGATCATTTCCAAGTGCAAGTTTGCCATTGGCGTCGATTTACTCAGACGCTGATGAGTGCCGTTCTTGATTCCCTTGGCTCCGCCGCCGGCAAAGATGATCGGCAGATCATCGTGGTTGTGGCGATCACCATCGCTCAGTCCGCTGCCGTAGACCAGCAACGTGTTGTCGAGCAGTGTGGTTTGGTTGCCAAATTGATGCGACTTCATGGTTCCCAGTAGATAGGCCAGTTGTTCGCAGTAGAACGTGTCGATCTTGGCGATTTTCTCGAGCCTTTCTTCGTCCTTTTTGTGATGCGAAAGGTCGTGGTGACCGTCGCCGATTTCAATTTCTTTGAACGAACGGTTGCTACCGTCATGTGCGAGCATCAACGTGGAAACTCGCGTCGTGTTGCTGGCCAGTGCAAGAGCCATCACGTCCATCATCAGTCGAATGTGCTCGCGATAACTGTCGGGGATTCCGTTCGGCGTTGCATAGTCAGGGTCCGCCGGCATGCCAAACCGTTCGGTCTTTTCGATGCGAGTTTCGATTTCTCGAATGCCTGTCAAGTATTCGTCAACCTTGCGGCGATCGTCCGCGCCCAAACTGCGATTGATGAATTCGGCCTCGTCCCGAAGGAAGTCGATCACGGATTCTTGTTTCGTTTGGCGGCGAGCAAAGTTTGCCGCTCGTTCGCCGTGAGATCCTTCGCCGAAGAGGCGTTCGAAAACTAAGCGAGGGTTGGATTCAGGGGCGACCGGAGTTCGCTCGTCGGCCCATGCCAAATTGTATTGGTAGGCGCACGAGTAGCCTGAGTCACATTCGCCGCTGGTTCGCACGCCGTCACACGAGAGTTCCAATGACGGCAAACGCGTTTGCGATCCAATTTGCTGAGCAATCAGTTGGTCCGCTGATACACCGACGTGAATGTCGGCACCGGATGTCTTGTGTGGTCGCGCGGCGGTCAAGAATGATGCGTGGGCACGCGCATGATCGCCGGCACCGTCGTTGTGGATGTAGGCTTCGCGGTGTTCCAAGCCTGTGATGAATCGCATCGAATCACGAAACGGTTCAAGCGCTTTGGTGGATCGGTTGAATGTGAAATCAGCACCTTCGCCTTCGGGACGCCAGTGCTTCATGTTGACCCCGTTGGGCACATAGACATAGCACAGGCGAGTCGCCTCGGCGGCAGCCTCGACTTCGGCGGCCGCACGCGCCGATCCAGCCATACTTGGCAATAGTGGCAATGCCAGCGACAGTCCCGAAGCACGCAGAAACCGACGGCGGGTTAGTGAAGTTGAGTTAAGGTTCATTGTGGGTCTCGTGAAATGAAGACGTTGAGCGGGCGTTGGATTATTCGACGGAAACTGCGGCGACAGATTCGCTTTTCGGCTGATGAGTAAATGGGACGCTGCGGATGATTGATTCGATCAAGGTTTGCATTCCACCATCATTCGCTCTGACGTTGGCGACGATTTGGTCCACCGTGGTGGCGTCACCAAACGTCAAGCCACGGCCGAGTGCGAACACGAGCATCTTTTCAGTCAGACAGCGATAGAAGTCATCTCGCCGATCGTTAGCAAGCACGTCCGCAAGTTCGACCACTGAGTTAAATTTCTCGCCCGTCATTAAAACGCCGGTTGGGTCGATTGCCTTGTCAGGCTCGGCTTCTCGGCCGCGCCGTGCGGGCAAGCCAAGTTCCATCTCGCGGAACTGACCGATCGCGTTATAGTTTTCTAGTGCCAGCCCCAACGGATCCATACGGCGATGGCATGATGCACACATCGGCTCGCGGCGGTGAAATTCAAGGATCTCACGAAGCGACGCGTTCTTCATGTCCCCGTTCTTGGATTCTTCAAGCGCCGGTACGTTCGGCGGTGCTGGTGGCGCCGGCGTGCCCAGCAGATTTTCCAGTATGAATAGCCCGCGCTTGACCGGGCTCGTCCGAGTCGGATTGCTGGTGACAAGCAACATCGAACCGTGCGTCAGAATCCCTTTGCGATGACTGTCCGCCGGCAAGTCGACTTTTCGCATTTGGTCGCCCTTGACGCCGTCGATGCCATAGAACTTTGCCAGCGGTTCATTCAAGAAGCTGTAGTTTGCGTTGAGCAGTTCTTCGATCGGACGATTTTCTTCGATCAAATAGCGAAACAGTGTTTCCGTTTCTTTTTTCATCGAATCACGAACTTGCCACGGAAAGTCTTTCTCGTCGCCGCGATACGCCAACACTCGCCGGACATCGATCGACACGCTCGTAACATCACGAGTCTTCAGCCACTGACCCACGAAATTCGAAACACCCGTTCGCATCCGCCACTCGTCACCGACCATTCGCTTGATTTGATCGCTAAGCTCCTGACGCAACACACCTTTGCCAGCCAAACGAAGCAGCTCGTCGTCAGGCGGACCGCCCCACAAAAAGTAGCTCATCCGAGTCGCCAGCGCGTAGTCGTCAATGGGATCACCCAACGCTGATACGGGGGTTCCAGTGGGGATCGACGAGAGTTGGTTCGCAGGAATCGCGTTTTCGATTCGGAATAGAAATCGCGGAGAAGCCAAAATCAATTTCAACGAAGCAGCCAACCCGTGCTCGTAACCATTGCCGGGATGGCTGCGAGTTTCGCGGGCAATCGCGACGAGCCGGTCGAGCGACCGATCATCAATGGGCCGGCGAAACGCACGCAGCGCAAAGCTCTCCAAGACCTCGCGGCTCATCTGGTCCAGTACTTCTTCGTCGGCATCGATTGGCGGGGGGCCACCGACCAGGATTTTGCTTCCTTTTCGATATTCTCGGACGCCGGTGTTGGTAGGACCAACCACGTTGGCGTTCGAAATCCGGAAACTGAAGGAGACACCATCGGCCTCGGGAAGTGGGTTGGCGTCGGTGTCGATGGGCAGCGGTTTGAATCGGATGCTCAGGTGCAATGGCTTGTCTGTGACCGTGACATTGCCACGAAGATAGCCTTCGGTTTCAAACAAGAACCCCAGTTTGGCTTTGCCAATCTCAACCGGATTCTTTTCGTCGGCGTGATTCAGCAACGTCAATTCGGCCGTCTCGCCTGTATTCGTCCAAGCACTTTGCAGTTCCCATTGCACGGCAATTTCGTAATCGCCGGGCTTGTCCATCTTCTCTAACAAATGGAACTCGCGCGGTTGATCGAAATCGACAGTCCTCGACGGTTCGCCCTGGGGTGAATCGAAGTGCAGATGGTCACTCCAAAAACGTTTTTCCGGTGGCGTCGCGCCTTCCAACGGAATCGCGTCCAGCACGATCGACTCGGCCGCCAACAAGTACTTTTCCAATACCACGGGCGAGATATGCAGGACCTCGCCGATCGTATCGAAACCGTATCCTGTGTCGTCGGCCGGAAACGCTTCGTTGCAATCGAAGGAAACGCCGGTGAGTTGTTGAATGGTCTCGCTATATTCGGAACGATTCAAACGGCGCAGCACGACCTTTCCGGGATCGATGTTGTTGGTATCGAGCCGAAAGACTTCCTTTTGAATCCAATCGACCCACGCCTGACGCTGTTCCGGTTCGGGTTGGAACTCATCGGCCGGCGGCATCGTTTCGGCGCGGATGTTTTTCCAAACCGCTTCCCAGCGTTTCATCGTGTCGTCGCCGTAGCTACCATCGGCAATCGCCTCGAAACTAAAACCGCCTTCGTCGGCGCCGTCGCCGTGGCAACCAAAGCAACTGTCTTCGAATCGTTCGCGAAGGAGTTCCAGGTCGGTGGCTTGCTGACCGTAAACGGACTTGATCGAGGGCGCCCCGACGAGCACAACAATGAGCACCACCAGGAACGTAGTTGCCGCCCAATCCACACTGAACAAGGCACGGGG
>JBAUHR010000489.1:0-36633 GCA_049680385.1 Rubripirellula sp. | reverse complement strand
GACCGGTTCCAGAAGGACTTGGTGGGACCGTGATGGCAGGTGTCGGAGCGACCGTATCAACGCGAGTGGAATACGGGTTTGCTGCAAAATTTGCGTTGCCGGCTAAATCGGTCGCCGCATCACTGGCAACATTGACCGTCACGTCACCATTCGCCGTCGCATCGATCGTTGCTGTGAAATGTCCGTTTCCGTTATCAACCCATTGACTGACCGTTCCGCCGACAACCGCGATATCGTCGACATTGAATCCAACAATGGCTTCGCCAAATTCGATCGCGACATGAAACGGATCGTTGTTGGTTGGGTTGGTCGGGCCGGAGATCGTCGGCGTTGGCGCGGCCGTGTCGACGAAGGTCGAATATCGCGTCGATGCATCGTTAAGATTTCCGGCGTCATCAGCCCCAACGTTCGCGGCAATGTCGACGATCACTAACCCATCGGTGGCCGCATCGATCGTTGCAGTGAAATGTCCGTTGCCGTTGTCGACCAGATTGCTGGCCGTTCCACCACCCACGGCAATGTCACTGAGAGCAAATCCAGTTATTGTTTCCGCAAAATTGATCGCGATGGTGAACGGGTCCGAGTTGGTGTGGGATGCTGGCCCGGTAATCACCGCAGTCGGCGCCGTCGTGTCAACAAGCACGGTGAACGGAACCGCAATCCCGTTGTTGTTTCCCGCACGATCGACAGCAACATTGGCCGCGACGTCGAGTGTCACGTCACCGTCGTTGGTGGCGTCAATCGTTGCCGAGAACCGACCAACACCGTTGTCGACAAAGTTAGTCACCGTTCCGTTCACGATGGTGATGTCGCCTTGTTCGAACCCGATGACCGATTCACCAAAGTTGATTGTCACATTAAAAGGATTCGAATTCGTGATTGTTACCGGCCCGGTTACCACTGGTGCGGGGAAAGTCCTGTCGACGAAGATCGAATAGGGAGTGGCTGCAAAGTTGGGGTTGCTGGCGATGTCCTGCGCTACGTTCGCGGGAACTTCAACCGTGACCGTTCCAGCGGCCAGAGGGACGACCGTGACCGTAAATAATCCTGCGCCGTTATCGATCAAGTTGTTCGCGGTTGCGTTGTTGAGCTGCAAATCGCTGAGACTAAAACCCGTCACGGCTTCTCGGAAGTTGATCGTGACATCGAATTGTTCGACGTTGGTCGGGCCACCCGGACCGACAATGATCGGCACCAACGCGGTCGTATCAACATCTACCGAATAGCGATCGGCCGCAACATTTGCATTGCCGGCAGAATCATTGGCGACGTTCGCGGCAACATCAACAGTCACGGTTCCGTTGGATACCGCATCAATGGTCGCTGAATATCGGCCGCTGCCTTCGTTGACAAAGTTGGTGACGTTGCCGCCGCCGACCAAAATGTTGCCTGACGCGAAGCCCGATACCGTTTCGCCGAAATCGATTGTTACATCGAACGGATCCGAGTTCGTGGGACTTGCCGGACCTGTGATTGTCGGTGTCGGTGCAGTCGTATCAACGACGATCGAATACTGCGGCGCGGCAGCGTTATTGTTGCCAGCGATGTCCGTCGTAACATTCACGGCAATGGCAGCCGTGACTTCGCCGTCCGCCGACGCTTCGATCGTCAACGAGAACTGACCGTTTCCGTGATCGACTAGGTTACTTGCCGTACCGCCGCCCACCGTAACGTCATCGACCGTGAAGCCGTTGACCGTTTCGCCAAAATCGATCGTCACCGTAAACGGATTGCTGCCGGTCGGGTTGGCCGGTCCCGTGATCAATGGCGTTGGCGCCGTCGTGTCGACCACGATCGAAAACGGAGCTGCCGCGATATTGAAATTGCCGGCGTTGTCGGACGCGCGATAGGCGGCCAAGTCAACCGTCACCAATCCGTCTGCCGACGCGTTGATCGTGGCAGTGAACCGGCCGTTGCCATTGTCCAACAGATTGCCAGCCGTCCCACCACCAACGACAAGATCGCTCAGCACAAAACCGTTGACCGGTTCGCCAAAGTCAATCGTCGCCGTAAACGAATCACTACCGATCGGACCGGCCGGCCCCGTAATCGTCGGCGCTGGCACCGCAGTGTCCACGGTGATCAAAAACTGGGGCGCCGCGACGTTGGGATTTCCGGCATTGTCGATCGCTGAATCAGCACCCACATTTACGGTCACTAAACCATCGGTTGTCACATCAATCGTAGCGGTGAAACGACCGTTGCCGTTATCGACAAGGTTGCTGGCCGTTCCGCCACCAACGACTAAGTCACTCACGAAGAAACCGTATACCGTCTCGCCAAAATCGATGGTCACCGTGAACGGATCGCTGCTGGTCGGAGCAGCCGGACCGGTGATCGTTGGCGCGGGCGAGGACGTGTCCACCAAAACTGAAAACCGAGTGGCTGCGACATTGGCATTGCCCGCGTGGTCAGCCGCGACATTGGCGGCCACATCTACCGTTACCAATCCGTCCGCCTCCCCATCGATCGTGGCCGTGAAGCGACCGTCGCCGTTATCCAACAAGTTGCTGGCTGTGCCACCACCAACGACCAGATCACCGATCTCGAAACCACTGACCGGTTCTGCAAAGTCAATCGTTACCATGAATGAATCGACGTTGGTTGGACCGTCCGGCCCGATAATCGTCGTCGTCGGTGCCACGGTGTCGACCACAATCGCAAACTGAGCGGCCGCGACGTTCGGGTTGCCAAGCTCGTCCGCCGTGACATTGGCTGCAATATCGACTGTCACCAAACCGTCTGAAATGGGGTTGATCGTCACGGTGAAACGACCGTTTCCGTTATCAACTAGGTTGCTGGCTGTTGCACCACCAACGTCGACGGCACCGATGATGAATCCTTTGACCGGTTCGTTAAAGTCGATCGTGACCGTGAACGGGGCGCTCTTCGTTGGGCTGGCCGGTCCGGTGATCGTTGGCGCAGGCGGCGTGGTGTCCACAAAAATCGCATACCGAGGCGCAGCGATGTTGGCATTGCCAGCTCGATCAAACGCAACACCCGCCGCAACGTCCACCGTCACCAAACCGTCCGCGACCACATCGATCGTTGCGGTGAAACGACCATCGCCATTGTCCAACAAGTTACTGGCCGTCCCGCTGCCGACGGTGATGTCACCAATGACGAATCCGTTCACCAGTTCGCCAAAGTCGATCGTCACTGAAAACTGTCCGCTGCTGGTGGGGCTCGCTGGTCCTGTAATCGATGGCACCGGCGATACGGTGTCGACAATCGTTGCGAACTGGCCGGCTGCTGAGTTTAAATTGCCCGCCTCATCAGTCGCAGCGCCAGCCGCAACATCGATGGTCACCAGTCCATCTGCGATCGCGTCAATGGAAACCGTGAATCGTCCCGCACCCAAGTCGACCAGATTCGATGCCGCGCCACCGCCAACGACAATGTCACCCAACTCGAAGCCGGTGACCGGTTCGCGGAAATCAATCGTTGCCGTAAACGGATCCAAATTCGTCGGGCTTCCCGGTCCGGTAATTGTTGGCGTCAGCGCCGTAGTGTCGATGACAATTGAGAATTGGCTGGCGCCAACGTTACCGTTGCCCGCGATATCGGTCGCCACGTTGGCCGCCACGTCGACCGTAACCGACCCTTCGGTTAGGGCATCAATCGAAGCCGTGTATTTCCCATTTCCTATGTCCACTAGGTTTGACACCGTACCGCCACCCACCGAAATGTCGCCAATCGCAAACCCGATGACGGGATCTGCGAAGTCAATCGTTACCGTGAATGGATCCGAGTTCGTTGGACTTCCCGGGCCCGTGATAACGGCGATCGGAGCGATTGTATCGACGACGACCGAAAACAGAGTCGCCGCCGCGTTTTCGTTACCCGCCACATCAATCGCAACACTTGCCGGAACACCAACCGACACCGTTCCGTCCGCAGCGGCATCAATCGAAGCGGTAAATTGCCCGCCACCCAGATCGATCAAATTCGAAGCCGTTCCGCCGCCAACCGAAACGTCACCAATCACAAAATCACTGACCGATCCACCAAAATCAATCGTCACCACAAACGGATCCGAATGGGTCGGGCTGGCCGGACCTGTGATGGTGGGCACCGGACCAGTGCGATCGCTGACGACGCTGAACTGAGTCGCGTTCAGCGTCCTCTTGCCACCGATATCGGCGGCCGCACCGGCGTCAACGTTGATGGTGATCGTGCCATCACCGGTCGGAGTCACATTGAACGAAAACTGCCCGCTGCCGATCTCAACGAAACTGCTAACCGTCGCGCCTGCAACCTTCAAATCAGCCTGATCGAATCCAGTCACGAAGTCGCCAAAATCAACCGTTATAGGAATCAGCGTTTGACGCGTCGGGCTGGTTTCGGTTGACGCAATTACTGGAGTAACAAAATCATCGTCACTGATCTTCACCGTTTGCGAAGTTACCACGCCTAACGCTAGACCAGACGAAGGATTACTGATTGTCAGTGTTGCAGTTTCCGTGAACGCTTCGATCACCGCATCATCCTGAACGGTAAACGTAACACTGCCGCTGCTTTGTCCGTCAAGGATGACGATCTGAGTAGCCGAAAGGAGATAGTCTTCGGGGCTGGTCGCCGTGCCGCTGGCAATCAGATCAACCGATTGGTTTCCTGTAACGTTGGATTCATTCGTTGCCGTCACGGTGACAGTGGTCGCCCCGTTCTCGGCTACCTCCGACAGATTGACGGTCAAGTTGACGCCCATTGTCGGCGTCTGCACCTTCAATATCGCTGCCCCCTGCGTGAAGACATGGAAGGCATCGCCATCAATCCATTCGGCTGGCTGCTGAGTCCATCCAACGCCGAAATCCAACGTATCGCCTGGATCTTTTCGCACGACTAATGTGTTCGATGTGTTGCTGATGTTGAGAACTTCTAGCCGATCCAGAACCAGTGCGTTGTCACCAATTCCAGAGATGTCGATCTGTTCGATACCAACAATTCGGTTGTCGGGCAGAGTTGTCAGATCCAGTGTTGTGTTCGACGCGTCCAATCGCAACGTGTCAAATCCGTTTCCGCCAACGAGCCGAGCGAACGTCAGGTCCGCGATCGCCAAGACATCGTCTCCCTCACCACCACGCAGCACATCGCGACCGCCGCCGCCTAATAGTTCGTCATCGCCGCGACCACCGATCATGACATTGGGTGACGTGTCACCGCTCAGTAAATCAGCTTGTGAAGTTCCTGTGTGGGTTGCCGTTGATCGAAAATCCCCGCCCAAGACTAAGTAGCTCTCGCCGGCATCGATCGTGCCATTGCTGATTCCGTTACCACCGATTGCGCCAATCAGAATGTCATCGAATCCGTCACCATTCACATCGCCAGCCATGTCAACGAACCCGCCGCTGGAATCACCCGCGTCGACTCCATAGATCGTTAACCCGGTAAATGAAACGTTCGTGTCGATCACAGGTGGCAAGGCGGCGTTTCCGAAGATGATGTAGGTTTCGCCCGAATCAATCTTGGATTCGTCGATCCCGTCGCCCGAGCCCGATCCGATAACGAGATCATCAAAGCCATCGCCATTGACGTCGCCCGCACTTCCAACGCTAAGGCCACGGTGGACCAAGGCCTGGAACTCGACGCCGCCTGATCCGAGGCCTCGCAGATCGATCGTGCTTGGCAGCGACGGTCCGCCAAAGACAATGTGGCTTGTTCCATTCAAGTCGCTAGTGACGAGATCATCAAATCCATCACCATTGACGTCGCCGGCGAAGCTTAGAGAGTCACCGCTGTATTCGCGAAAATATTTACCGTTGATGGTGACGCCGCCTGCACCGAGAAACGACATCGTGATTGTTTCTGGCATCGTCGCAGCGCCGTATACCACGTAGGTTCGTCCACGTCCCGAATCCGCGGCGGGGTTAGAAACCAACATGTCATCGAAACCGTCACCATTAAAATCTCCCCCTCGCCCGATGTTGCTTGCGCCGAACATTGAGACGCCAGCCGAGCCGAGCGATGCGAGATCGATCGTGGCGGCGAGGTCTGGGCCGCCAAAAACGAGATAGGCGAGGCCCTTATAGTGTGAGCCGATAACTATGTCATCAAAGCCATCGCTGTTGACGTCGCCAGCGTTGTTGATCGAGATGCCTGTCCGGTCGGCATTGGCAGCGCCAAAGATCGTGATGCCGTGCGTTCCCAGGGAGGCAAGGTCGATCGTTGACGGCAGCGATGGACCACCAAAGATGACGTAGCTTTCGCCCTTTGATTCGTAGGCATTGTTCTGGCCATTTGCGTGGGGCGATCCGATCAGCAAGTCGGAAAAGCCATCGCCGTTAATATCTGCCAAGGCGACTGTGTTGCCGCTATCGTCAAAGGTGTCGATTCCATTGATCGTGACACCTGCCGTGCCCAATGCCGACAATTCTGTAGCTGACGGCGGGGATTCTGTGCCATAAACCAAATAAGTCTGCCCGGTTTTCCCTGACCCAGGATTGGCCTCGGGCGCACCAATCAGAAAGTCGTCGAGCCCGTCTCCGTTAACGTCTCCAGCGCCGCCAACGAAACTGGCAAAGTCGATCAGGTTGATTCCGAAATACGTTGCCCCCTGGCCAATCGGTAGCGTAGCCAGGTCGATGATCATGTGATCCGATTCGATCTTGACGGTCGCGGCAGCGAACGTGAAGACACGAAACGCCTCGCCGTCGATCGTTTCATCCTCTCCGCGCGTCCAACCGTTGCCAATGGTCACCGAATCGTCATCGTCACGGCGAATGATTAGCGTGTTGCTTTCATCGCTGATATTCAGTACGTCCTGCCAACCTAGCGACAATGAATTTGAGCCGGTTCCGCGAATGTCGATTCGTTCAATTCCGAGAATTCGGTTGTCGGGACGTTCCGTCAGGTCCAACGACAGTCCTGCGGTTTCAAACGACAACGTGTCAAACCCATTTCCACCAACGATGCGCGTGAAATCCACGTCGCCGATCGAAAGCTGATCGTCACCTTCGCCGCCGCGCAGCACATCGCCCCCACCGCGACCGACCAATAAGTCGTCACCGTTGCCGCCGATCATCACGTTGGCGCCGATGTCGCCGGTGAGGGTTTCGTTGGCCGCGGTCCCGGCGTGCGTGACGGAGTTTGTAAGGTCACTGCCAAGAATCAAATAAGTTTCGCCTGCGGGACCGGCCAGAGGGGCTCCAATCACCAGATCGTCAAAGCCGTCGCCGTTGAAATCTTCCCCTGTGCTGATGGTCGAACCTATTTGATATCCACTAACCGCACCATGAATGGAAAGTCCCGCAGCGCCTGGTAACGAAAAATCAATGGTCGCGGGCAACGAGTTGCCACCAAACACAACGTACACATCGCCGGCTGCCGATTGGTTATCGCTTTCACCGTCCGCGCTGTCAGCACCGATAACAAGATCGTCAAAGCCATCGCCGTTGAGGTCGCCGGCACGACTGATGGCGATGCCATGATTGTCCTGGGTGTCGCCATAAAATATGACATCGGCCGCACCGGGGTTTTGCAGGTCGATATTGCCCGGTAACGAATTGCCACCAAATATTAGGTAGCTTTCGCCCGCTTGCGAACGTGCGTTGGAAAGCGATCCGGCCAGCGGTGCCCCGATCAACAGGTCATCGAAGCCGTCGCCGTTGACATCGCCTGCACCACTGACTGCAGTGCCGCTTTGGTCATTGATGTCCACCCCAGATATGACCAACCTTCTGCGAAAGTTGGAACTGGTTTTGTTGATCACAGTTGTCCGTCTTTGATCGAAACCAAAAATCACGTAGCTTTCGCCCGATAGATTTCTGGCGTCGGCAGCGCCGTCACTTTGCGGTGCACCGACAATGATGTCGTCCCGACCGTCGCCGTCGATATCGCCCGCACTGCTAATGGATCGCCCGCTGTTGTCGCCGATATCTGCGAGATCAATCAGCAGCCCTTGCCAGCTAAGCGAATCAAGATTGATCCAGCCTGGCAGCGCCGGATCGCCGAATACGATGTACGCTTTGCCCGAGTCGGTTGTGGTCCCATCTCGGTCGGCCAGCGGAGCTCCGATCAACAAGTCGGCGAAGCCATCGCCGTTAAAGTCGCCCGCACTGCTGACCGCGTGACCGCTTTCGTCGCCGACTCCGGCACCGCGTATCACGACACCTGCCGATCCTAGGTTCGCTAGGTCGACTGCGCCAGGAAACGTTGTGGACCCAAAAATGAGATAGCTTTCCCCTTCGCCGGTGTCTCCCGTCGTTCTATCGGCGCGTGGCGCCCCGACAAGCAGATCGTCCAGTCCGTCTCCGTTGACATCGCCAACCCCGCTGACCGATCGACCACTTTGGTCATTGTCATCGGCACCAAAGATGGTCAGCCCGGCCGTGCCAAGATTTCCGAGGTCGACCGTCGCCGCTGGAGTGGAGCTACCAAAGACAACATAGCTTTCGCCTGCACGCCACTTTGCGTTTCCGCTGGCTGCTGCAAACTCAGCACCAATTATCAGGTCGTCGAAGCCGTCCCCATTCACGTCACCCGCGCTGCTGACCGAACTGCCCGACAGATCGCCCAAGTCGGCGCCAATAAAAGTCGTCAGCAATCGCCGGTCTTCGAGTTGTTCGGCAAAGAGGCGGCGGCGACGACGTGTCGGAACGCGTTTGGGTTTGGACGCTCTGCGGAAAATCATATTGTCTTGTCTCGTTGGTGCCCGGACGTCACGTTTCCGTTTCGTCGCCAATGAACAACTCGTTCGTTGCGTTTCGATCTGGACTGCTCGTATTCAATCAAACGCAAAAAGCACCTGATGCAGTTTCCGAAACGGACTGACAGTGTATCTGAAGGAATAGAGCGAGTGGGCGTTTTGCGTCCCCCTCAATCTGGTGCGAACTCTTGCGTTGTTGCGGGTTCGTCGCCGTGTTGACTCTTCGGAAATCGGTTCCTTGCTCAAGCCAGCCTTCGTTTTGGTGAGGCACAGTTTGATGAGGAACAACAGAACGACCTAGTTGACACCTCGAAAGGTTGCGATACGTTGACTGTTTCGCTGCATGCACGGAACAGCCGGTTCGGAGTCCTGCACACACCCGAGAGCGTTCCGTTCATGTTGACCGGCAAGGCGGCGGTGCCAACAAACCGATAGCCATCATCACGGCGGACGCTTTCTGTTCGATCGGCCGGCGTGACTGTCGCAGCCGCGGCGATCACTCGAAAAAATGGTGGAAGGCACGCGATGGAACTTCTGACACCGACTGTGAAATAGAAGACGGAATTCTTACGTACCTCGAAACATCAACGAGCGAACCCGCCCAATGAAAAGTTTTCCAGTTACTTTCCTTTGTGCTTTGACGATTGCGATTGGCTCGGTGGCCAGGAGCCAAGCAGAGACTTTTCGCGACGAGGTGATCGGCGCCGAATCGGAAGAACAGTCCGCCGACTACCCGCCGGGCGAACTGGGAAAGATCGTTCGCTTGGGCGAAGTGCTCGTAAACAAAACAAGTTCGCATCCGCTGACTCAGTCGCTCGTTGGCAACCGCTTGAACTGCACGTCCTGTCACTTAGACGCCGGACGGCATCCCCGTGCTGCTTCGTTCATCGGCGTAGCAGCAGCCTATCCAGCTTATTCACCCCGCGAATTGGCGGTCATCACTCTCGAAGATCGCATTGCCAACTGTTTTATTCGAAGCCAGAACGGATCGCGTCCAGCCAATGGCAGCAAGGTTTCGGTCGCGATCGCGGCTTACATCACATGGCTGTCCCAGCAGACGCCGATAGACATGAACCCAACCGGACCGTTTGGCCCCAATCATTTGACGATGCTTGATGGTGAAACGATCCAGCCGGACATGACCAACGGGGAGTTGCTGTATGCCGACCGCTGCGCCGATTGCCATCTCGACGACGGCAGCGGATCGGACGAAGGACCACCGGTGTGGGGCGAGGAATCCTTCAATGACGGCGCGGGACTTTCCAAAGTGCTCAAGATGGCGTCGTGGTTAAAGGTCGCGATGCCACCCGATGACGCGGACCTAACCGATCAAGAAGCGTTCAACATCGCAGCCTTTGTCAACTCACACGCGCGTCCCGAGTTTCGGCCAGAGAGCCATCACAACACGGAGAACACTGGATCCCATGGACGTTGAAATACTAAGCCGGTTGCAGTTTGCCGGAACGATCATGTTCCACTATCTGTTTCCGCCACTGTCGATCGGTCTTGGCTTGCAACTGTTCTTGACCGAACTGGCCTACTATCGAACCCGAAATCCGGTCTGGGAGGCGGCAGCACGATTCTGGACTCGCGTCTTCGCGGTCAACTTTGCGATGGGCGTCGCTACGGGAATCGTGATGGAGTTTGAGTTCGGCACGAACTGGGCCGCCTACTCGCGATTCGTTGGCGACGTGTTCGGCTCGGCGCTCGCGGCCGAGGGTATATTTGCGTTTTTTTTGGAAAGTGGATTCCTGGCGGTGCTGGTGTTCGGGTGGGATCGCGTCGGCCCGAAGATGCACTTGTTCAGCACGTTGATGGTGTTCCTCGGTTCGATGTTCAGTGCCGTTTGGATCGTTGTCGCCAACAGTTGGCAACAAACGCCAGCCGGTTACCACATTGTTTGGAACGATGTGCAAGGTGAGATGATGCCTCGCGCGGAAGTGACCAGTTTTTGGGAGATGGTGCTGAACCCTTCGTCCGTCGATCGGCTGACGCACACGGTGATCGGAGCACTTGTGCTGGGCGCGTTCTTTGTGGCGTCGGTTTGCTCGTATTACTTGCTTAAGAATCGCCACGAAGACGTTGCCAAGCGATGCTTGTCGATCGCTCTCCCATCAGCGTTGCTATTCACTCTGCTGGCCGCTGCCACGGGCCACGATTCGGCACAGAAACTCGTTGAAACTCAGCCCGCCAAGCTGGCCGCGATGGAAGCCCACTTTCACACCAGTGACGAGCCGACGGGATTGACGTTGTTCGGCTGGCCGGATGCCGAGACCGAAACGGTGCACTTTGAAGTGAAGGTTCCGTACTTACTTAGCCTGATGGTTTTCAACGATCCGACCAAGCCTGTACCGGGAATGGATCAGATCCCCGCGGATGAACGACCACCGGTGTGGCTGCCGTTTCAGACCTTTCACTTGATGGTCGGATTGGGAACACTGATGATCGGCGTCGCGGCGCTGGCGTGCCTGTTTTGGTATCGCGGAACGTACACCGGCAAACGATGGCTGTTGTGGACAATCGTTATGATGCCGGTCGCTGCGATGACGGCCAACCAAGCCGGCTGGGTCACTGCTGAAGTCGGGCGTCAACCATGGATCGTCTACCCGTCGGTCCAAGATGGTGTCGAGATGATGGGGCTGAGAACCGCCGATGGGCTGAGCGAATCTGTCACGGCCGAACAGGTGCTCAGCAGCATCGTTCTGTTTGGAATCATCTACTCGTTGTTGTTTGCGGTCTGGGTATTTGTGTTGAACAACAAGATTCAACATGGGCCAGAGACCGCTGATGAATTGACGCAGTACAAAGCGAATCTGAAAGCGGACTCGATGTCTAAGAAATTCGGTCGCAGCGGCAAGTCACTTGGCGGCGACATGATGGAGGACGAAGGGCAATGAGCTACGAACTACTTACGTTTATCTGGTTTGTGTTGCTTGGCGTGCTCCTGGTTGGTTACGCCATCCTGGACGGCTTCGACTTGGGTGTGGGAATCTTGCACCCGTTCATTGCCAAGGACGACCGCGAGCGCCGCTTGGTGATGAATTCGATCGGTCCGCTTTGGGATGGAAACGAAGTCTGGCTGGTGACGTTTGGTGGCGCACTGTTTGCCGCATTCCCAGTGGCCTACGCAACCGTCTTCAGCAGTTTCTACACTGCGTTCTTTCTGTTGCTTACTTGCTTGATCGGCCGAGCGGTCAGTCTGGAATTTCGCTCGAAAGTTCATTCCCCCGCGTGGCGAAAAGTTTGGGACATCGGATTCTTCCTGTCGTCATTCACCGCCGCCTTCTTGCTCGGTGTTGCTGGCGGTAACGTGATGGCCGGGATGGAATTGGGGCCAAAATATCACTACCAAGGAAGTTTGCTCAGCCAAGTTTACTGGTATCCGCTGTTGGTCGGCTGTTTGACGGTATCCCTGTTCGCTTTGCACGGTGCGATCTATCTGTATCTGAAGACCGAAGACGAATTGCAGGCCCGCGTCCGTCGAGCGATTAACCCGTTGTTCTATGTTTTTGCCGGACTGTACGTTTTTGTTTCGATCGCAACATGGTGGCATGTGCCACACGCGACCGAGAACATCGCAGCGTACCCAGTGCTTTGGATCGTCCCGATCCTCAATGCGCTGGCGGTATTGAACATTCCCCGCGCGATGCACCTTGGAAAACCTGCGTACGCTTTCTTCACCTCGTCGATGGTCATCGCGGCCTTCGCAACCTTGTTCAGCGTTGCGATCTTTCCGAACTTCATGTTGTCCACGATCGACCCGGCCTACAGCGTCACGCTGGACAACGCTCGCAGCAGTGCAGGCACCCTGCAAACAATGCTCATCATTGCCATCATCGGGATGCCCTGCGTGCTCAGCTACACGGTCATCATCTACTGGATATTCCGAGGCAAAGTCACGCTCGACAAGAACAGCTATTGATGTGTCACCTGTCGCCAGCCTGATTTCAATTCCAGCAGTACTGGTTCTGCCGAGACGTTGGAGCCTGATTCCATAGGTCGCCCTATTGATGTCGACACTTTTGCGTACAGATCGCGCCGGGTTGCGACAGCAAACTGCGGCGGATGGCGATGAGAAGGTCTCGGTACACCGTAACACGAAAGTGCTGTTCACCATGCGTGCGGAGCTTGGAGATTTCCTTGGACGTCTAACCAAAGCCATCACGTTGACGTACTCGACAAGATAGTGGTGACTTGTCAGAGGGGCGTGCCGTCATCGGTCAGATATGGACCCATGCATGTGCGAATTTGCGCATCATTGAGATGGCTGTTTGCCAACACATAGGATTTGGCCGGAATTCCATCGTCGAAACCGATTGGCGCGCCGATTGCGTTCATCGAAGAAAGAAAACGTTCGTGCACACTCAGATTTTGAACACCTCAAACCACAAGGAATAACTCATGCGATTTTTCAAATCCTTCTTGATGACATCGATCCTGCCCATTGCGATGACAGCCCTGGTAAACACGACGACCTTCGCACAGCAACCTCAGAACGACACCATCGTTCAATATGGAACGATGCACGAAGCAATCGGGAGGCAGCAGCATCAGGGGCGAGTGAAACTGAGTGATACTGGAAAGCAGCCACATTTCTATGCCGTGGCGGCACTGGAAGGGCTCGCAGGTGAAGTGACGATCCTCGACGGCAAGGTTTTCATCACCGGCGTAGGTTCCAACGGTCAGCTTGCCCCCATTGAAGACACCAATGCTACTCGGCAGGCCACCATGCTGGTCGGTGCCTACGTGCCATCGTGGACACATCACACCGCTTCAGTCAACGTTAGCCCGCCCGACTTCGATCAATTTGTCGCCGACTCAGCCTCGGCGGCGGGCGTGAACACCGACAAGCCGTTTGTTTTTTCAGTGGAAGGTGAGTTCACCGACGTCAGACTTCACGTCATCCACGGTGCTTGCCCGGTTCACGCGCGGATGCAGAAGATTGACCTGCCGAAGGATGAACGCCCCTTCGAAAGCGACCTCAAGCAAGTCACGGGAACGCTCGTCGGTGTTTACGCGAAAGACGCCGTTGGAAAGCTAACGCATCCGGCCACTTCCACTCACGTGCACCTGGTCTACAAAGATGCAACAACAGGGAAACTCATCACCGGTCATATCGAGAAAGTCGGTCTGGCCAAAGGAACGGTTCTGATGCTGCCAAAATGAATGTGGGTTGTCTCCATCGTAGGCGCGAACGCACCGCAACGGAATCGTCGCCTCCCAACAGCATGGCGGATACTCCCGGCCACCAGTGAGTCGTGCGTCGAGAATCAATTTATGCGATCAGGGACGTAGCAATGATCGTGGCAACGTTTGGAAGAATGAGGAACGCGAAAGGGGCACGGACGAACATTGACTTACTTTGCCTATTCAACTTCTCAACTCAGACTTTTCTCAACACAGACTTGATCATTCACTCAGTAGATTGGGCAACCGCTCGGCCACAAAATCGCGGATCTCATCACGCACACGTCGGTAATGATCGAGAGCTTCTTTCTCGTCGCCCGCCTCCTTTGCCAGCTTTGGTGGATCATCAAAGCCAACGTGAACGAGCTTCGTTTGGGTCAAAAACACTGGGCAGTTCTCGTCGGCGTGGCCACATACCGTGATGACCAGATCAAGTGGGACGTCGGCAAGTGTCGACGCGAGTTTGGAAGACTGACTTGAAAGGTCCACGCCCGCTTCCGCCATCACTTTCATCGCATTCGGGTTCATGCCATGAGCTTCAATGCCAGCGGAATAGGCTTCGATCGCGTCGCCGTGAAAATGACGTGCCCAGCCTTCGGCCATTTGACTGCGACAGGAATTTCCGGTGCATAGGAAAAGAACTTTCTTACGAGTCATCGCTATTCTTTCGTGTTGAGTTGCGGTTGAATGTTTTGATTCGAGTGGCGTGGTTGCTTTGGCATGGACTAGCGAATGCTTATTGTTCCGTGGCACCCGGCTTCTCAGGCGGAAACCAGTTCTGCGTGCGGACGCAAAATTTGACCAACATCAGCATCAACGGAACTTCGATAAGGACGCCCACGACGGTGGCCAGTGCCGCTCCCGAGGACAGACCATAGAGCATGGTGGCCGTAGCGATTCCATCGAGTTGCCGAGCGAATCCGGGAGCCAATTTCCCCAGTGCGATCCCTGCGACAATGCACAGCCCAACCCAAACGGTCAGGTATCGCTCAAAGAAACTAATTCCTTGGACTTCGATGACGGTAAGCAGGTGTCTTCTTTATTCATTTTTTGGCTACTGAGCCAGTTGCGGTTTCCGCCAACCGAACCAGGCCTTTGTGACCTGTTGGGGGGGCCATTTGCCAAGGCAAAACTGCCAGACGCTTGGCCAGAGAGTCGCTGACTTCGCGGATAAACGGAATCTCGTTTTGCTTTCGCTGCTGCAACGCGGGGTCGGTGACCGCTAGCGGTTGGAAGCTCTGATTGATCACCCACGCGAACGGTTCAATTTCGGCTCGGCGCAGGTCCTCTTGCAGTTGTGTGGCTTCGTGGACCGGCGTTGCTTCCGGCAGCGTGACAATCAAGACACGAGCAAACTCTGGATCACGTAGTCGCGGCAATAGCTGCTCCACATATTCCGGCATTTGACTGGACTGACGAGTCACCTCGCGATGATACGCAAGAGCCGAATCGAGCAGCAGAATTGTGTGACCGGTCGGTGCGGTATCCAGAACGACGAAACGATCGCTTCCATCGGCGACCGCACGTGCGAATGCTCGAAAGACCGCAATTTCTTCTGTGCAAGGAGAACGCAAGTCTTCCTCCAACAACGCTCGTCCAGAAGCGTCAAGATCGGCTCCGGCCGTCGCCATGACTTCGGCGGTGTACTCCCGAGTCTCCTGAACTGGGTCGATGCGGCTGACGGTCAGATTCGGAAGATGGTCCGACGCCATCGTGGTCGCCAAGTGCGCGGCGGGGTCGGTCGTCGAAAGCAAGACTTCGTGTCCGCGATCGGCAAGGGCAACGGCGATCGACGCCGCGACGGTTGTTTTGCCAACGCCGCCTTTGCCCATCGCCATCACCACGCCGTGTCCGGACTGAGCAATTTCGTCGATCAAGGCACTCAGGCCGACGTCGATTTGCCCAAGCGATTCGCCGGAGGGGATGAATTCACTAGCCGCATCAGCGTTTCCGACTTGCCTCAGAGCGTCCACTCCCATCAGGCCCGCAGGAAGCAGGGGAACAAGCGTCCGTGGAAGGGACGCAATCTCTTCCGGAATGGCGTCCATTGCTTGATTGCATCGTGATTCCATCGCGGTCGCGAATTCGTCATCACTCGCAAGAGCCGAGAACATTCCATTGACGATCAGACGTTGATTCTGAACGCCAAGCTGACGAAGTTCACCACTGGTGCGTGCCGCTTCACGCAGCGCCGACGATTCCGGGCGTGTGACCAACACGAGCGTAGTCTTGTCGGCATTCGACAAGGCGGCGACGCTCTGTTGGTACAGTTTTTGTTGGGCTTGCAGCCCAGCCAGCGGACCGAGACACGACGTGCCAGTCGTGTTGGTTTCCATGAACCCCGACCACGCCGACGGCAGCGTGAGCAATCGCAACGTGTGTCCGGTGGGAGCGGTATCGAAGATCACATGGTCATACTCGGAGGTCGCCGAATCATCGCCCAGCAAACGCGAGAACTCATCAAAGGCGGCGATCTCAAGCGTGCAGGAACCGGAAAACTGCTCTTCCATACTGGCGACCGCTGCATCAGGCAGCACACCACGATACGGCCCGACCATGCGTTCGCGGTACTGCCGCGCCGACTCGGCCGGATCAATGTTCATCGCGTGAAGATTGGGGACGCCGTTGATGGGCGTCGGCTCGCTGGTGATCTTCGTTGCCAGCACGTCGTGCAGGTTCGATGCCGGGTCCGTCGAAACCAGCAGCACTCGCAACCCTTCTTCGGCAAGCTGAACGGCGGTCGCACAAGCCATCGAAGTCTTGCCAACACCACCCTTGCCGGTAAAGAACAAGTTACGCGTGGGAGCTTTTAAGAGTTGCATTGGAATGTGCCTTTGATGAGCGATGTCTCTGGTCATTTCCGGAAGTGCTTCGTGCAGACCAACACGTGGGGTAGGTATCCTGCCTGCCAATGTTGGTTACAGGAAATCGCAGGCTAGAAGCCTACGCCACGAAAGTGCCAACCCCGAAAAATCTGGATGATGCACTAACAGCAACCGGTATTGCCGCCGCAACATCCTGAATCAGATGCCATCGGCAAGGTTGCTTTGGGTTTCGTTGCCGTACCCGTCCACAAGGCGAGGTTTTCGCGAGATGGATACTCACTGCGGCTGACAACGCGGTCGTCAATGATCACCAGCGGCAAACACTCGACGCCTTCGTCGGTGAGCATCTTTTGTACGGTCGCGTTCTTGGTGAACTCGGCTGGGTCTTGAGCCAAGTTGAAACGAACAACGTCGTGCCCTTGGCCTTTCAACCAATCGAGATCCGCAGCAAACTTTGGCAAAACGGGATCCACCTGAGGCCCGCAGACGCCGGTCGAACAACACATGGCCTTGTCGTAAATTTGAACCTTCGTCATCGCTTTCTCCTTCATTGAGAATTGGTTTCGCTATCTAATTCGTTCATCGGCGATAAACGATAGTGGCGTTTAAAAAAATGCGGTCACAAGCTGGCAACGAATTTCTTCAGTTGTTCAAGGCACTTGGCGTTGATGCAATAGCAGACCTTGGGCCCGTCGACCTCCCCTTGGATTAAGCCTGATTCTTTCAGGATCTTCAGGTGCTGGGAAACGGTTGATTGAGCCAGCGGCAACTGATCAACGATCTCGCCGCAAACACAGGCCTGACGACCGATCAACAGTCGCACGATTTGAACGCGAGCAGGATGAGCGATCGCCCACGCAAGCTTGGCAAAATCCTCGGCCGTCGGATCAGCTTTCAGCTTCACCGGCGTCGAATCGCACTTTTTACGCGTCGTTTGTTTAGCCATGGCCTTCCTTCTATCGTCTATCTGCGATGAACGATATAAGTAAATCGCTCAAGGGTCAAGCAGAAAAGCAAACTCCGCCAACGCCAACCAGTCCAAGGCGATTGCACCGTAAGTCATGCTGCGAACACGACATTTGGTAGGTGTCACCATCCCAACCAGATTTGAGCCGTTTGAATGACTTGCTGGTGACCGGCCGAGTCATGAAGGGGAGGCATTGGTTGAGTCGGGCGGAATCAAGGCAGACGACGATCTCAAGCGTGGCTTTCCCGATCAGTTTCTATTGCCCTTACCTTGCGCGCGAAATAGGCCGTGTTCGAAGTATTTCAGAGAATGTAGATGGTAAGTGCCCAAGTTCGGTAGGCTCGCGAGCATGTTGATGCGACTTGGGATCCGCGCCGTTTGACGTTTGCATCGGACGGACTTTCAGCGCTTTGATACCAGATCTTCGCTGGGCATTGTCTTGAGTTTATAGCAGGCTGCTTCTTCAGCGCTGCGTACGTACAACCGGTCGCCGACGACCACGGGATGATTCCAGCTTTTACCAGCTACGCCGTCGATCTGTCCGAGTTCGTGGTGCTGCTTTGCGTCTGCGTCCAACAGGATGACTTCGCCCGTTTCGCACTGGACGATCAATGCGTTGGAATCAGCCAGCAATAAGACCTGACCTTTCCCGTATCGGCCACGCTTCCACATCGTGTCCCCGTTGGACAGATCAATGCAAGTGAAAATACTGTCGTCGAATCCGTAAATGTAACCGTCGTGAATCACGCAATCATTGAAATCGGGTTTCAGTCTGCGTGACGTCCAAATCTCATCCGTGGTTAGTTCGTCGCCGTTGTTGGATATCTCGATCAACCGAGTTCCCGTTCCCATTCCGGTAGGGACGAGCACTTGGTTTCCGGTCGTGATTTGCGGCTGCAAGGCTCGATAGCCTTCGTGATTCCAGGCGTACATCAAGACTTCACGCCCATCCGCAGGATCATAGACATGCAAGCCCTCGTTGCTAAGGATCGAAAGCCAACGACGATCGCCGATCACGATTTCTTGGACCGATGCATAAGAGTCGGAACCACACGGCGCCGTCCAGCGGACCTCGCCCGTGGTGGCGTCGAGTGCCAAGATGCCCAAGTCATCTTTTCCGCCCGCATAGATCACCACGTTGTCGCCCGATAGGGTTGGCGACGAAGAGAATCCCCACATCGGAATGTCTCGATTGGCCAGTTCACGAAGATCAGCCTTCCATATCAACGTGCCGTCCAAGGCATTGATGGCGACAAGGAATCCTTCGGCGCCCATCGCAAAAATTGTTTCTCCGCTGAGTGTCGGAGTTGCGCGCGGTCCGAGGCCGCCAAGCGGTTCATAGAAACGAGACGACAGGCGGTGCGTCCAGACTTCGCTGCCATCGCTCGCTTGGTAACAGACCACCAGTTCGTCATCGCCCCGTTGTTCCTGAGTCATCAACAGATCGCCTGCGACGACGAACGATGACCAAGCCGGACCGATCGGAATTCGCCAGACTTCTTGTGGCGGATCGGCGGCCCAGTCGCGTTCGATCCGTGTTCCGTGTTGAACACCGTCTCGCAGTGTGCCTCGAAAGGCAGGCCACTCGGCGTTTGCCAGCGAATCTTTCATGCGTTGGCGGTCCAGCAACAAAACGGCATCGTCCGCCTGACGTGACTCTGCAAAATCAATTGCTCGCTGCTCGGCTGACGGTGACCATCGCCATTGCAGTCCCATCGCAAAGTTTCCCCAAACTCCATCCGACTTTAGCAGCGTTGTCGTCAACAGCACCAATCCACCGGCGATGACTGCGACCAAAGTTCGTTTCCGGTCCAGCCAATTCCTGACGATGCCAAGCGTGATGGCGAAAGCGGCAACACCCAGGGGCAACGCCATCACAATGATTCCGATGCCTCGCATGGTGGGATCCATCAAGACGGCTGTCAGCACCACTCCGGCGATGATAGCAAGCAAACCGCCGACCTTCTCTTGCCACGATGCACGACTGGCAAAGCACCACCACAGCAAAAGCACGATCGAGCACAGGGCAGGACCAAACGCTGCAGACGCCCACAGCATTGACGGTCCGTCGGTCACGATCTGCGGCAAATAACGCAGCACCAACATGACTGGCAAACCAATCAACAGCGGCCACGCCCGCAATGGTCGCAGTCGCTGGGGCGGAGTTGATGAAGCAGCAATCTCGTCGGTGTTTTCTAAGTTTTCCATCGCGAGATTGTACCGTGCGATGACCTCGCTCTTAAAGAGAGGGCGACGTGACAACGCCAGCTAACGCGACGTGAGCCTAATCCGCAAAAAAGCGGTGCCCTCGAAAGTGCGAAGCTGGATCTAAGCAAGATTGCTATCATTAGGTGATCTGGTTTTTTGAGATCAGATCGCAAAACCGGGCGGACAGAATTGGGTTTCCCATTTAGACTCCTGTGCCTCACCCCAGTTCTCCATTTGATAAACACATGAAATTTCGCTTTCCGATCTTGATCATCGACGAAGACTTTCGCTCTGAAAACACGTCGGGCCTCGGCATTCGTGCCTTGGCTGAAGCGATGGAACAGGAAGGCGCCGAAGTCATTGGATCGACAAGTTACGTTGATTTGTCTCAGTACGCCCAGCAACAGTCGCGAGCTTCGGCATTCATCCTGTCGATCGACGATGAAGAATTTTCGGGCAGCGACGAGGAGCCTGCGATTGCAAACCTGCGAGATTTCATCCAAGAGATCCGTTTTAAGAACAACGACATCCCGATTTTCTTGTACGGCGAAACCCGTACCAGCAGCCACATCCCGAACGATATACTTCGCGAGCTGCATGGCTTCATCCACATGTTCGAGGATACGCCGGAATTCGTAGCTCGTCATATTCTGCGCGAGGCGAGGGCCTACACGGATGGCTTAGCTCCGCCGTTCTTTCGTGCTTTGTTAGAATACGCCAGCGATGGGTCGTACTCCTGGCATTGCCCGGGACACAGCGGCGGCGTCGCATTCTTGAAGAGTCCTGTCGGTCAAATGTTTCACCAGTTCTTCGGTGAAAACATGCTGCGGGCTGACGTGTGCAACGCCGTTGAAGAGCTTGGCCAGTTACTCGATCACACCGGCCCCATTGCTGCATCCGAGCGAAACGCGGCACGTATCTTCAACGCTGATCATTGTTTCTTTGTCACCAATGGAACCTCGACGTCAAACAAGATTGTCTGGCATTCTTGCGTGGCCGCAGATGACATCGTGGTGGTTGACCGAAATTGTCATAAGTCAATCTTGCACGCGATCATCATGACCGGCGCGATTCCCGTTTTCTTGACGCCGACTCGAAACAATTTGGGATTGATTGGGCCGATTCCGTTAAGCGAATTCACGCCGGAAAGTATTCAACGCAAAATAGACGCCAACCCTTTCGCCCGCGAAGCGCAACAGCGGCATCCCGAACGCAAGCCACGCATTCTGACAATCACCCAGAGCACTTACGACGGGATCGTTTACAACGTTGAAAAGTTGAAGGGCTTGTTGGATGGCAAGATCGATACGCTTCACTTCGATGAAGCTTGGCTGCCGCATGCCACGTTCCATTCCTTCTATCGAAACATGCACGCCATTGGTCAAGACCAGCCGTTGTGCGATGAATCGATCATTTTTGCAACCCACTCGACCCACAAGCTTTTGGCCGGCATTTCGCAAGCGTCGCAGATTCTGGTTAAAGATTCGAAAGGGAAGAAGCTTGACAGGCACATCTTCAATGAAGCCTATCTGATGCACACGTCGACGTCGCCACAGTACGCGATCATTGCGTCTTGCGATGTTGCCGCCGCAATGATGGAGCCTCCGGGCGGGACCGCTCTCGTCGAAGAATCAATTTTAGAAGCGATTAATTTTCGGCGTGCGATGCGTAAGGTGGATGCCGAGTGGGGCGACGACTGGTGGTTCGAAGTTTGGGGCCCCGACGAAATCGCAGAGGACGGAATTGGCGAGCAACAAGACTGGGTGCTGGGATCCTCTGACAATTGGCATGGATTCGGAAACGTGGCAGAGGGGTTCAATATGTTGGATCCTATCAAAGCCACAGTTGTGACACCGGGGCTCAACGTTGCAGGGCAATTCGCCGAATCAGGTATACCGGCGTCGATTGTGACTCGTTACCTAGCCGAACATGGCGTCATTGTTGAAAAGACCGGCCTCTATTCGTTCTTCATCATGTTCACCATTGGCATCACCAAGGGACGCTGGAATACGTTGGTCAGCGCTCTCCAACAATTCAAAGATGACTACGATAAGAATTTGCCGATCTGGAAAATCCAACCCGAATTCGCACAAGCGTTCCCGATTTACGAATCGGTTGGGCTTCGCGACTTGAGTCAACGGGTCCACGACGCATACCGACAATCGGACATCGCCCGGGTGACGACAGACATGTATCTGTCACCGATGGAGCCAGCGATGAAGCCTTCGGAGGCGTATGCCAAAATGTCCCATGGCGAAATAGACCGTGTTGAGATCGATCAACTCGAGGGACGGTCAACTGCTGTCTTGCTGACACCTTATCCGCCCGGAATACCGTTGTTGATCCCCGGCGAACGTTTTAATCGCACGATCGTCGAGTACCTGAAATTTGCAAAGTTGTTCAACGGTACCTTCCCCGGATTCGACACTGACATCCATGGCTTAGTCGACGAAGTCGTCGATGGAAAACGCCGGTGCTATGTGGATTGCGTTCGAGAGTGAATTCGAGCCGTAGGAATTGCTGCTCGGCACCGCTTGGGTAGCGGTCCACCGTTTCAGCGATGCATGTGTAAGGGTTGGGAGCAACAGTTGGCGAAACGAGAGATCGACCAGAAGGCGGCCATCATGATCGTCATTGAACACCTTGGCGATATTCCGCCGGGCACGAAGTGTTCTGCGGTGTTCTTTGACGCGGCGAAGATTCACCGCGAAAAGGAGTTCTACGCAAAGTTGTACAGCGAAAACGGTGTGCATGATCTGGCAATCTTGCGCGCGATGGTTGCCGCGAATGTGCCGGACGATCCCTATTGGTTGGTCTCACTGAAGTCCGGCGATGGTGCGCTGGGCGGCCCCCCCCGCCTGTACCGAGTCGACGACCGAACCGGGAAGATACTCGCCGATCCGGCTTAGCAGCCAAGTGCTTTTACGTCTTTCTGGCAAGTTCGCCTGATAACGCGAAGGCGACTAAAGTGGCTGCATCATGAATTCCTCTCAGTCCGCTCACGAAAGCCAACGCCAACAAACCGGCCCAGTCGCTTGGTGCTTACGCTTGGTCGTATTGGTCCAGTGCATCGGTGTGGGCGGGCGCTATCTGCTTTCTTCGGTTGAAACCGAGAGCGACGTTTATGGTTGGCTCTATTTTGACCTTCATTGGCCGGAAGCGTTGAGCCAAACGATTGACGACACGGGGATGACGCTTACTCTCGGTGCGGCAGTCGTGTTGGGCATCACCGGATGGTGTCGGTTGCTGTGCGATCAATCATCGATCGGTGCATCGATTGCTCATCGGTTGGACCAAGCCGCGTTGCTGTGGGTTGCCGCATGGATGATTGCGTTGTCGATTGCTGACATGGCGAGGGCTGCGGTATACGGCGAATTGGCATTGGCCGAGCACGCGGTGCGTTACGCCGCGCCGCTTGCGTTGCTGATGTTGACTCGTCGCAATCAGTCACCCCCCAAAACGCTTGATGATTCCCACAACTCGGCCCGATACGCTTTGACGCTGCTTGTGATTGCGGCGTCCGCAACATTCGTTGCGCACGGGTACAAAGCTATCGATCGTTATGCTCCGTTCACGGACTTGATCCTGCTTTCGGATCTTCAGTGGACGGGCTTTGGTTTAAGCCAGTCAACCGCCGAACGGGTTCTCGTCATCATCGGGGCAGTCGACGGGATCATTGCGATTGCGTTAGTCGCGTTTCGCCTTCGATTCGCTGCAGCGTACATGGGGGTGTGGGGAGTCATCACCGCGGCCAGTAGAATGTCCGCGTTGGGATACGAGGCATGGCCCGAAACCGTGCTTCGTGCGGCAAACGGTGGCGTCCCCCTTGCGATCTTGCTGTTCTTGATCGCACAAAACAAGTCCACTTCAACAAAGTCAGAATAAACATGGCCGTATTGCTGCGCTACTTTCTTGCCTTCGCGTTCTCGATCGTTTTCCTGGCCCCTACGCCAAGAGCCTATGCAGACGCGCCGCTCGCAGGCACGGCCCCCGCCCAGTGGCGAGTGGTGTGGACTGACGACCCGGCGACGACGGCCACCATTTCCTGGAACACCCAATCGGTCGGACGCGATCATTCCGTTCGCTATCACGTTAAAGGTAGCGATGAAGTCGCTGCGGTTAGTCTCGCTGAAACAGGCCGCTACACGGACGGTTCCTTCGAGCTTTACTATCATCATGTCAAGCTAACCGATTTACAGCCAGCGACCGCTTACGAAATTGTGATGGTTAGCGACGGCGAACAGTCGCCGGTATTCTATTTCGTCACCGCGCCCGACACCGATCGTGAGTTCAGCATCATGCATGGTGGCGATTCACGATCGGATCGTGATGCTCGACGCCGAATGAATACCATGATCTCGAAAATGGTCGAAGCCTCGTTTGACAACGACGACCCATCCGACGACGTGCTGGCTTTAGCACATGGTGGCGACTACGTCGTGACGGGCCCCAAAGTGGAACTGTGGTCGGCGTGGCTTTCGGATCATGAGCTGACAACCGCGACCGATGGCAGACTGCTGCCGATCATCCCGGCACGCGGAAACCATGATAAGGGCAAGCCATTCAACGAGGTGTTCGGGTTTCCCGATGACGACCGAAACTATTACGCGATCAGCATTGGCCCCCAGGTCCGAATGGTAACGCTGAATTCCGAAACGAGTGCCGCAGGTGACCAAGCAGCGTGGCTCGGCGACGAACTATCGGACTCGCGAGGAAGTCATCGTTGGCTGCTGGCCCAGTACCATCGCCCGGTCTACCCGGCTGTCAAAACACCCGGCTCGGGACTGAAGGCTTGGGTGCCCCTGTTCGAAAAATTCAACGTGGATTTGGTTTGCGAAGCCGACGGTCACAATATCAAACGCACCGTTCCGATTCGGAATGGAAAAAATGACCCGACCGGTGTCGTGTATATCGGTGAAGGTGGCCTGGGCGTTGCGCAGCGAACCCCCAAGACTGATCGTTGGTTCCTGCAATCGCCCGGCATGGCGGATCAAGGAAATCACGTGTTCGTTTTGACGTTTGGAAAAGACACTTTGCGTGGAAAGTGCGTCTTAGAAGGCGGCGAAATCCGCGACGAATTCACGCGCAACGTTCGCTGATGAGCGCTGTCGTTTTGCGATTTACAATCATTAGCTCTCAGCACCGCTGGACGTGCGGTTTTTAAGTCCATATTTGTCAAGTTAATAGTGCTTAGATCTTTACTTTCCTGCGGTAAGGTCGGACCGGGTAGCAGACTTCTAAACCAGGGAAACACGGCTCAGTTGTAGGATCCGCTATGGCGTCCGCCCTGAGGAAAGCGAAGTAAACGCTTACAAAACAATGATCGAAAAACGGCACGAGCTCACCGTTGGTCTTGGGCTGATCACGTCGTGAACGATTTCGATGTTATGGTTTTGAAAACAGCCAGAGAGATTTGTCGGTTCGGATGAGGACGTCCCACCACCTTCGATCCGATCTTTCCATCGCGCGTCACCCGTTTGCACATCGATGCACCGAAGTACACCGCCCATGTCACACACTTAGAGGTTGGCAACTGTACCCACCACTCGACTGATTCATTTCCGAAGCAGGTTTTCCGGAAGGTACTTTTCACTTGAAGCAATTCCGCTTGAAGGATTCCAGCGTGCTGGATCTGTTGTCCTCTCAGCAAGAAACCAAACGGTCAGCGATCGTGCCGATCTTGGAAGCGTTTCCCCAGCGACAGTTCATCTTGATCGGCGATTCGGGGGAACAAGATCCCGAAATTTACGGCTAGATTGCTCGCGAACACCGCAGCCAAATTGCCGGCGTATTTATTCGTAACGTCACTGGTGCGAAAACGAGAGACAATCGGTTTGAAACAGCATTCCAGGATGTCTCGGATGCCAAGATGTCTCGGATGACTGATGGGCACTCTTTGGCGACGCCTTGCAGATCGCAGCGCAAATCACGAAAGCGGCAGCGACAGAGCCGTGATGCCCGAAGAAGGCTGACAAATGCAAACGCAGATCGATGCGTGACAAATTGTTTCTTGAAGCGTCACTCAGGCAAACAATGAGTGGAACGTCAACCACCGTGCCGTCAACAGCGTTAGCACAAGACAGCACCACCATGTTGCTCGGCGAGCGAAGGGAATTTCGCGAAACCAGAACAGCAGCCCGATGGAGATTGATGTGACGATAAACTTGAACATCATCAGTTGGCTCGGGTTGTCGATCAATTTGCTGCCCAGCGGATTCAGCTCACGCATCGAACCATTTTGATTTGCAATCAGTGTCCAGATCAGATCAATTCCCGACATCAATCCAACAATGACGAGGCACAAGACCGTTGCTTTCTTGATGTTTTCCAAAGCAGTCGGGTCGTCGACGCCACCGAACATTGGCTGTGCATTGATCAACAGGTGGCCGATCGCTACCACGACCAGCACAAGGGCGAACGTCGTCAGCGGATAACTGATGCGACTGTTCAATTCATTGGCGGCAGCAAAGTCTTCAACCTGCCGAGATTCTGCGTCCATTTTTTCTACATGAGCTTTTGCTCGCTGAAGAAAAGCGGGAGTCACAACAAACTGGCTGACCAATTGCTCCCAAACCTCTCGCTGCGCTGGTGAATTTAAAGAATCTGGAATCACCATCGCCTCCTGAAACCCGGCATCGGTTGCAATCAGCGAAGACAACAAGACATGGCCTTCATCGCCGAGCGACATGGACAATGGTGGCCGTTCACTTTGCAAGACAACAATCATGTTCAACTGAAGCGTGTCGAGTTCGCGAAACAATGCACGAACCGATACGCTGGCCGATGGCTCGATTGATTCTGCCCCACGGTCTCGTCCACGACCCCACCCGCCGTCCCGAGATCCCATTGCTCGACGCCCCCCCTCGCTTCCGCCACGCTTGCCTGTATCGCGATCGACAAGGCCGCTGATGTCGAACGCAGCTGCTGAATAGTCGGCTCCGTTGATGCGGATCGAATCTTTCTCGACATCGACTTCAATTTTGTACGGCGGTTGCAAGTACTTTCCGTTTATAAACAGATAGCCCCTTTCCGTCTCGATCGATGTTTTCGAATCTGAGTTGCCTCGCGAGAATCGGCCGGGCTGAGCGTGCGCGGCAGTCGCTGCCAAAATCGCAAACGCAGCTGCTGTAACCAGGCGTGGAAGAACGGTACCGAAAGTCGATGGAAGATACATTGCAATCCTATTGGTCGTGGGCAATCACGGTGATCAATTGAAGTAACCCCACGTTCTGTTCAAAGTTGCGGTTGGATCATCGTGTTTTTCGCTAAGATTGACGAAGAACGCTGTAAGCGGGTCGCTAGACCGTGCGACCGTCGACGAGAGTTTCACGGCGAGCCAAGCGCTTGCAGCTCTAGCCTTTTTCCTTCCCGCAGGAGAGGCGGTCGCGGTAGCGGATTTCTAGTTTAAGGAAACACGGCTTTCTGAGCCGATGGCGATAGCCGCGGGTACCGTGATCTCGGTCGTGACGCACAAAAAACCGCGGCTAGCGCCGTCGGCTCAGTTGTGGAATCTGCCCGCAGGAGGGGCGGTAGCGGACTTCTAGTGTAAGGAAACACGGCTTTCTGAGCCGACGGCGATAGCCGCGGGTACCGTGATCTTGTTCGTGAAGCACAAAAACCCGCGGCTAGGGCCGTCGACTCAGTTGTGGAATCTGCCCGCGGGTGAGTGAAGTTGAAAACTTAACTCGTTTACCAACTCACAAGCATTTTCATCAGACCTGTCCATGCCCTAGTCGTCGATGCCGATTCGTAAAACGCGGTTCCCGATGATGCAACCGGGGCAGTTCATAATCGCCGTCGACACGTATCGGGAAGAGTTGTCAATTTTCCCATGGTGGCGTGCAAAATCAGATGCGCAAGTGAGTGGACTGAGGCAACACGCAGAGCGGCGTTGACGTAGAATGCCCGGGCGCTCTGTCCGTCAGCCTGAATCAGTCATCGATACAATGAAGTTGCTCTTCGCCACACTTGTCTTCACCTGCTTGATTCATCTGCCCACGCTGGCTCAAGAAAATCTAGCACCGCTTGTCGATCGATTCGCCGACCTTAATGAGGCTGAGCTGGCAACGTTGTTGGACTCGATTCAAGAAAAGGCGTGGAGGCAACTCAGTCCTGAACAGCGAGCCGATCTACAGATAGCGGCAGTCCGTTATTCAGAACGGGTTTTGGGACGCGATGTGAATGGCAATCTGAAAGTCGTCAAGAATGAAGTTGGCAAACAGCTCTTGAAAATTGCGGGCGACTATCTGCACAACCTTCCGCCCGGCGAAGTTCCTGCGCACGGTGCGGCACAGGATCTGTATGGGTCGATCCCCGCGTCCGCGGAACGCGTTTCTGGCGTGGCCGAGATCAACCCACGGCGAGTGCGAATGCACTCGACCGGATTCTATGCGGCGCCCGGCGAAGTCGTGGTGGTCGAAGTACCCGAGGTATGGATGGACCGCGGGTTGAAAATTTGGATATCGGGTCATCGCGACACGCTCCCGCTAAAAAAAGCACTGCTGCGCACGCCGCGCGGTCCGGCCCGCGCCTTTGCGGTGAACAAGGCTCGTACCGAAGTTGCTGCGACCTATGGCGGGGCGGTTTACATCGACACCGGCAATGTACCAATCGACGTCGATCCATTCCTTGCCAACTTTGAAAATGCACTGCCTGCTCCCATTTATGTGCACGGCAAGACAACCTTAGATGACTGGCAGAACACACTGCGTCACCACCCGGCTCCCTACGCCGAATTGGTAGGCCGGAACGTGGCGATTTCGTTTCCTGCCGATTGGATTCGGGAATTGGACGACCCGGCATCGCTGATGGACTACTGGGATGGGGTGGTTGGATTGCACGACCAACTGGGCGGTTACGCCGATCTGCGAAAAATGCCAGAGCGCATCAATGTGGATTGTCAGATATCTGTTGGACTCTTCCATGCTGGATATCCAACTCAAGGCCCCCAAAGTCAATGCCGCGGTGTGGTCGATCTGCCTCAACTTACTTCGACCGGCAATTGGGGATGGTTTCACGAACTGGGCCACGAAGCCCAACGTCGCCCGGACAAATCGTGGAACTGGAACAATCCTTACACGTTCGACGGATCAATCGAGGTCACCGTGAATTTGTTTTCGGCACATGCTTTCGATCGACTCGGAATGCGGGACAGAAAAGGCTGGACGTGGACCGCAACTGCCGACGCCGTCGAAGAGAAAGCCGCCACTTTTCTCGCCAGCGGGAAGACGTACGCAGAAGGAGACGCTGCCGAAAAGCTGGCGATGCATCTTCAGGTTCGCCATACCTTTGGATGGGATGTATACCGAGAAGTCCTTGCAGGCTACAGCAAGCAGCAAGACACCGAACCAGGCAAACTTCCCAATAGCGAACAGGCTGAACGCGATGCCTGGATGGTCCGAATGTCACGAGCCACCGGACACAATTTGAGTCCGTTCTACGGCAAAGTCTGGGGCATCCCGCTAAGTCCGAAAGCGATTGAAGAAGTCGAGGACCTTCCCGTTTGGAGTAGCGTGGAATCCAAAAACTAATTGTCAAAGTCGATTGCGCAGAAGTTCCATCGCAATTGATTCGTGCTCTTCACTGTTTGTGATACTTCGTCGAGCAATAATCAGTCGGAATCGATTGTCGGCCAGATCGATACGAGAAGTTATGGCGTCGCCTCGAACTGAACCCATTGAATATCTTTCGGGTGTTTGTCTGGTTCCAAGCGAGTCGAATGCATCAGTTGGACTTTCCAGCGACTTTCTTCCCTGACCATCACTGCACTCTCGAGCCAAACGATCGTCCGCACTTTGCTCTCTCGGCGAATCTCTGCCTTGTTCCAGTAGCTTACCCAGACCACGTCGCCTTTCTGTCGAGCTTGAATCTGTTGGAAGAAGTTCTTCCGCTCCTGCGGTTTGCCCTTGGGCTGGACTGCATCAACGAGTTTCTGCATCGTCCAGAATTCGCCGTGCTCGAGTAGTTGGAAGTCTCTGGTTGCAGTTTCCTGCATCGCCTTGCCATCGTGTTTCGACATCGCGGCGAACAGTTCTTTGACCGGTCCGAATGCAGGATGATCCGCAGCTTTGACCATTCCGCTGAAGAACAAAACTCCACCAAGACAAAATCCGACAAGTAAACTCTGGCGCATCAAACGACTGACTTTCACGAACTCCACTCCTGCTTACGTAATCGAATCGGGGACGATCTGAAGAGGCAATCATGAAAGATTCGCTGCCCGCTCACAAGCCATTCTTTCACAGCAATGTGGCATACTTGCAACACCTGCCCATTCGTCGTGCTAGGATCGGACAACGGTCCAAACACGATGCGGTATGTCGGCAACATGCGAGGCATGAAAACGGGCGTCGATGACGGTGGCATTCGCCCGCCGCTGCTGTTTCATTGGCCAGCCAAGGTTTCGGCCAACAGAACCGTTAATCAGTTGTGCGCGCACATCGATATCACACCTACTATTCTTGATGCGTGTGATGTCAACGTTCCCGCGGAACAACATTTGGATGGACGCAGCTTCTTGCCCCTACTAACGGGCGACCGTTCTGACACGCCAAGATTGTCGCCACCTACACGGGCGACCGTGGGCCGAGGACTCGTCAGGCTTCTGGTTGTTGGCGGCATTGGACGACGCCACCTACGAAGTCGAAGTCTTGTTTGCATCGCCGCCGCCATTGGGAACCGCGACGATCACCGCCGGCAACGCCACGACGCAGCTAGACATTCCGGCTGGAAAGCAACTTGGTAACGTCGCGCAACTAACGATTCCCGCGGGCAAAGTCCGGTTGGATGTTGAAGTGAATTTTGGCGGTAAAAACCAAAGGCCGCATCAAGTGATCTTGAGGCGGAGATAGATCGTCAAAATAGCAGTCTGGATCGAACGCTACCGATTGCGAAAGACCGGGCTATCGACGAGCGCCTGCAGGAGATCATCGAGCCGCAACTCGTTTTCTTGCTGTGATTGGATGATGTCCGCGATCAGGCGTCGTTCGTGATAGTTAAGCTCTCGACCTGTGGCGTAAGTCATTAGCTTTTCGCTAAGACACTGCGCGAACGATTCGGGGTTGGCCGCCAGCCAGCGTTTGAGGTCGGTCACGTCGCTGAGTTCGACTCCGCTGGGCATGGTGCCGGTGGTGTCGATGGGCGTTCCTTGGGCAGCCTTGTTTTTCTTGTTGCTATTTCGGTTGCCACTCGGATACCGGTCTCGCCATCGACCAATCGCGTCGTAGTTTTCCAACACGAAGCCGAGCGGGTCGATCTCGCGGTGACAAACGGCACATTGGTTGGACGACATGTGGGCCGCAAGCCGCTCTTTGGGCGAGCTAGCGCCCGTCGTGTCAGGCGTCAGCGCCGGCACTGCGTCGGGTGGGTCCGGCGGTGGCGAGCCCATGATATTTTCGAGCATCCAGACGCCACGTAAAACAGGCTGGGTGTCGACTCCGTTGGCTGTGGCCATCATGACGCCGCTCATGCTGAGCAGGCCACCGAGCCGGCCACCTGGCTCGATCGGCAAGCGGACAACGCCGGATTTCCCAGATTTTGGTGCATTGTTAATCAGTGTTTTCGCATTACTGATTTCGTAGATGTCGGTGGCCACCGCATTGTTGGTGAACATGAAATCCGGGTTGATCAGATCGCTAACGGGCAAATTGTTCTTCAGGACGTGCGAGAACGACTGCGTGATTTCTTCGGTCATTCCTGTTCGGTGACCGAGCGTGAACTTCCGTAGCAACGCGGGATCCGGCATCAGGTTGTCGAGTGTGTGCAGGTGCAGCCACTGGCGGGTGAAGTCACGTGCGAACGGTTCGCCGGCAAGCCGCGATGCCTCTTTCCGCAAACGAAACGAGTTGAGCAATTGGCCGGTGTCGGCCCAGCGCCGCAGTTGCTCGTCAGGCGGTCGTGATGTCAGGAAGTACGAAAGCCGTGAGGCAAGTTCGGTCGACGAAAGCGTGGCTGATTCCGTTTCATCGTGAAGACCGGTGTTGCGAAACAAGAAGCTCGGTGAGATCGAAATTGTGCGAATGGCAAGGTGCATCGCACGCTGGAAACCAATTTGGTCGATCGATGTCTTGTCGGTTAATCGGTCACCATTGTTTCGCAGTTCACGATCCACCAACGAGACCATCGCATCAATTTCGTCATCGGTAGGTGGACGCCGGTAGGCGCTGCGTAGCAGAGAGCCAAAGAGCGCGTTCAAGTGCGGCGTGATTCCCCGACCCGAATCCGCGACCAGGTCCGTGTCACCGCCACCGGGAAGATAGGTTTGCCAAAAACGCTTCTGTTGACGATCGCGGCGAGCGTCGGCTTCGTCAGGGAATACTTCTACGGGGCCAGTGATCTTGACCTGGTGGACAGCAATCCCCGGTCCCTCTTCGAAAAATTTGTAGACGAGTGTTTCGCCAGTGTCGACGGACTTCTTAGCAAGCTGCTGGGCAAGTTTGTCCACCGCGTCGCTGCCGGGTTTGTAGATCGACGAATCTAGTCCCTCGCCCGCCATCGCTTCCTTGACTCGCTGCCAACCGCTGCCGCCTCGCGCGGGGTTGCCGATCGACGCCCAAGCCGCGGCAAGTTTGGGATTTTGGCCTAGAAACGATTTCAAGTAATCAGCAAACTCGGTTTTGTCTTCGTATTGAAACGAACCATTGAGATTGCGCATTGCGATCGTTTCGTTGACGTCAAGCTGCATGTCCCATTCGAACGTTTGCCGATCACCCGGCTGGATCGAACAATCTTCGTAACGATCCTCGTCACCTTTCACGTTGACGCCGTCGATCGCCAAGACGCGAAGTCGCAGTGGTTCATCCGTCGGCTCGCCATACACCGACGCGGTTACTTCGATGTGATAGCGGCCTCGCCGGGGTGCCTCGAACTTGGTGGGCCAAGTTGCGTTGCGGCGCAGGTTGGTACCCGAAGACGCCAACCGCATCGCTCCGTCGATCAAGCACGCCGAAGAGTAGCTGATCACGAGATCGTTGGGCGGCACGACAACCGTTCGCGACGGAGTACTGGCACGGGGCGGTGGAAAGAGCTCGTCAGCAACAAGGGTGGCAGTTTCGGAAAACGCGTCCAGATGGGAAGGAGCGATGACGAGCGAGCTTGCGAGATTATCAAAGCCTTCTGCAAGATGGTCAGGTGGAAAACTGAGCGGCAATTCAAAGCTGGGAATCATGAACACATCGCGGATCGTGTTGGCGTACTCGCGACCACTTAGACGTCGAATCGGCGTTCCACCGATGGGCTGATGTTCGACCAACGAACGATCGAGCCAATCGAGCAGTTGGGATCGCTGGCCGTCGGTGGGCTGCTCGGCATCCGGCGGCGGCATGATGCCTCGTTTGACAAGATCGTGGACATTTTCCCAGACCGCGAGTGCACCGGGATCGGACCAGTCGATTTCATCGGGCCGCAGGACAACATCGCCCTCGGCCGCGTCGGGGCTATGACAGTCCGAACAGAGTGTCTGGATCAGGTGTTGCGGCGTGGCCGCTTGGGCCGAAGGTTCAACAACTGTCAAAGTGAAAGCAACCAAAGCTGCCAGGATGCTAACGTGGACAGATCCCATCATCAGTTCCATCCCTCGATACCACGAGTTGCACCCGAGAACGAATCAGATTCGATACCTAACTGACGCAGCATCGACAGATAAACATCACCCAGCATTAAACCGTCATCGGCGTTCGGATCGGCGGAGTGGAGCTTGCCGTGTTTGAGTCCGCCGCCGGCCACCAGAGTTGGCAAGTCGCGATTCGAGTGACGGCTGGCATCGCCCATGCCAGTGCCAAACATCACGATCGTGCTGTCCAGCAATGGCTTGCCTTCCAAATCTGTTTTCTGTTTCAACCCCGTCAGGAAGCGATCAAAGCACTTCAGGTGTTCGGTCTCTACACGGATCAAATCCCGAATCAAATCTGGGTCGTTGCCGTGGTGAGACAAAGCATGATAGCCGGCGCGCAAAGATTGACCGTCGATCGTGAACACTTGACCAAGACCAGCGATGAATAGCGTTGCGACTCGAGACGTGTCTGTTTGCAGAGTCAGTGCGATCAGATCCAACATGATTTGTTCGCACTCGAGCATCAGCGTTGGCGCGACGGGATCATACGGTGGAAGTTCATAGTCGACTTGGACACCAGGATTGGCGAGATGGGTCAGTTGGCGTCCCATTCGTTGTTCCAGTTCACGCAGCGATTGAAAGTACTCGGCAAGTTTTTGTTTGTCGGCACTGCTGACGCGCGATTGCAATTGTTTGGCGTCTTCGCGAACAACATCCAAAGAACTGCGTCCGCTCTTGAGCAGGTATTCGCTTCGCTCTTTGCTTTCCCCTTGCGCGAACAATTTGTTGTAAATCACGCTGGGCCGATTGACCATCGGCAGCGGCACGCCCTGTCGCGAGTAAGTCATGCGTTGCTGCGAGATGTCGCCTGCACATAGCTGGATGGATTCTACGCGAGTTTCCGTTCCCAGCTTCTCGGCTGCGATCTGGTCCAGCGAAATGCTGCCGACCTGAGAACCGCACAGGTAGTTGTCCCAGTTTTTATGGCCGTTGCCTGCGCGGTGATCGAAACCGGAAAAGACCGAATAGTCATCGCGATGGTGATCAATGACGCTAAGCAGTTGCGACGGTTGGTAATCGGCGGTGCCACCGGCGGTCGGCCGGCCCGCGTCTTGCTCGGGCAGTTTGGGATAGAACGCGGGCCGATAGAAACCAAGATTCGAGCCAATGCAAACCAGACGCTTTGCCCGCGCTGAATGCGACGGCGATTCACTCGGCTGCTGCGAAGCGGTCGCACGCGTCGACTCAAGCAGTGGCAGTGCCAGCGACAGCGAGGACGCTTTCAGCAGTTCGCGGCGGGGCTGGGCCGTGGGTTTATAGTTGTTGATTTTCAAAGCGATTCAGGGTGGGCGAGGGAATCAAGGCCGACGGAGACTGGACGTCCAGTATAACGGCTCTCTCATGCGTCTATCCATTGAAAACGCAGCCCAACGTTTCGCCACTCAAAGCTAGGCCGATCCCGATGAGAACCTCTCCGCTGGTTTGCTATGTCTTATTTGCAGCGATCTTGTTTGTTTCAAGTGTTTCCCATGCCCAAAATGCAAACAAATTGCATTTCATTGACACCAGCATCGAGAACGGATCGTCGCTTGACTGGGAAGTTCTGGACGACGCAGTCGTGCGAGTCGATTTGTTGTACGACCACGAACGACAGTCGCCCAATCGAGCTGCCTTGCACTGGCACTTTCGCGTCGACGCCGAGCCAGGCTGCGACCTCACGGTGATACTGAGCAACTTTCACAACGTCTACAACGGACGTATCGGAATCGCCGCTGATGACGAAACGATTACTTACATCAGCTTGGACGGCAAGGATTGGCAGCCAATCGAAACGGAATTCTTAAAGGAATCGAGCCAACTAAAATTCACGTTGCCGATTCCGAAATCGGGAAGCGTGCATGTTGCACGCCTGCCGCCGTACCGTGTCAGCGAACTGATTCGGCTGCTCGATGAAATTCGCGAGCATCCGGTGGTTGAGATCACGACGATTGGCAAAACCGTACAAGGTCGTCCATTAGAAATCGTGCGTGTCGGACGCGAAGATGCGCCATACCGGGTGTTCATGCGAGCGCGTGCTCATCCGTGGGAATCGGGTGGCAACTGGGTTGTCGAAGGATTGATTCGACATCTGGTCGCGACGGCTAATGACAAAGACCAAACCTATCTCGACCACTTCTGCGTCTACGTGATGCCGATGGCGAACAAGGACGGCGTTGCGATGGGACGCGGTCGATTCAACATGCTGGGCAAGGATCTCAATCGAGATTGGGATGCACCGGCGGATCCCCAACTGTGTCCCGAGAACGCGGCGCTTGAAGAATGGTTGACGACGATGCTGGATGCGTGCAAGCGGCCACATCTGGCATTGGAAATGCACAACGATTCAAGCGGTAAGCTGCATTTGAGCGGCGCCGGTGACGATGGTGATTCCGGATACCTGGCTCGCATGTCACGGTTCGAAGAAATCTTGCGCGCGAAGTCTTGGTTTCGCGAAGGCACCAAGAGTGCCAGCCAGAACAGCCCGGCGACCTTGGGCCAGGGATGGTGGTCGCGATTCGGCATCGACGCGGCCGTGCATGAACTCAACGCCAATTGGATCGAGGGACTGCAGGACCGTCCGTCGGTCGAAAATTGGATGCTGTATGGGCGTCAACTCTGTGATGTGTTTGAAGCTTATTTTGTGGAGTAAAAGACCCAAGCATGAAAACACCGTGTTGTTCTGCGCGCCGCGTTCTTTCACGCACGCTAACGACGGCTGCTATAGTGAACGTCCCGCCAACGCCCCACCTTTCAGATCAGACGCCACCATGCTTCGGATTTCATTCGCCCCGCGATCTTGGGTCGTGCTGGGCATTCTAATTACCGGTACTTTGAACTCGTTGCCGAACGTTCACAGCGATGAATCCGAAACGGCTACACCGGACGTCGCGATCCCCAGTGATCCTGACAACTTTCATCTGTTTATCTTGGCGGGCCAATCCAATATGGCTGGCCGCGGTAAGGTTTCGGATGCTGACCAGAAACCTATTGCACGGGTTCGTTCGTTGGGGCAAGACGGCAACTGGTACGAGGCCACTGATCCGTTGCATTTCGATAAGCCCAAGATGGTCGGCGTGGGGATCGGGCGCTCGTTTGCCGCCGAGTACATCAAGCATCATCCAGGCGTCACGGTCGGTTTGATTCCCTGTGCCGTGGGTGGATCAGCGATCGACACCTGGCAGCCTGGTGGATTTCACTCGCAAACCAAAACGCA